>VFZX01000305.1 GCA_016871015.1 Acidobacteriota bacterium | reverse complement strand
GACTGAAACCTCGAAAATCGCTGAAATCGATGGTCCAGTGACGAACTTGGGCTAACGGACAGGAGAGAAAACATGCTAAAAACAAACACGAAAAGAAAGGGGTTGGCGGCGGTATGGATGGCCGCCGGAATACTGGCGTTCACGGCGGCTGGGGGGCTGGCGGTGGACAGCGTGCTCGTGATGATGGTCCGGTCGCGGCTGCAGTCAGCCGTGGACGGGGCTTTGATGGCTGGAGTACGGGCGCCTTCCGACGCCAGGTCGAGCACGGCGTCTTCGGTTTTCGCGGCGAACTTCCCAACTGGCTACCTGCTCACGAGCTCGCGCTCGGTTTCCCCGTTGAGCAACAGCGGCAACGTCTATTCCATGACTGGCACGGCGGTGCTGCCCACCTTCTTCATGGGCCTGGTCAACCGGAATTCACTGACGGTCAACGCCACGGCCAGCGTCACTCTTGTTCCGGCCTCCGATCCGGTGGAGATGATCCTGATCGACGAGGACACCATTGACAATGGGCTGTCGGTGATCCAGACGCTTTCCGGCAATCCGGTAAAGTGCGGCAACTCCAATTCGGCGCGCTGTGTCAACGACGACATCGCCAACCTGTATGTCCGCACGCAATTGTTTACGCGCGGCCTCAACATCCTCCCCTACAGCCCGCTCACGCTGCCGACCGGGCAAACCGGTGACGAGGGGCTGTTCCGGTTCACCAGTCCGGATCCCCAGACCAGCCAGCAGAACGGCGCCACGTTTACGATGGCCGAGCTCCTGACGGCGACCGGGGCCGCCTCGAACGAGAACAATCTTGACAAGATCGACGACGTGTTCCCGATGAGGACCACCGAGATCCAGGGCATGGCGGGCAAAAAGTTCTGTGCGCTTGTATACGACAGTGACGTGTCGGTGGACACCTCGAGCCACTATGCGGTTCTGAAGGGAGCCACCATGGGAATCACCGCGTTCACGGTGACCTCCGTGGGCACCGCGTCGGGATCGACCCTGCCGGGCATCACGGTCAGCCTGCTGTCGAGCGCCGAAGTCACCTCGACGTGCGCGGCCGCGAAAGCCTACGCCGACTTGAGCGTGGGCGCTTCATCGGCGGCCACCGTGTACCGCTCCCAGTAGCCTTAGTCCGGAAGCAGCCGCGACAACAGGCCGCCGGCCACAGCCCGGTTGGCGGCCACCAAGCTCACAATCGCGACGCCCGCCACTCCTGTCCAACCCTGAAGCACGTAGAAGCGCTGGAAATCCATCGTCACCGGGAACGAGATCAGCAGAGTCCAGTAAAGCAGCCAGGAAACCGCACCGAGCATTCCGAATCTCCACAACGCCAGCGTGATCGACACGGCGCTAACGAGTGGCCAGAGCGGCCATCTGGGCGGACCTGAGACCAGGAGGATGCCCAGCGCCACCACTGCGAACAAGGCCGCTGCCCACGATTCCCGCCTGACGGCTGCGAACAGCAGCAGGTAGAACAGGCACAGCAGCATGCCACCGGCGAGCGCCCGCTCCGCGAAGCCCGCCAGCGTAGCCGCCGCCTGCCAGTTGCTCGATAGAATCAGCGGCGAGACGGTCCGGAACGGCGCCGAAGCGGCATGGGCGTCTCCTGCGAACGTGGCCGCCGCGCAAGCCAACCCAAGCAAGCCGCCGCACAGGACGTCTCGCGCCACCATCGGGTCATGCCATCCGCCCGCCAGCAGCCGGTTCCAAGAAATGAGCAGCCGGGGACACAATCGGCGGGCATAGGGTTCGAGCGCGATGTAGAGGATCCAGACCGCGGCGCCGGTGATGAGCGCGGCTGCGGCCGATTCGTACAGTACGGGAAATTCGGCCGGGAGAACCGAGGAGTGGTCGGCGGACATCACCTGGGCCGCGAGTTCACACAATGCAGCAAAGCTGGCGATTTTCCTCGCGCCCGGCCTGTCACCGCGTCCCAGCCGGAGGTTCCGCCGGGCCAGGAACAGCGCCGCCAGACACACGATGGTGGTCAGCCCCGTGACCAGCAGGATCCCCACCAGCCTGCGTCCTGGGGGACGGCGGTCTCCGGTCCGGCGTGGGGCATCCGGCGGATAGAAGACATGGAACCAGACGGGAACTCCGTTTACGGCGGCGGCTTCGATCCGCATGGACTGCTGGGGCAGGTCGGGATGCGGCGTGGTCCAGGCGGCGCGGACCGCGGCAAACTGTGGAGGCGTCCGGTCGGGATCGGCCGGGGCGCACTGTTCGGGCTTTACTCCAGCGGCGGCTAGCAGCGGTTTCCAGTCAGGTTGAGCCGCGCCAGGCTCGACGTGAGGCTCCGGGACGGATTCGTATTCCACCAGCCGGCCACGCACGTCGAGTTTCAGCCGCGCCTCGCCAGGGATCATCATGGGCGGATCGGTATAGGTGAAATAAACTTGCCGCGAGGCAGCCCTGGGCATCATCGAATGCCGGTACCAGAAGTAAAGGGTTGCGGGAATGCCAGTGCGGAGGGCCTCTCGAAGTCCGGGATCGCGCGAGGCTCTCATGAGTACCGGCTCATCGTGGCCGAATCCATGGTGGACAATGGCTTCTTCCGCTCCCGCGCTGGCCATGACTTTCTCCGCCGTGTCGGCAAGCACGGCCGGATCCTTCTCCGCGGGAAGCTGGCTGTAGAGGCTGGTCCCCGCCGAGAGAGCGATAACCAGCGCCGTCAGCCCCACTACCCCGGCCAGTGCGAGAACCGCGCTCACGGTGGTCATCTCACCGGCGCGTCCGCCCGCGGCCGCGACCATTTCAGGCGAAGGCGTTTCGCCCGCCGCGAGGGCCGCGGCCAGCGGATCTCCGCCGGGCAGGGCGGCGGCCACTTCGAGCGCGCTTGCCGGACGCCGTGCCGGATCCTGGTCGAGGCACCGCCGGATGACGCGGTCAATCATCGGATCCAGGTCCCGGATGACCGCGGAAGCGTCGGTCGAGGTGGTCCGGTCGCCGTCCTCGCTGACCGCGCGCTTGCCAGTGAACATCTCGTAGAGCACCAGCCCCAGCGAGTAAATGTCGCTGGTCTGGCTCACCGCCTCGCCGCGCCACTGCTCCGGAGCCATGTAGGCGGGAGTGCCGGAGCGGATTTCGGCGGCGCCGATGTCACGGGCGGCCGAGGCGAGTCCGAAATCGGTGATCCGGACCTTGCCCCGCGAGTCGAGCATGATGTTGGCGGGCTTCAGGTCGCGATGGAGGATCCCCTGGGCATGCGCGGCGGCGAGTCCCGCGCAGATCTGGCGCGCAATGTCGACGCCCTTGTCGGCGGGAACGCGTCCAATACGCCGGAGCAGGGAAGCCAGATCCTCGCCGTCGACGTACTCCATCGCCAGGAAGTGCCGGCCTTGGTGCTCGGCGACGTCGAACATCCGGCAGACGTTGGGATGGGCCACCTGCCGGGCGACGCGTACTTCCCGGTGGAACCGGGCTAGCGCGGCGCCGTCGCCGCACAGATCCGGTGGCAGAAACTTCAGCGCCACGTCGTGGCCGAGCTTGGTGTCCTCGGCACGGTAGACCTGTCCCATGCCACCGCGTCCGGCTTGGTTGGCGATCCGGTAGCGGCCGGCGATCAGAGTCCCGGCGACGAAGACCGCGGGCGGGGCGGGCGTTTCTCCGGTGGGCGTGGCGAAGGTGCGTGTGACTTCGGGATCCGCCTGGGGGGCCATGGTCTTCTACTGCCCGAGGATTTGTTCGAGGATCCCTGTCATCTCCCGCATTTTATCCTGCACCGTGGCTTCACGGTTGCGCAACTGGTCGGCCAAATGAAGCGCGGCGAACACTGCCACCCGTGTCGAGTCCAGATTCGGAGATTTGCGGGCGATCGAATTCATCAGGTCGTCCACCTGCTGGGCGAGATCCTCCATCTCGCGTGGATCACCCAGAGTGAGCAGCGTGAAGCTCTGGTTCAGGATCGTGACCCGGACCTGCTTCTTCGCGCCCGATTCTTCCACGGCGTCAGCCCGCGTTCACCTGGTCAATCGCGTCCAACAGCTTTTCCAGGCGCTTCCGGACGATTTCCCGTTCGTTGCGCAACGCCTGGCACTCGTCGGTCAATTCCTCCACGCGCTTTTGGGCGGCTCCACCAGAGGCCACCTGTTGGCGCAGGCCCTCGTTTTCAGTGCGGAGCTGGCCCACCAGCTCGACTGCCTTACGGATCTTGGATTCCAGCGCTTCCAGAGATTCCATTGCGCCCCTCTCTTTGTCTTACGCGGTCTTTGCTCGCTCCACCAGTTGTCCGAACGCGACGCCGTCGTTGGCCGCCATGTCGGCCAGGATCTTGCGATTCAGGTCGAGCCCGGCCTTCTTGAGTCCAGCCATGAACCGGCTGTAGGACAGCCCGTGGTTCCGGCAGGCGGCGCCGATCCGGATCACCCACAGCGAGCGGAAAGTCCGCTTCTTCTGCTTGCGCCCAATGTAGCCGTAACGCTGCGCCTTTTCAACCGCTTCCTGCGCGGACCGGTTCAGCTTGCTCTTGGTAAGGAAGTAGCCCTTGGCTGCCTTCAGTGTCTTCTTGCGGTAATCCCGTCTTCCGGTCCCGCGTTTTGCTCTTGGCACGTTTTACTCCTGTCGAATGGTGTAATTTCGGGCTGAACGGGCACGTGCGGTGGCTCCGTCAGCGCCGCGCCGCCTCAATAGGGCAGCATGTCGCGCACTGCGGCGACGTTGGCGTCGGAAAGAATCGTGGCGGTACCCAGTTTCCGCTTCCGGCCGCGGGACTTTGAAGTCAGAATGTGGCGCGCAAATGCCATCCGGCGCTTGATTTTGCCAGTACCTGTCTTCTTGAAGCGCTTGGCGGCGCCTTTGTGGGTCTTCAGCTTCGGCATGGTTGTCCTCGGGGAATGCGTACGGACGCACGGATGGCGTCCGCGGGGATGCGAACTCTTCGAGTATACCACACCGTCTTTGGGCGCGGCCTTCTAGGGTGTTTCCCTGATCGAAAACCCAAGTGGTTCCAAGTACTTGGTAACAGCTACGAACCAAAGCCCGAGGAATCGCCACGGCCCTGCTTGGCTACCCGGTAACCTGAGGGCGGCAGTTGGTCTTTCACCGCGGGCCGGATAGGGGGTTCGCCTGATCGAAACCGGCGGCGGATCCACGTACTTTTGATACAGATGATCCGTCTCACACTCGCTTTAGCTGCCGCCTGCTCGCTGTGGGCTCAACCCCGGATCCCATCCATCCGTTACCAGGACGCCTCTCCGACGGAAACGTGGGGAGCGATGTACCGGGCCAAGCCCGCCGCTGAAGTGGAGATCAGCCGGCCGGGGCGGGCCGCGCGTGTTTTCCGCACGGTGTTCCGCGGAATCGGACGCGCCGTCACCAGTCCCGTACAACTGGCGGGGTTCCGCAAGCCGCGCCTGGAGAAGCGCCGGTTTGAGGAGAGACAGGCCCAGCTATTCGGTGACCGCGCTGTACGCCAGGCTGCTGAACGCGAGCCGCTCGTCGGATCCGCCTTCGCGGTGGATCAGAAAAATGCCGATGAGCTTCTTGCCCGGATCGATCAGGCAGTAGGTTCCGTAGCGGCCTCCGTGCCCGAACGTTCCCAGCGACGCAGATGAGAGCTGTCCCGCCGGCCCGGTGATCACGTACCAGCCCAAGCCCCAGCCGGCTCCCAGCTGCGACGTGCGGAGATCCCCCGTGTGGTTGGCCGTCATCAATTCAACCGAGGCTGGCGACAACAGGCGGACGCCGTTGTAGGTGCCCTTGTTCAACATCAGTTGGTAGAAGGCGAACAGATCGGTAGCAGTTGAATAGATTCCGCCTTCCGGCAGAGAGTACCGCGCGCCTTCGCGGAACTTCATCTTGCCCTCGCCGAGGGGATCCGTGGTGTACTTGACCGTCTTGCCGTCCCGGAGCACGTAGGCGGTGGGCATGCGGTGGAACTTCTCCCGGGGCGGGAAAATATAGCTGTCCACCATGCCAAGCGGCTTGAAGATCCGCCCTTCGAGGAACTTCTCGAACGCCATCCCCGAGTGGACCTCAATCACGCGCGCCAGCGCCGCGATGCCCATGTTCGAATATTGCCAGCGCGTGCCAGGATCGAAGCTGAGCGGCTGTTGGGAAGCGACCAGGATCACCTCGGAGAGCGGCTTGTGGAGCGCGCCGTGCAACTCGCCGATGCCCGCGGGAGGATTCAGGATCATCCCGGAGGTATGTGTCATGAGATCGCGGATGAGCACGGGCCGGACGGGCTGGCGCAGCGCCCCGGATTCAGTCCGCACCATGAGCCCACGGAATTCAGGCAGGTGCTTTTCAATGGGATCGGTGAGCGAGAGCCGCCCTTCTTCGGCGAGCATCATGACGCCCGCGCACACGATGGGTTTGGTCATCGAGTGAATCTGGAAGATGTTGTCGGCTTTCATCGGCTCGCGGGTTTCCATGTCCGTGTAGCCGGTTGCGTCGAGCGCGGCGATCTGGCCGTTGCGGGCCACCAGCGTCACGAACCCGGCGGCCTTGCCCGAGTCGACGAACTGGCGCAGCCGCTCCGGAATCCGGGCCAACCGGGCTGGGTCGAGTCCCGTTTTCGACGGATCCTTGACCACGGGAGGGGCGGCGGCGAGCCCTGCCGCCAAAAAGATGACGAGTACCGTACGCATAGGCGTCATTATATGGTAAGGTAGCGCCATGGATCGCCGAGACTTCCTCACAAAGACCACTGGGACGGTGAGCCTCACCGCCTTCCCGCACCACCTGTTCGCCAGTCCCGCCAAGAAGATGGCCTCGGACCGGATCAAGCTCGGGCCCAAGGGAGTCGAACTGAGCCGCCTGGCCATGGGCACGGGTACCAATGGCAGCGGCGGCAGCTCGAACCAAACCAAGAAGCTGGGAATGGGCGGCATGGCCAATCTGTTCAAAGCCGCGCTCGATCAGGGCGTGACTTTCTGGGATTCGGCGGACCAGTACGGGTCGCATCCGCACCTGCGCGAGGCGTTGAAGAGCATCCCGCGCGACAAGGTGACCATCCTGTCGAAGACGCACGCCAACACGGCGAAAGAAATGCGCGCCGACCTCGACCGTTTCCGCCGCGAGCTCAACACCGACTACATCGACATCCTGTTGCTGCACTGCATGCTCGATGGGACTTGGCCCGAGCGCAAGAAGGGCGCGATGGAAGTGATTTCCGAGGCGCAGGAAAAAGGCATCGTCCGCACGAAGGGGACGAGCTGCCATCAGATCGACGCTCTGCGTGCCGCTGCCAATTCCGACTGGGTGGAAGTGGACCTGGCGCGGATCAATCCGGCGCAGGTGGCCATGGACGCCGATCCGGCAACAGTGATCTCCGTGCTCAAGGAGATGAAGGCCAAGGGCAAGGGCGTCATCGGAATGAAGATCCTCGGCGCTGGACGGCTGCGCAACAAGGTGGACGAGTGCCTGCAATTCGCGTTGTCGCTGGATTGCGTGGACTGCTTCACGATCGGAAGCGAAAGCCGCGCCGAACTGGAAGATCTCGCTCGCAAGATTCCCGCCGCGAGCGTGCGTGGTTAAAATTCACTGGGAGAGACCATGAACCGATTCAGAATCATCGCCGTTACCGGTGCGTTCGCAGTTTTTACCGCCTGCGCCCCGGCTCCGCAAGAAGCGAAGAAGGAAGCCGCGCCCTACAAGGCGCCCTCCGTGCCCGGATACTCCGACATGGAGATCCCGGCCGACAATCCGATCACCAAGGCCAAGGTCGACTTGGGCCACATGCTGTACTACGACAAGCGTGTGTCCGGCGACCAGTCTAGGAGCTGCTACTCCTGCCACGTGAAGGAAAAGGGCCTGACGGACGGTCTCGCCAAGGCCGTTGGCGCCTATGAAGCCAAGCTCACCCGCGCGGCGCCGACCATGTGGAACGTGGGCTACTACAAGCAGCTCTACTGGGACGGCCGGGCTCCGTCGCTCGAACGGCAGGTGCTGGGTGCGATGGGTGGCGGCAACATGGGCTGCACGGGCAAGGACGGGCGTCCGACCGTGGATGAGTGTGTCGCGCGCGCAGCCGGTGTCGATGGATACAAGAAAGCGTTTGAAGCCGCGTTCGGACCCGGCCCCATCACCAAGGAAAACTTCGCCGCCGCGCTCGCATCGTTCATGCGGACCATCGTGAGCACGGATTCGGCATGGTTCAAGTTCCGCGGTGGCGACCAGGCGGCGCTGAGCGACGGGGCCAAGCGCGGATATCAGATCTTCAGCGAGAAGGCCAAGTGCACCAACTGCCACGACGGCCTGCTGCTGACCGACCAGCAGTTCCACAACGTGGGAATCGGAATGGACGCGCCCAAGCCCGACATGGGCCGCGGCGCAATCAGCAAGGACGAGAAGGAGAGCGGCGCGTTCAAGACGCCCACCCTGCTCGACATCTCCAAGACGGCTCCCTACTTCCACGACGGAAGCGCGGCCACTCTCGAACAGGCCGTCGACGTCATGGTCAAGGGCGGCAAGAAGAACAAGTGGCTCGACACGACGAACCTGAAGGCCGCCAACCTGAGCAATGCTGAGGTGGCGGACTTGGTCGAGTTCCTCAAGTCGCTGGATGTGAACTACACGATCGCCGAACCGGCGCTGCCGTAACCACCACATGCATTTCCGAATCTGGGCCGGCGCTTCGGCGCTGGCCCTTTTCTTCTCACTCGCCGGGTGCAACCAGGAACGCAAGACCACGATCGGCGTGATCCCCAAGGGCAGAGCGCACCTGTTCTGGCAGTCGGTCCATGCGGGCGCGGCCAAGGCGGCGATGGATGCGGGCGTCGAGATCCAGTGGAACGGGCCGACGAGCGAGACCGACTATGCCGGCCAGATCCAGATCATGGAGAACATGATGACGCGGCGGCTCGACGCGATTTGTGTCGCGCCGATTGACAAGAAGATCATGGTCGCGGTGGTTGAGCGGGCGTCAAAGGCCGGAATTCCAGTGGTGATCTTCGACTCGGGAATCGACACCGCGGAGTTCGTTTCGCAAGTCGCCACCGACAACTATGCTGCTGGCCGAATGGCGGCTGACCGGATGGCAGCGGCCCTCAACGGAAAGGGCAAAGTGGTGATCGTGGCGGTACAACCGGGCGCGGCCTCCACCATGGAGCGCGAGCGCGGATTTGAAGAGGCGGTCAAGGAGAAGTACCCCGGCATCCGGATCGCCGACAAGCAGTTCGGCCTGGCCGATTTCGCCAAGTCACTTGCCGTGTCAGAGAACATGCTGACGGCCCACCCGGATCTGGACGGCATGTTCGCCTCGAACGAGTCGAGCACGGTGGGAGCCAGCCAGGCGGTCAAGGGCCGCAAGGCCAAGCTCAAACTGGTTGGATTCGATTGGAGCCCGACCCTGCTTCAGGATTTGCGCGAAGGGGTCATCGATTCTCTTGTGGTCCAGCATCCGTTCAAGATGGGCGAGGACTCCGTGCGGGTGGCCATAGCGAAGCTGCGGGGCCAGGCGGTTGTCAAGATGAACAACCTGGCTCCCCGTCTGGTCCTGAAAGAGGACCTCGACAAGCCTGACGTGCAGGCGCAGCTCAATCCGGATCTAAAAAAGTATCTCGGCCAGTGATTAGACCTGGCCGAGCAGGTTCGACACCTTCGAAAACGTCTTGCTGATGTTTGGAGCGATGTCCATCGGAAACACCGCGGCTACAGCCACCGCGATGAAACCGCCCAGCAAAGCGTACTCGATCATATCCTGCCCTCGCTTGTCGTGCAGGATACGGGTTATTACGGGAATCCATCCTCTCTTGTTCATTCGGGTCTCCTCCATGCGCGACCGGACACATCCTTGACACTTTAGCCTGGATTCTTGCTTGACACTTATCAAGGGCGGGTGCGGCTCGATCTTCACCTTACACCTTCTCCGCGCGATTGTCAATACCTCGATATTCCGGATTTCTTGGTTTCCTGAACGCCCCATTTTCGGAGAAAATGGGGCCTTTTCCCCGGCGCGCGTGACGTAAGGAGCCCGAAGGGCGACTGGAGTCAGGCGCGCCCAGCCGGGCCGGGCGCAGCCCGGGCCCGGGGCGGGGCCTGTGTTGCTCCGCGTCATTCGGGGAGTGTCTGACGATCCTCACCTGGCGCCGCCTTGCGTGCCCACTTCTCGG
>VFZX01000304.1 GCA_016871015.1 Acidobacteriota bacterium | reverse complement strand
CCGCATCTGGCGGTTGTTCGGGATATCGCTCCAGATGAGATATTTGCCCACGCCATTCCATGCCGGACCCTCGGCCCACAGCGTGCCCGTGTGCAACCGCTGGATCGGCGTGTTGCCGAGCTTGTAATTGTCGAACCGCTTGTCGAGCGAAATAATGTCGGGATCGGGATAGCGGACCGGATTGCGTCCCGACCAGTCGCGCGGCGCTTGTGCAGCGGCGGACCCGGCCAACAGCGAACCGGCGAGAAAGGAGCGGCGGTTCATGGGCTAGTCCAGGTTCAGAACGCGCAGCGTGGTTCCGCGCTCGGCTTCGATCTTCTTCTGCAGCAGCGTAATCGCGTAGATCAACTGCTCCGGCCGCGGCGGACAGCCTGGCACGTAAACATCCACCGGGATCACCTGGTTCACCGGGATCAGCGCGTAGTTCGAGAACACGCCGGTCGACGTCGCACAGGCGCCCATCGAGATCACCCAGCGCGGCTCTGGCATTTGCTGGTACAGCTTGCGGATCACCGGCGCCATTTTGTTCGATACGCGTCCAGCGATGATCATCAGGTCGGATTGCCGCGGCGAGCCCCGGAACACCTCGGCGCCAAAACGCGAGATGTCAAACCGCGCCGCGCTCATTGCCATCATCTCGATCGCACAGCAGGCCAGGCCGAACGTCATCGGCCAGATCGAATTCTTGCGCGCCCAGTTGATGGCCTTGTCCACGGTGGTCAGGACAATGGAATCGTCGCCAAACTCCTGTTTTTCCGCGTCAATCTTGTCGAACAGCCCCTCAACATGCCCGAGCTCGGGCCGGTATTCCCGCAAGTCCATAAGTAATCATTATCCCATAGGCGCTACACTGGAAAGACCTCCTCCAAGCATGACAGCCGTTTCGCTGCCGGACGCACTCGCTCAAGCGTCCAAGGAATTTGGAATCACGCCGGGCTATTGGGCGATCGACGGCAAATACCATGAGACCTCCGACGCGATGCGGCAGGCGATTCTGCGGCCGCTCGGAATCCCCTGCGATTCCGCGGAGGAGCTGAGCGAAGCCCTGGAATCGAGAAGGGCTTCGCGGCAGTCGCGGCTTGCTGGTCCGGTGCTGGTGGTGCTCGAAAGTGCCGGAGCGGTGCGGGTCACGGTGCGGACTACCGAGGCCAGGGTCTCCGTCTCCTTGCGCCTGGAAGAGGGCTTGACGCGGGGCTTCGAGCTCGATGTTGAGGACGGCGTCATCACCCTGCCCGAACCGCTGCCGGCCGGCTACCACTCGGCGGATTTGACCGCGGGCGATCGCACGGCGCAGATCCGCATCATCGTGTGTCCGGACAAGGCGTGGCTGCCCGATTCGCTCCAGCGCGGAGAACGGCGCGCAGGGCTCGCGGTGAGCCTGTTCGGAGTCCGGAGTGCGCAAACCTGGGGCTGCGGCGACTTCACGGCGCTGCGCGGGCTCATCGATTGGGTCGCCGGATTCGGTGGCGCCTACATCGCGCTCAATCCGCTCCACGCGATTCACAACCGGCAGCCGTTCAACACGAGTCCCTACCTTCCGAACAGCACGTTCTACCGCAACTTCATCTATCTCGATGTCGACGCGGCACCCGAGATGAAGAGCTGCCTGGTTGCGCGTGCGTTGCGGCGTCATGCCTCCATCGTGAGCCTGATCGAAGCGGCCAACAATAGCGAGTTCGTCGAATATGAGAAGACCGCCGGGCTCAAGCAGCGGTTCCTGAAACTTCTGTGGGATCACTTCGAGCGCGAGGAGATCGCAACGGATTCCGCGCGTGCCCAGGAGTACCTGGCGTTCGTTGAGCGTGAGGGCGAACTGCTCGACCGTTACGCCACCTACTGCGCGCTCGATGAATATCTGCACGCGCAGGATCCGGACGTCTGGATCTGGCCCGATTGGCCCGAAAAGTACCGTGATCCCGATTCGCCCGCGGTCCAGCAGTTCCGCACGTCGTACCGGCACGCCATCGGATACCACAAGTATGTCCAGTGGCTGCTCGACGCCCAGGCCGCCGAAACGCAGGCCTACGCACGCGCCAGGGGCCTGGAGACCGGACTGTTCCACGACCTTCCGCTCGCCACCGATAGCTGCGGATCAGAGTTGTGGGCCAACCGCCGGTTCTTCGTCGATGGCTGCCGCGTGGGCGCGCCGCCGGATGATTTTTCGCCTAAGGGACAGGACTGGTCGTTTCCGCCACCCGCACGCGAGGCACATCGCGAGGATGGCTACCGGATGTTCGCCGAGTCGATCCGCAAGTTCGCCCGGCACGGCGGGGCGCTGCGGATCGATCACGTGATGCGGCTGTTCCGCCTCTATTGGATCCCGGAAGGCCATGACGCCACGGAGGGCGCCTACGTTCAGGATTACTACGAGGATTTGCTGCCCATCATCGCCCTCGAGAGCCACCGCAACCAAGTATTGATCGTCGGCGAGGACCTGGGCACCGTCGAGCCTTACATGCGTGAGGCGCTCAACCGCTTTGGGATCCTCAGCTACCGTTTGTTCTATTTCGAGAAGCGGGGCGACGGATCGATGATTCCGGCGCGTGACTATCCGGCGCAGGCGCTGGTCTCCTCCACCACGCACGACCTGCCAACACTTGCCGGATTCTGGTCCGGCCGCGACATCGAGACCCGGCGTTCGCTCGGGCTGCTGCCAGATGACCACTCCTATGAGCAGGCGCGCTGGTACCGCTCCGAGGACAAGCGGCGCATGGCCTCCGCGTTGCAAGAAGCCGGCCTGCTCCCGCCGGTGGATCCCGGTCTGGCCGCGGCGAGCACGGAATTGACCGGCGAGCTGCACGGTGCCATCACCGGTTTCCTGGTCTCGACGCCCTCCATGTTGATGACCTTGAATCAAGAGGACCTCACCAAGGAACAGGACCAGCAGAACATGCCCGGCACCACCTGGCAGTATCCCAACTGGAAGCGCAAGATGAAGTTCACCGTCGAACAGCTTCAGACCGAGCCGCTCGCGCGCGACTTCGCCGCCATGTTCCGGTTTTGGCTCGCCAAGGCTAACCGAGCTTCATCCGGGTCCTGACGAACTCGCGTGCTGCCCGGACATTCTGCCGCGGCGTCACACCCGGAACCGGATTGCCTTCGAGCTCAGCGATCACCCAGCCGCTCCAGCTTGTGTCACGGATCGCCTGCGCCACACCCACCAGGTCCACCTTGCCCGTGCCCATCGGAACCTGATCGTCTCCTACCCGGTCGCGGATGTGGAATCCCGCGATGCGCCCGCTGAACTCGCGTACGAACGCCGCCGCGTCCGCACCCGCCACAGCCGCGTGTCCGATGTCGAAGAAGAACCAGAGCGCGCCGGGCTGGCTGTTCTGCGCCACGTGCCGCATCTCGGCGAACCGGCCGCGCGTCTCCTCAATGTGGTTGTGGACGCACAGCCGGATGCTGGTTCCCGCGGCCGCTTTCCGCAGCAGGTCCAGCCGCCGCCCCCAGGCCTCGCGGGGCGCTGCTCCGCTGATCATGACGTGGGTTCCGCCAAGATCGGTGGTCCCTTGAATCGCGCGTTGGAGATTGGCCTCGTTGGCCGCCTCAGTCTCCGCGCTCTTCCACCGCAGCCCAACGTGGAGGCCCACCAGCGGGGTCCTGCGTGCGATCTCCGCGCGCGCCTTCGCCCGGTCGCCGGTTCCGTCGAGAACGGCGTAATTGGTTTCGAAGCCCTCGTACCCGGCGTCCTTCATGTCCTCGAGCAGCGGATACAGCGACTGCGTGTCGCGCGGTGGATCCCCGTAGCTCCGCGTCTGGCATCCGATCCGCACCTTGCCGGGAGCGGCGGCAGCCAACACCGCGGCGCCGGACAGGATCAGCTCACGGCGGCGCATCAGGCGAGCATTCGCTTCACGACATGTCCATGGACGTCGGTGAGCCGGAAGTCGCGGCCCTGGAACCGGTAGGTGAGCTTGGTGTGGTCCAGCCCAAATTGGTGCAACAGCGTCGCGTGCAGATCGTGGACATGCACCGGATCCTCCACCGGCTTGAAGCCTAGCTCGTCTGTCTTGCCCACGGTCCGTCCACCCGCGAATCCACCACCGGCCACCCACACCGACATCGCATCGATCTGGTGATTGCGTCCCGCGGCGCCGTCGGATCCCTCGCGCATCGGCGTGCGGCCGAACTCACCGCCAAACAGGACCACCGTGTTTTCGAGCAGCCCTCGCTGCTTCAGGTCCCGCACCAGCGCGGCAGCGGGACGGTCGACTTCGGGGCACAGCCGGTCGAGGTTGCGCTCGATATTTCCGTGGTGGTCCCAATCCGTGTGATAGACCTGAATGCAGCGGACGCCGCGTTCCACCAGCCTGCGCGCGAGCAGGCAGTTGTTGGCGAATCCCGCCTTGCCGGGCGTCGCGCCGTACATGTCGAGCGTGGCCTTGGATTCCGTGGACAGGTCCATGAGATCGGGGCAGCTCGCTTGCATCTGGAACGCCATCTCGTAGGATGCGATCCGGGTCGCGATTTCACGGTCGCCCGTCGCGTTGAGCCGGTGCTGATTCAGGTCGCGGATCGCATCAATCGCGCGCGATTGCCGTTCGGTGCTCACTCCCGGCGGATTCATCAGGTTGAACACGGGCTCCGGACCATTGAGGAACGGCACGCCCTGGTAGGTGGTGGGCAGAAATCCGCTGCCCCAGATGTCGGTGCCGTTGCGCGGACCGCGCGGACCACTGGTCATCGCGACGAACGCGGGCAGGTCGCGCGCCTCACTCCCAAGTCCGTAGACCAGCCACGCGCCCAGGCTGGGGCGGCCCGGCACCATCGATCCGGTGTGGACCATCACCATCGCGGGCGAATGATTCACGTTAGTCGTGATCACGGAGTTGACCACCGCGATGTCGTCCGAGATTCCCTGAATCTCCGGCAGGCGGTTGGAGATCCACTGCCCGCTCTTGCCGCTCTGCTTGAATCCGGTGCGCGGACCGTACAGCTTGGGCGCCGCCATCCGCTCCATGAACGCGAACCGCTTGCCTTCGATCAGCGACTGCGGGACGAGCTGTCCATCCATCTCCTTGAGCTTGGGCTTGTAGTCGAGCAGGTCGAGCTGGCTGGGTCCGCCCTCCATGAACAGGTAGATGATGCTCTTCGCCTTGCCCGAAAAGTGGGAAGCGGCCTGTCCGGCCAGGGATGCGAAGGCGGCGTGGGCCAATCCCACTCCGCACCGTTCAAAGAAGTGGCGTCTGTTGAGCTGAAACATGGCGGTCATTCGTATTGTATTGGAATCGGGCACAACTCATCGTGGCGCTCTCCACCCCTTGCCGTTTAGGGTCATTGGGTTGGGATCGAGCGCAACTCATCGCGGTACACCACACCGCCCTTCATCACGAACCGGACCCGTTCGAGTTCAGTAATATCAGCCAGCGGATCGCCCGCCACAGCGATCAGGTCGGCGAGCTTCCCAGGTTCGAGCGACCCCACACGGTCCTCCCATCCCATCACCCGCGCGGAGATGCGTGTTGCCGAGACGATTGCCTGCATCGGCTTCTCGCCGAACTGCGCGCGGACCGCGAATTCGCGTGCGTTCAATCCGTGCGCGAACACACCGGCGTCGGTGGCGAACGGGATCTCGAGTCCGGCCTTGAGCGCCATCGCAAAGCTCGCGCCGGCCAGCGCGCCCAGTTGCTTCTGGCGCTCGATCTCGGCGGGAGGCACACCCAGCGCCTTCCCCTGTTCGACGATCAGCTTGCCCACCAGCAGCGTCGGCGCGTACCAGGCCTTGCGCCCCTTGAGGATCTCGATGGCTTCACCGTTGAGCATCGTCCCGTGGTCGACTGTGCGGACCCCTGCCTTCAGCGCCGCGACGATCCCCGCAGTGCCGTGCGCGTGCGCGGCCACCGGGCGTCCCCAGCGGTTGGCCTCCTCCACCGCGGCGCGCAACTCCTCCTCCGAGTACTGCTGGGCGCCGGGCGCGATTCCCTTGGAGAGCACCGCGCCGGCGGCCAGGATCTTGACGAAATCAGCGCCGTGCTTGAAGTTCGTGCGGACCGCCTTGCGGATCTCATCCGGTGAGTCGGCTAGGTTGCGGACCACGGGCACGTCGACATAGATGGAGAACTGGCGCGCGTCGCCCGCGCCTCCAGTGGCCGAGACGTAGTTGCCAGCCACTTGCAGCCGCGGACCCGGAACGGCCCCTGCGTTGATCGCATCGCGCAGGTCGACATCGGTGAAGGGCCAGGTCGGACCCATGTTGCGGCACGTGGTGAATCCTGCGCGCAGCGTGTCGAGCGCGTTCTTCACACCGTAGATGGCCGCGTGCCCCGGCGTCGTCTTGACCAGCTCGTCTTCCCAATGGATTCCCGTTTCGCCGGTGAGATGGGTGTGGAGATCGATCAGTCCCGGAAGGACCGTGGCCCGGCCGAGGTCGATCACACGGGCTCCGGCCGGGGCTTCGAGCCGTTGGCCAACCGCCCGGATCCGGTCGCCGCTGATGAGGATCATCGCGGGCTGCAGCGGTTGCGCTCCACTGCCGTCAATCAACCGGGCGCATCGCACCAGGATCGTCTCCTGAGCGGCGGCGGTGAAGGGCAGCGCGAGCGCGAGCCACAGAGCGGGATCGAGACGTCTCATCGTGCCGATGCTAACATCGTCGGGAAGCCTACCACTATGCGCTCCGTACTCTTGCTCACCCTGTTCGCCGCCGCGGTTCACGCTCAGGACAATGCGGCCCGGCCCGGCCGGTTTCATGTCGAACACCCGACGCTGCTGAATCTCGGATTCGAATGGGCGATCGAAGGAGACGCCAACCGGAACGCGACGGTCGAGGTCCGATTCCGCAAAGCAGGGACCAGCGCCTGGCGTTCCGCGCTGCCCCTGTTGCGGATCGGCGGTGAGCGCGTCTACCGCGACAACTACAACATGAACTACATCGTGCCGCACGGTTTCGCGGGCAGCATCCTGAATCTCGACCCGGCCACCAGCTACGAGTGCGAGTTCACAATGCGCGATCCGGACGGTTTGACCGGATCGCCGGAACAGCGCGTCACGGTGTCGACGCGCGCCGAGCCAAAATCGTACTCAGGCGGCCGCGTGCTGCACGTGTATCCTGTAGACCACGTGGGCGCCAAGCAGGAACCGAGCTTCATCGGTCTAAAGGCGGCCTACTACGGCGAAGGGCGCGGCGACTGGACCGCGGTCCGGACACGGAAGGCGCAGCCCGGCGACACGATCCTGGTCCACGCGGGGTTGTATCGTCCCGACAGGCTGAACTACGTGGACCCGCTGAGCGCGCCGTTCACGGGGTCCTGGTCACTATCGCTCAAGGGGACGGCGGAGAAGCCGGTCACGATCAAAGGCGCGGGCGATGGCGAAGCGATCTTTGACGGCGCGGGCAACCACAAATTGTTCGACGTGATGGCCTCGCATCACCACATCTTTGAAGGGCTGACCTTCCGAAACACCGAGGTGGCCATCTTCGCGGGTGAGAAGGAAGTGATGGGGGCGGTTGCGTTGACGGTCCGCAACTGCCGCTTTGAGGACGTGGGCGCGGGCGTTTGGACCGAGAGCGCCGACTCGCGGGACTTCTACATCGCCGACAACCTGTTCCTCGGGCGTGAGGATCAGATGCGCCTGATCGGCTGGAACCAGGCGGGAATGCGTACGGCGGGAATCTACCCGTCGCACCAATTGCGCAGCTTCTTCGCCGTGAAGGTGTACGGGCCGGGCCACGTGATCGCGCACAACGCGGCAGCCTACTTCCATGACGCGTTCTGCATCTCGACGTATGGTCCGCCGAGCGAGGATCCGGAAAAGCGCGCGTCGTCGATCGATATCTACAACAATGACGTGCACCTGTCGAACGACGACTTCATTGAGACCGATGGCGGCACACACAATATCCGCGTGTTCAACAACCGGGGAATCAACGCGGCTCACAATGGCTACAGTGCGCAGCCGATGTTCGGCGGTCCGGTGTACTTTATCCGGAACCTGCTCTACCACGTGCCGGGTGGCGGAGCGTTCAAGTTCAGCTCCGCGCCCGCCGGGATCTTCGCTTACCACAATACGTTGATCACGGAGCAAACCGCGTCTGAGCCGTATTCAAACACGCACTTCCGCAACAACCTGTTCCTCGGCCGCGACATCGGCCGCGGGATCATGACCTGGGCCAACGCAACGCAGAGCTACAGCACTGACTACAACGGCTTCCGTCCGAACCGGAATGTGAAGGACCAGTACAACTGGATCGCTCCGGGTGGTGGTGCGCGCAGTTTTGCGTCGCTTGCCGAGTTCCGCGAGGCGACCGGGCAGGAGGCACACGGCATCGAGGTCGACTACGGCATCTTTGAAAACTTGGCGCCGCCGGACCCGGCGCGCCGGTATCACGTGTATCATTCGCCGGACATCAATTTCCGGTTGAAGGCGGGATCGAGTGCCATCGACGCAGGCGTCGTCCTGCCGACGGTCAACGAGGGATACGTGGGCAAGGCTCCCGACCTGGGTGCGCTCGAGCGGGGCGCCAAGGAGCCGCACTATGGTCCGCGCTGGATCACCTGGGCTCCCTTTTACCGGTGACCGGAGAGTTATACTGGCTCCGATTATGGTACTCACGAAACAAGAACTCATTGCCTGCCTTCAGAAGGAAGTGCGGATCCTTGTGCCCCTGTGTGGCAAGGTGCGGCCCGAGATGCTCGACTACCGGCCGACGCCGAAGCGGCGCAGCACGATCGAGTTGTTGCGCTACCTGGCCATGATGGGTCCAGCGCTGGTGCCCGCGATCCGGAAGGGCGCGTTTGATCCCGCCGCTTGGGGCGCAGCCGAAGCCGCCGGTGCCGCAATGGATTTCGACGCCCTCGTGAAGAGCATCGAATCGCAGTCAGAAGGCTACGCCTCCGCGATCGGCGAAATGGCGGACGAAGACTTCCGCGGCGAGATCGAGATGTTCGGCTCGGTGGCCGCGCGCGGACTGATGATCCTCAACATGGTGGTCTGCGGCCACGCTGCCTACCGGAATCAGTTGTTTTGCTATTTGAAGGCATGCGGCCGGGAGGAATTGAACACGATGAACTTGTGGGCGGGTGTGGATGGATCCATGTAGCGTGGAGGAGCCGGATCCGTCTCCGGAGTGGGCACAGTTCCGTCTCGACCAGGAGGCGCAACAGGGTCTGTGTGTCTGGCTCGGCCACTACGAGAGCAAGACTCCCGGATGCCAGTGCGGGTTGAGCGCGACCTGGTTCATGGGAGACCGCAACGCCGCGGAGCCGGAGCTGTTTCTCCGCATCTCTCCGAAGTACGGGGGCCAGTCTAGCGAGACGGAGACCGGTTACGGGGCGGGTGCTCCGGAATTGGCCGTCGAGGTTATCGGGTTCAGCCTGCCAGGAGCGCTGAAGTTTAAGGAGTCGCTGTACCGCCGGGAGGGTGTGCTGGAGTACGTGATGGTGGATTCCACCCGCAAGCGGGTTCTTTGGCGTCATCTTGTGAACGGGGAGTATCAGGAGATCAAGCCGGATTCCGACGGCATCATGCGGTCGCGGGTGTTCCCGGGCTTGTGGCTGCGGCCGGAGGACTTGTGGACCAGGAAGGCGATGGATACGGTCAAGCGTGGACTCGAATCTCCGGAGCATGCTGAGTTCGCGAAGAAGATGGCAGCCAGCCGGAAGGAGGAGTCACCGCACGATCAGGTTGAAGCCGGGCATGCTCCACTCGAATCGGGCCGGTGAGGCTGCATCTGTAACCGACGACTGGCACGCGCGAATCCCACCATCGGCCGGCGCGGCAACGCCGGGATCAGAGGCGCGGACGTTCACTCTCCAGGGCCCGCTGCCAGTTGGTACCACGAGTGGGCCGGATCTGCCCGCGTTCTTCAGCACTCTGCTGGTGAGTGATAGCTCTGCCTCCGTCTCCGAGCCTGCTCCCAGTATGTTCGACGGGAGTGTGGCAGTGATCTCGGGCAGGTATGCAATGACGCTCAAGTCTGCCCGTCCCAACCCTTCAACCTCGGCAACGATCACCCCCGAGCCCTCCGGCGTGACGAAAAGCGGCGCGTTGCCACGAACCTCCGCTGTCGAGGACCGTGCCGGGCAGAAGCCGGAGCTGAACTGAATTCCGCTGGATCCACTAACCCAAGTTCGTCACCTGAAG
>VFZX01000303.1 GCA_016871015.1 Acidobacteriota bacterium | reverse complement strand
AGGTGTAAGGTGAAGATCGAGCCGCACCCGCCCTTGATAAGTGTCAAGCAAGAATCCAGGCTAAAGTGTCAAGGATGTGTCCGGTCGCGCAATCGCATTAATCAATTGTGAGACCGGGCATGATCCTCACCCGGAGCCGTTGCTCCAAGACGAACCGCCGTCAACCGCGGCGGATACATGGGTGTCGATACGTTGCCGCAGATGCTGAAGCAGTCCAGGCTCGTCCATGCGGGTGCTGCCGGTCCCCGTTACGTTGCGGCGTCCGGTGCAGGACTCGTGGGCTTCCAGTTGATTCGGGTTTAGGGATACTTCATCGCGGCGACGGTGAGAACCGTATGGAGCAGGGAGACCAACAGGAGCCGGAGCCCGACGCGCTTTAATGGTTCTGCCAAGTGCTGTGGGTTCGCCAGGCGGATCACTTCCAACAGGTTGACGGTTGCGGAGAACAATACCGGGATCCAGAGGTGGGATCCGCCTGCGAACAGCGCGCCTGCCGCCAGGAGCGACGCGCATTGAAGTCCGGCAGCCGACCAGCGAAGTCCTGGTGCCGAGGACTTGCGGGCCCGGAATTGTAGGCGGGCGTGCACAATGGGAATGGCGGCGATGGCGTGGGCGGTGAGGACGACCCACAAGATCCAAGCCCATCGTGGGACGGCGCTTTCCGAAACGAGTGCCGTGAGCGGCGCAGTGGAGGTGAGTCCGCATGCGCTCACGACCTGCAGGACGATCGACCGCTGCTGATTCCGGACCGTCAGCCACACCGACGCCGCGGTGAGCGCGGCGCCGGATCCGAACAGGACCGAGGCCTGCCACGGGCTGAGCGATTGCCACAGGCACAAGACGCACACAAGCGCGGCGGCGCCCACAGCCAGGGTCCATCGCGCCGCGGCGCGGGATTCCGCGGATTCCGGCTTCTTCCACAGGATGCTGTGGCGGATCCACACCACGGCCGGCTCCCGGATCAGGAATCCGCACAAGACCAAGCCCAAGGCTGGCACGTAGAGCCAAACCGGGTTCGCCGCGAGCCAGACGGCCGCCAGGAACGGCTGAAAAATGAGTCCCCAGGCGCCGTGTTCGCGGGGGGTAGGGAGCCGGGGCTTGCTTGTTGGATAATTAGAGTTGATACGGTTTTTGTACTCCACGGCGGACAAAAGATCAATCCCGGCTGTTTTGTTCGCGGCGGCGGCGGGGGTGTTCGCGGGACTCGCACTGTTCAATATCTCGTACGCGAAGGGGACTGCCTACCTCCACGATGATCCGGCGGCGTGCGCCAACTGCCACGTGATGGCGGACGTCTACAATTCCTGGCGCAAGGGGAGCCACCATCAGACCGCCGTGTGCAATGACTGCCATACTCCACCGGGCACCGTGGGCAAGTACACGAGCAAGGCGCTCAACGGGTTCCTGCACTCCTGGGCATTCACGCTGGGCACCTATCCTGCGAATCTCCGCATCACGGCGCGGAACCGGGCGATCACGGAAGCGGCGTGTCTGAAGTGCCATGCCGAGGTCACCGAGAACCTGCGTGCGGCGCATCCGGCTGGACGCGATGTATCCTGCCTGCACTGCCATCGCGCGGTGGGGCATCAATAAGAGAAATTGCCATGAAACGATGGATTCCATTCTTCCTCGCGGCGGCTGCCTCGCTGGTCGCGGCGGCGCTGCTGATTAACATTTTCGAGAAGAAGCAAGAGGCCAAGAACCCGTTCTTCCGGGTTGTCGAGTTGGATGACGAGACCGAAGACCCGGAGGTGTGGGGCAAGAATTTTCCGCTCCAATACGACCTGTACCGCAAGACCGTCGACATGGAGCGTACGCGTTACGGCGGCAGCGAGGCGATTCCACAGGCGGCCACGGCGCGCGATGCGCGCACGGTGGTGTCGCAGAGCAAGATCGAGGAAGATCCGCGGCTGCGCCGGATGTGGCTCGGCTATCCATTCTCAGTGGACTTCCGCGAGGAGCGGGGCCACGCATTCATGCTCGTGGATCAGAAGAACACGCGGCGCGTTCTCGAGTTCAAGCAGCCGGGTGCGTGCCTGAACTGCCACGCATCGAGCTACAACGCCATGAAGCGCGCGGGCGGAGGCGACCTGATGAAGGGCTTCGCGGTGCTGAATCAGCAGCCCTACGCGGAGGCCGTGGCACACGTGAAGCATCCGGTGTCGTGCATCGACTGCCATGATCCAAAGACAATGCAGCTCCGCATTACGCGCCCGGCGTTCATCGAAGGGATGCGTGCGTACAAGGGCGCGGATTACGACGTGAATTCCATGGCCACGGCGCAGGAGATGCGGTCGTATGTGTGTGGCCAGTGCCACGTCGAGTACTACTTCAAGGGCCCGGAGAAGAGGCTCACGTTCCCCTGGCACAAGGGCTTGAAGGTGGACAACATCTACGACTATTACACGGAGGTGAAGCACACCGACTTCGTACACAAGGAGACCGGCGCGGGGGTGCTGAAGGCGCAGCATCCGGAGTTCGAGCTATGGTCGCAAGGAGTGCACGCGCGGTCCGGGGTGTCCTGCGCGGACTGCCACATGCCCTATCAGCGCGTTGGAGCAACCAAGGTGAGCGACCATCACGTGCGGAGTCCGCTGCTCAACATCAACCGTGCCTGCCAGGGTTGCCATCACTTCAGCGAGGCGGAGATGAAGTCGCGCGCCGAGTTGATCCAAGCGAGGTTCGCCGAGTCGAGGAACCTGGCGATGGATGCGCTGATGGAACTGCTGTCCGATATTCAATCCGCGCGTGCCGGTGGCGCGGGGGATCCCCAACTGGCCGCGGCGCGAGAGGCGCAACGGCGCGCGCAGTTCTACCTCGACTTTGTCGAAGCGGAGAATTCGACGGGCTTCCACGCGCCGCAGGAGTCGTTACGGGTGCTCGCCCACTCGATTGACTGGTCGCGCAAAGGCCAGCTCGCCACGCGGCGCGCGGTAAAATAAGGGATTCATGGCAAAAGTCCAAACCGCGCCCCTGGGCGCAGACGCGCAACGGCAGATCGAGGCGGTGCGCGTGAAGAATGGGGTCCGTCCGATCCCGGTCGAGCACGAGGGGGTTCCGCTTGGCAGCGTGCCCGCTCAGGTGTTCGGCTTTACGTATTCGCCGATCAACGAGTCGACTCCGTTGTTCGCGGAGCGTACGTTGGCGTCGTTTGAGGTCCACAAGGTTTCGGATACCGGAGCCCGGCTTCTCGGGTTCGTGACCGCCCCGGATGCGCAAGGGTTCGCCTCCGGAGGGGAAATGAGTTTGAACCTGTATCCTGAGCCGTGGGGGGAGGCGAAGTCGCTCATCGAGGTTCCGGTGGAGCGGATCGCGCGGGCAAAGCCGCTGTCGCGGGCCGACGGCAACTGCATGCCGTTGCAATTGGACTCCGTTTAGGCTGGAGTATCAGCGAGACAGCGCTTCCAGGCGGCCTTTCATCCTCGCTACCCTGGCCGGATCCCTGTTGGCGAGGTTGTTCAACTCAAACGGGTCAGCCGCCAGGTCATACAGCTCGCCGGCACCGGCCAGATCCTTGTAATGTATATACTTCCACCGCTCCGTCCGGACCGCCTGATACCCCATCTTCCGGATCCTGGGGAACACCGTGTCGCTGAAGTACTCAAGCAGCAACTCCTCCCGCCGCACCCGCCGCAGCAGGGACTGTCCCGGTAACGGCGGCGCCGCGACACCCGCCAGCTCCAGCATCGTGGGCGCGATGTCGATGCTCGCCACCATCTCCTTCGGCGCCGCTCCGGCCTTGAACCGCGCCGGATACCGGATCAACAGCGGGATCCGGATCGTTTCCTCATACGCCAGCCTCCGCTCGGGACCCAGGCAGTGCTCGCCGTAAAAGTAGCCGTGATCCGACGTGAACACCACCATCGTGTCGTCAAGACGGCCCGTCTCCTCCAGCGCCCGCAGGATCGCGCCGAGCCCCTCGTCGATCGCCTTGGTCATGCGCATCCGGTTGAGGATCGTCGCGTCGTCTGTGCCGACGGGAACGCCCAGCGGCGCGACACCGTCGAGCTTCTGTTGCAGCGCGGGCTTGTTCTCCGGCACCTTGGCGTAGTTGCCGCGCCGCGGCAGCTTCGCCCCCGCGTACAGCGCCTTGTGGCGGTCCGCCGTAATGAACTCGTCTGCCGTGCCGAAGCTGTTGATACTCCCGTCCGCCGCTTGCTGGATGTTCGGATGGATCGCCTTGTGCGCCAGGTACACGCAGAATGGCTTGGTGTGCGGACGCCGGATCACATCCACCGCACGCTCGGTCAGCACATCGGTAATGTAGCCGCGGACCCGTGACGTTTTGCCGTTGTCGTTGATCAATGGATCGGTGGATTCGCCCTGTCCTGGAAAACTCACCCAGTGGTCGAAGCCCGGCCGCGCCGAGTCGTCATTGCCCATGTGCCACTTGCCGATGAACGCCGTTTCGTAGCCGGAATCGCGCAGCAGCCTCGGCCAGGTGATCAACTGGTGGCTCGCCGCGCGGCGGTCCGTGTTATCGATAATGCCATGCCGGTGGGGATACTGGCCGGTAAGGAACGTGGCGCGGCTGGGTGAACACAGCGGCGTGACCGCGAACGCGTTGCGGAAGTTCGCGCCCTCGCGGGCCAGCCGGTCGGCATTGGGAGTCTGCGCGAACGGATGTCCGGTACAGCCCAGTTCATCAAAGCGCAGGTCGTCGACCAGAACAAGGACAATGTTGGGACGGCGGGCCTGGGCTGCGGCTAACGGAGCCGACAGAAGCGCGCGGCGGGTGATCATCGGGTGTTCATTTTAACATCCGGCGGCCTCCGCTTTGGATGATATTCTATTCATTTCGCCACTCATGGAACTCAAAGCGATCCGGCTCGATATCCCCGACGGTACGAACATCATCGTGGGCCAGTCCCACTTCATCAAGACTGTCGAGGACATCTATGAAGCCATCATCAACACGGTCCCGCAGATGAAGTTCGGCGTCGCGTTCAACGAGGCCTCGGGCCCGTGCCTTACGCGTGCGGACGGCAACGATCCGGATCTCATCGCCGCCGCCATCAAGATGGCGCGGGACGTGGCCGCGGGACACACTTTCTACGTCGTGCTCACGGGCGGCTTTCCGATCAACGTCCTCGGCCGGATCAAGGATGTCCCGGAAGTCGTGGGACTCTACTGCGCGACGGCGAATCCGGTGGAAGTGATCGTGGCGGAGACAGCGCAGGGCCGCGGGATTCTCGGTGTGATCGACGGGTCATCACCGAAAGGCACCGAGAACGAAGCTGAAGCCCAGTGGCGCCACGGATTCCTCCGCAAGATCGGATACAAGCGATGAGATTTGAGAACGAACAGGCGTTGGAGGAGTTCCTCTCGCGTCCGAATGAGGCCGACCTGGACGCCATGCGGGCGATGGGCGGCGACCTGCTGCTGATCGGTGTGAATGGAAAGATGGGGCCCTCGCTTGCCATCCGGGCGCGCCGGGCAGCGGACCTGGCGGGCGTGAAGATGCGCGTCATCGGGGCCAGCCGGTTTTCTTCAGACGCCAACCGCAAGATGCTCGAAGACGCGGGCGTCGAGACCATCTCCGCCGATGTGCTCGATGAGGCGCAGCTCGCCGCGCTGCCCGATTGTCCGAACGTTGTGAGCATGGCGGCGCGCAAGTTCGGATCCACGGGCGACGAGCCCTACACGTGGGCGATGAACGCCTATATGCCCGCGCGGGTGGCCGTACGTTTTAAACATTCCCGCATCGTTGCGTTTTCCAGTGGCAACGTCTATCCGCTGACGCCGGTGGCCGGGGGTGGCGCCACCGAGGACACGCCGCTGGTCCCGGTGGGCGAGTACGCGATGTCGGCGGTCGCGCGCGAACGGCTGCTCAGCCACTTGTCGCGGACGCAAGGGACGCCGATGACGATCCTGCGCCTGAACTACGCGGTGGAGATGCGGTACGGCGTCCTGCTCGACATCGGCACCAGGGTCCAGGCGGGCCAGCCAGTCAGCCTGAGCATGGGCAACGCGAACGTCATTTGGCAGGGCGACGCCAACTCCGTCTGCCTGCGCAGCTTCGGCATCGCCGCATCACCGCCCACGGTTCTGAATCTTACCGGACCGGAGACCCTGTCGGTCCGCTATGTAGCATCGGTGTTCGCGCGGCACTTCGAGACCGATCCGGTGTTCGAAGGCGCCGAGAGCCCGAACGCGCTGCTCAACAACGCCGCGCGCTGCTTCCGGCTGTTCGGCTACCCCACGGTGTCCCTCGACGAGTTGATCGAATGGACCGCGGAGTGGATCACCCGTGGCGGACGAACCCTGAACAAGCCGACTCACTTTGAGGCGCGTGATGGAAAGTTCTGAGCAGGACTGGCTGGCGCTGCTGCGGCGCGGCGCTGTCATTCCCGCGCATCCACTCGCCCTGACCGCGGATCGCAAGCTCGACGAGAGGCGGCAGCGCGCCCTGACCCGCTACTACCTTGCGGCGGGCGCCGGGGGAGTGGCGATCGGGGTCCACACGACGCAGTTCGCGATCCGCGATTCGAAGTTCGGGCTCTACAGGCCGGTGCTGGAGCTGGGCGCCGAGGAGACCCGTGACACGGCCGCGATTCGCGTGGCCGGTGTTATCGGACCCACACTCCAAGCCACCACGGAAGCGGCGCTTGCCCGTGATCTCGGCTACCACGCGGTGCTGTTGAGCCTGGCGGCGCTTCGCGAAGCCAGTGTCGATCAACTGATCGATCACGTCCGCGCAGTGGCGGAGATCGCGCCGGTGTTCGGTTTCTACCTCCAACCCGCCGTGGGCGGCCGGCTGCTGCCGTATTCTTTCTGGCGGCGGTTCGCCGAAATCGAGAATGTCGTGGCGATTAAGATTGCGCCGTTCAACCGCTACCAGACGATCGACGTGGTGCGCGCGGTGGCGGAGTCCGGCCGCGATATCGCGCTGTACACCGGCAACGACGACAACATTGTCGCCGACCTCGTCGCCGAGCACCATTTCGGCGGACGTTGTGTCCGCATCGTGGGCGGACTGCTGGGCCATTGGGCTGCGTGGACCCATTCCGCAGTGGACCTGCTCGACCGCGCCCATGACACCTATCATCAGCCGCTCGACCCGTCCTGGCTGCGCCTCGCCATCGAGGTCACCGACTCGAACGCGGCGCTATTCGATGCCGCCAACCAATTTCATGGCTGCATTGCCGGAATCCACGAGATCCTGCGCCGCCAGGGCCTGCTCGAAGGCCGGTGGTGCCTCGATCCTAATGAAGATCTCTCGCCTGGGCAACTGGAGGAAATCGACCGTGTCTGCCAGGCGTACCCTCATCTCGCCGACGACGCCTTTGTTCTTGAACATCGCGATCAGTGGCTGCGATAATCCCTAGGAGGAATCAATGTCAGACCAGAAAATCGAACGTGCATTCGGGTTCAACACCCGCTGCCTGCATCACGGCTACGGCCCGGATCCCACGACCCACGCGCGGGCAGTGCCCATCTATCAGTCGACGTCGTTCACTTTCGACAACTCCGAGCACGCCGCGGCGTTGTTCGGGCTGCGCCAGTTCGGCAACATCTACACGCGGATCATGAATCCGACCACGGATGTGCTCGAACAGCGCGTCGCGTCCCTTGAGGGCGGGGTGGCGGGACTCGCGCTATCGAGCGGACAGGCGGCGCAGTTCCTCACCATCAACAGTCTGATGGAACCGGGCGACCACATGGTGTCGGCCAGCACGCTCTACGGCGGCACCTACACGCAGTTCGACGTCAGCTTCCGCCGTCTGGGATACAACACCACCTTCGTTGATCCTGATGATCCGGAGAATTTCCGCAAGGCGATCACGCCCAAGACCAAGCTGCTCTATGGCGAGACGATCTCGAACCCGCGCGGGAACGTGCTCGACATCGAGGCCGTGGCCAAGATCGCGCACGAGCACAACGTGCCGCTGGTAATTGACAACACGTTCGCGTCTCCGTACCTGTGCCGGCCGATTGAGCACGGGGCGGACATCGTGGTCCATTCGATGACCAAGTTCATCGGCGGCCACGGAACCTCGATTGGCGGAGCGATCGTCGACGGCGGCAAGTTCGACTGGTCGAAGGGGAACTTCCCGCTGCTGTGCAAGCCGTCGCCCGCCTACCACGGAATGGTGTTCTGGGACACGTTCGGACCGATCACGTTCATCATCCGTGCGCGTGTCGAAGGCCTGCGCGACTTGGGACCCTGCATCAGCCCGTTCAATTCGTTCCAGTTCATCCAAGGGATCGAAACCTTGGGTATGCGCATGGACCGGCATGTCGCGAACGCGACGGCCACCGCCGAATGGCTCGAGAGCCACAAGCTGGTGAAGTGGGTGAACTATCCAGGATTGGCCTCGAGCCAATACAACGCGCTGGCCAAGAAGTACATGCCCAAGGGGCCCGGCTCGATCTTCTGCTTCGGCATCGAGGGCGGTTACGAGGCGGGACGGAAGTTCGTCGACAACCTCAAGATGTTCTCGCACCTGGCCAATGTCGGCGACGCGCGCAGTCTGGTGATCCATCCGTCGTCGACCACGCACCAGCAGTTGACCGAAGCCGATCAGCGCGCGGCGGGTGTGGAGCCGAACATGATCCGGCTGTCGATTGGCCTGGAGGACCTGGACGACATCCTGTGGGATCTCGATCAGGCTCTGGCGGCATCACAGGCGTAGCGCATGGGCCAGGAGCCATGACAAGCCTCGAGCACGCTAAATTCGCGGTATCCGTGATAGCGGTCCTGCTGACCCTCAGCGGCGCGATCGTCGCGTGGCGGAGCTTTCTTGGAGCCGAGCGATGGAAAAAGGCTGAGTTCCTGGCGCGTGAAATGAAGGACTTCTTCAGCGACGAGAAGGTGCGCCGGGCGCTTCTCATGGTGGATTGGGGCGGCCGCGCTATCAAGCTGCTGGATGATCATGCTCCAAATCGGGGGATGGTTTACGTCACCCGCGACTTGCAGGTGCAAGCGCTGCGGCCGCACATTCTGATGCCGTCAGGCGCCGACGAGATCGGCGACGGCGAGTTCACACCCGAACAGGCGGCCATTCGGGACCACTACGACGTTCTACTCGACGCATTCGAACGGTTCGGCAACTTCGTCAAGACCGGGCTTGTCACCACGGAAATGCTTACTCCCTACATCCGCTATTGGATCCGCGATATTCATGCGGCGCCGGAGAACGACGCGGACGCCGCATGGACCGCCGCCCTGCTCACCTACATCGACTTTTATGGGTATGATGGCGTTCAGCACCTCTTCAAGGCATTCGACATGCCTGTCACTCCGGATTCAATCGCCTACCGCCGGGCGCTCGACGGGATGAAGGACCAGGGCTTCGCGGCCCGCCTCCGAAGCTGCGCTCCGGGCAAGCCATGATGACGTGGCCGGAGTTGCGTCACCGCATCACAAGCCCGGGCCTCGCCGCCCTCGCGTGGCAGACCCTCAGTAGTACAGCTTCAACCCAAGCTGGACCACACGGGACGGCTTCGCGCTGTTCCATGTCCCGAAGTTCGGAGTGTCGATCGACACAGCGAACTGCTGGAACTGCGTGTGGTTGAACAGATTGAAAAACTCCCCGCGGAACTCCAACCTGCCGCGCTCGCCGATCCGGAAGTCCTTCTCAAACGCCGTGTCCCAATTGTTGATCCCGGCATCGCGGATGATGTTGCGCCCGGAGTTGCCGAAGAATCCCGGACGCGCCACCGCGAACGCCGCCGTTGAGAAAGCCACCCGCGCCGGACCGCCGCGCACGAACCCTTCGGGAAACGGGTCACCCACGACGTCAACGCGCTGCGCTCCGGTGCCGACGTTGGCGATGTCGCGCCCGGTCAGGATCGACCAGGGATTGCCGCTCTGAAACTGCGTGATCCCGGTGATCCTCCAGCCGCCAGCCCACCGGTTGCCCTTGGCGAACGGAATCTCCCAGACGTAGCTCACCACCAGCCGTTGCGGCACATCGAAGTACGACAGCCCCTTCTCCGCCTGGATGTTGTAGGCATTCTGCGCCAGCGCCGGCTGCGCCCCGATGTTGCCTGAGAATGACGCGTTGTCGATCGCCTTGGACAGCGTATAGGCGGCCAGGAACGAGAGTCCGCGGCTGAAGTTGCGCTCCAACCGGGCGATGAAGGAA
>VFZX01000302.1 GCA_016871015.1 Acidobacteriota bacterium | reverse complement strand
AGGCCGGGGGCGGCACGGCGGAGCACTTCGGCGTCCACGGCGGGGTGGACATCCAGATCGGTACCCTATCGAAGGCGCTCGCCGCCGTCGGCGGGTTCATCGCCTCATCGCGGCCCGTAGTTGAGTTGATTCGCCAGCGGGCCCGCCCCTTCCTCTTCAGCGCGGCGCTTCCGCCCGCAGTGGCCGCGTCCGTAACGGCCGCGATGGACATAATGGCGACAGAGCCCGAGCGACAGGCTCGGCTTTGGGAGAACACGCGGTACTTCAAGGGCGAGCTCGTCCGGCTCGGCTTCGATATCGGGATGAGCGAGACGCCGATCACGCCGGTGATCCTCGGCGATTCGAAGCGCGCTCAGCACATGAGCCAGCTGCTCGAGGACGCGGGCGTCTTAGCGACGCCGATCGTTTACCCGATGGTGCCCGAGCCCAAGGCGCGCATCCGGACCATCGTGATGGCGACGCACTCGCGCGAGGAGCTCGCGCACGCCATTGATGCCTTCGAGCGCATCGGCCGCTCACTCGGGGTCAGTTCCTAGAGCGCTTTCATTACGACAGAGGAGAACTGCGTGTACCTGCACCGCCTGAGCATCCAGCCCGTAACCCGTATCTCGCCGGAAGTCACCCGCCAGATGGTGGTCGGCGATCGGGCGATGATGTGCCTCTTCCGGTATGCGGCGGGCACTTCGGAGCCCGTGCACCAGCACGAGAGCGAGCAGTTCGCGTACATCCTCAAAGGGCGGGTACGATTTCTACTCGACAGCGGTCCGCTCGATGCCGGCCCCGGCGATATTGTCTACATTCCATCGAACGCGCCCCACGGGGCTGAGGTGCTCGACGCGGCGGAAGTGATCGAGGTGTTCAGCCCGCTGCGGCCCGAATTTCTCGAGGCGGCGCGGTAGACGCGGAGGGGGACCAGATCATGGCACGCCGCTATACCGACCTGTACGAGCGCGTTCGAATGCTCGGGGGGGCAATGGTGTCACCCGAGGAGGCGAGCTGGCAGACGACTATTCCGCCCCGCGTGGATCCGGTGCCGGTAATTCTCCACGTCTCGTGCAACGTCCATCTCACGCCCCATGTGTACCTCTTGGCGCAGGAGTTCTTGCGTCGCCTCGGGGTCGAGTTTGTCGTCGTGGGAGGCCCGGAGAACTGCTGCGGGAACCCCCAGCATCACTTCGGCGACCACGATCTCGGCGCTATGACGACGCGGATCGCCTTCGCCAATTTCCGGAGGTTTAAGCCCGAGCAGGTGCTGACGATCTGTCCTTCGTGCGACGAGACGTTCAGCGAAGCCTTTGCTCGCGAAGGCTTCGGCGTGCCGGTCCACAACATCTCGCGGTTCCTGGTGGAGCGGCTCTCCGAACTCCGTCGGATGTGCATGCAGCAGGTTGGACGCGTCATCGCTCTGCACAGCCACGCGGGCTCCACAGTCTACGACCAAGACCGCGCCAACGTTACGCGCCTCCTGGAGATCGTCCCGGGTGTCACGCTCGTTCCCACGGGCTCCGCCGTGTCCGAGCAGCCGCGCTGCAACGCGTTCTTCCCGCCGACACCTGCGGCGATGGCCGCGATGTTCGACGAGGCCCGGGCGAACGGCGTCGAGGCACTAGTGAACGTCTACCACTCCTGCTACCGCGAGAACCTGCGCGGCGAAAGTGGCTGGGGCATCCGCGTCCGCCACTACCTCGACATCTTGGCCGAGGCGGCGGGCATCGCGTACGAGGAGCCGAACCGGCAGCTGCTGGAGATGCGCACGATCGGCCGGATCATGCAAGCGATGAGGCCCAACATTGAGGCGCGTGGGCTCGACGCCGAGACCGTCCAGCGCTATGCCGAGCCGTTCTTCGGTGCCGGGGGCCCCAAGTGAGCGGCGAAGTGCGGTACGAGCGCGTGGGCTCGCTCGACCTGCTCGACGGAAAAGAAGGGTGCGTCGTAGTGCTGCGTCGTGACGGGACGCGGGTGGCGCTCCTGCGGACGGGTGACGGGATTGTCGCGTTCGAGGCGTTATGTCCGCATGCCCAGGGGCCGCTCGAGCGCGGGGAGATCGACGGGGCCGTGGTGACCTGCGTGCTGCACGGCTGGCGCTTCGATCTCGCTCGGGGCGGGTGTGAGACCCACGGCTACCAAGGCATCCGCACCTACGCCGTGGAGGTGCGTGAGCAGTCCATCTACATCGGCATCGAAGGCTGACAAACGGAGGTCGCATGAGACACTTCACGTTACGCCGCATGATCATCACCGTCGCCGGCGCCATGCTCGGCGGGCTGCTCCTGGCGTCCGGAGGACGCGCGGAGGCGCAGGAAACCCTCAAAGCCCGCTGGGCGGCGGCCCCCCCGGGTTTTTTCGCGACGATCGTGTTCGTCGCTTCCGAGAGGGGCTTCTTTAAGCAGGAGGGTGTGGACGTCGAGCGGGTTCAGTTCCGGGGTGGCGGCCCGGCTCGCGATGCGCTCATCGCCGGCGAGGTGGACTTCGCGGACTTCGTCCCCTCGCACGTGCCCCTCGCGCGTTTGCGCCAGCGGCCGGTGAAGATCATCGCGAGCCTCCTGAACCGGGAGTTCTACTCGCTGATCGTTCGCGAGGAGCTACGCGGTCGCGTCACGACGCTCAAAGACCTGAAGGGCCTGACGATCGGAGCCACCGCGCCCGGGTCGGGGGCCGAAGTCCAGCTGCGGCGGGTGTTGCGGCGTGGCGGCCTCGACCCCGCCCGGGACGTCAACATCGTCTACCTCGGGGGGCTGGACACAGCTTACCCGGCGTTTCGCGCGGGCAAGGTCGACGCGCTCATGATGTGGCAGCCGGCGCCGGCAATGGCCGAGGTCCACCGTACCGGGTACACGCTGTTCGACTTCACCGACCCGGAACAGCACGCCCAGGTCGTGGGCGCGCCCGAGGCGATGGGGTACATCCTGGCCACCCGCGAAGAGGTGATCCAGAAAAACCCGGAGCTGGTGCGCCGTGTCATCGGCGCGCTGAACCGAGCGGCGAAGTGGATCCACGAAAATCCAACGGAGGCGATCGTCGACGCTGTCGCCAAGCCGTACTTTCCGGGAGTGGAGCGTGATGTTGTCGCCGTCGCCATCAAGGGGTTTCTCGGGAGCATGCCCAAGGATGTGGGCCTCAGCGCCACTGCCTACCGGGCGGCGATCGAGCCCCTCGTAGAGGCGAAGATCCTGAGCGGCATGGTCCCCTTCGCGGAGGCCGTCGACACGCGGTTCGCTGGCGAACGGAAGTAGGACGCAGTCAGAGCCGGATGAGCGCCGCCGACAAAGTCCACGCCGATCATGAGCGCGGGCCGCCCCACGGGCATCGCCGCTGATGGAGTCCGCGCCGATGGCCGCGAGCCCGGCGAGAGCCGGCCGGCCGCCGATGGCGTGCCGTCGGCGGCCACGCGGCACTCGGCGACGCTCACCGTCCGGGACTTCAGCATCCGGTTCCTGTCGGCGGACCGTGAGGTGCGCGCAGTCGACGCGATCTCATGCGATATCAGCGATGGCCATATCAACGCCATCGTCGGGCCTAGTGGGTGCGGGAAGAGCACGCTCCTGAACGCGGTAGCGGACCTGCTGCCGCCCACCGCCCAGCTCTCGGGCGAACTCGCCGTCCGGCCGGGGGTGAAACTGGGATATGTGTTCCAGCAGGACGCGCTCTTGCCGTGGCGCACGACGCTCGGCAATGCGGAGATGGGGCTCGAGATCGCCGGCATCCCGCGCAGCGAGCGTCTTCAGCGGCTGGAGAAGTGGCTCCGCATCACAGGGCTCACTGACTTTGCCGACCACTATCCGCATCAGCTCTCGGGCGGGATGCGCCAGCGTGTATCCCTCATCCGAACGCTGGTATGCGAGCCCCACCTGGTCTTGATGGACGAACCGTTCGGGGCCCTCGATGCGCAAACCCGGGCCGTCATGCAAGACGAGGTGCTTCGAATCTGGCGCGAGACACGCACCACCATCCTGCTGGTCACACATGACCTAGCGGAGGCGATCTTGCTCGCCAGGCGGGTGTTCGTGATGTCGCGCCAGCCGGGCCGTGTCATCCGGGTCGTCGACGTCGAGCTCGCCGAGCCCCGTGACGTGTTCGAGACGCGCGTAACCCCCCAATTCGAGGCGCTGTACAAGGAAGTGTGGCAGGTGCTGCGTGATCAGTTCCGCTCGCAGGCGGGGAACCCATGAGAATGTTCTGGATCCGCACCGCCTTCCTGGGTGGACTCATGCTCGTGTGGGAAGTGGCGACCCGGCCGATCGGTGGGACAACGGTAATCGATCCGTACTACATCAGCAGCCCGCTCCGCATCTGGGAGTACCTCGTGGAGGGCCTGTCGACTGGCCGGCTGCTCTACGACACCGCGGTCACCGTCGCAGAGGCGGCGCTCGGGCTGGTGATCGGCATCATCACTGGGCTCGCGGTAGGCCTCGCGTTCGCGTTTTCTCGAAGTCTGGCGGAGTTCGGCGAGCCGTTCATGCGGGGTCTCAACGCCCTTCCGCGGGTCGCCCTCGCTCCCCTCATGCTGCTCTGGTTCGGCATCGGCTTCGCCGGCAAAGTCTTTATCGCCTGGTCGCTAGTGTTCTTCATCGTCTTCTACAACACCTACACCGGGGCGCGCTCCATCGACCCTGGAATCGTGAACGCCGCCAAGGTATTGGGCGCCAGCCGGCTGCAGATGGTGCGCATGGTCGTCCTGCCGGGAGTGTTCACGTGGGTCTTCGCCGCCCTTCGGGTCAGCGTGTCGTTCGCACTCCTAGGAGCCATCGTGGGTGAATTCGTTGGGGCCCGAGCCGGACTCGGATATCAGCTGATGTTGGCACAGGGGCACTTGAATACCGATGGGGTCTTCGCGGTGCTGGTCATCATTGCGGTGCTGGCAATCGTGTTGATCGAGCTGGCGCGGGAGGTTGAGGAGCGGCTTCTCAAGTGGCGTCCGGCGACGAGTTTGTGACGCGAGGGCGCGTTCCGCGACGCGCTGCGCCAAGGCTGGCGAGCGCGATGCGTAGCACGAGTAGGAGAGACGATGTGAATCGGTGGGAATTCGGGCAGATTGAAGTGTTTCGGGTGGTGGAGCAGGAGCGGCCGCTGCTGAACCCGGAAGTGCTCTATCCGACGTCGACGCCTGGCGGCTGGGCAGCACACGAGGGTTGGCTGAAGCCGGAGTTTCTCGACCCTGTCAGCGGCGACCTCGTCATGTCCATCCACAGCTTTGTCATTCGGACTCCGCGCCACACGATCCTCGTGGATGCGTGCGGAGGCAACGACAAGGCCCGACCGGGTAAACCCCGGTACCACATGAACCGGTTCCCATACCTCGAGCGTCTTGCCGCGGCTGGGGTGACCCCGGATGCCGTCGACTACGTCGTTTTCACCCATCTGCACGTCGACCATGTCGGCTGGAGCACCACCCTTTCCGATGGACGGTGGGTGCCGACGTTTCCGCGGGCCAAGTACCTGATCCCCAGGATCGAGTGGGAGTTCTGGCGCGAGGAGTACTCGCGGCCGGGGTTCACCGATGATCCGTATTATGAAGACAGCCTGCTGCCGGTGCTGGACGCTGGTCAGGTGGTTTTCGTGGAAACTGACCATGTCATCGAAGAGGCCGTCCGTCTCGAGTCTCTGGCCGGTCATACGCCGGGTCACGTCGGCATACGGATCACGGGGGGCGGCCGCGAGGGCATCATGTGCGGAGATCTGATGCATCACCCGATCCAGTGCGCCGAGCCGGAGTGGAACAGTTGCTTCTGCGTGGACCCCGCACGGGCGGCAGCCACGAGGCGCACCTTTCTCGCGCGCTACGCCGACACGGATACCCTCGTCATGACGGCCCACTTCCGAACCCCCGGTGTGGGGCGAATCGCCGCGTCCGGCGGGGCGTGGCGCTTCGTCTTCGACGAGGGTGACGGTGGAAATCGCAGGGGGTAAGCCGTCACAGGATGGTCCCCACCGCGCTCGTCGGCGCGCGGCTGCACGACAAAGCAGGAGAGGACGGTGGGCGCAAGCGTATAGGAATTTCAAACCACCTTTTTCCCGATCCGCGACGGTATCGCCGTCCCGAGAGGCGGTCAATCACGCGGTCTCTGGCAAAGATTCCCCGCTCTCGATGACGATTCGACCCCTGAATCGACCCGAGTTGCCTCATTTCGACGCACGCTGACCCCCGCCACAGGAGCGCAGGCCGAGCGGGATGGTCGGCCCCGTTGCAGAGCCGTTCTTGCCTTCGGGGATCACGCCGCCTGACAAAGCTCCGGCCGCCGCGCCGGTGCGCGCGGCGGGGCCCTCGCCGGCAGACCCAGGTGGGTGAGGATCTTCACGATCACCTCCGGTGCCTCGATGGCGGCGATGATCCTGAACGCACCGCCGCACTGCGGGCAGTGTTCAAGGTCCAGGTCGAACACGCGCTTGAGCAGGCGCGCCCAGCCCATGCGCGCCGGCGCGCCGTGCGCCTGTTCGTCTGAAGGAACGCTGGTACTTCGTGCCGGGCCCGGCACGACCGCCGCACGCAGCTCGGCGTTGGGGGCGAGCACCCCGTGAAAGCGGGTGAGGTGCAGGCGCGGTCGCGCCACGAGTGCCGCCAGGGGCTGCAGGAATTCCAGCGGCGTCATCCCCAGGTGCGTGGTCCCGTCGCGCCAGGGGCTCTTCAATTGCAGCACGACGTTACCCGAGCCATCTTGCTTGAGCCGCTCGTTGGCGATCGCCGGACGCGTGATGTACCGGCACAGCCGTTCGAGCGCCTTGCGCTGATGCGTGCCGCAGCGCACCCCGGCATGCAAGCTGAAGCCGTGTGCATCGGCGCACAGTACCGTGGCGCTGGATCTCCCGTCCCGACCCGGCACCGTTCGCAAGCCCAGCACCTTCTGTCCGGCGCGCGGCCCCAGCGCGATGCGATACGTGCACGAGGCCGCCTGCAGGGGCGTGAGCGGGTTATCGGGATCGAGGTCGGCGAGGTAGCTCATGCCCTCCTCTTCCGCCAGGTAGCCCAGTCGGATCAGTCCCTTCATGAGTCGCGCGATGATCTTCTCGAGCAGCCCCTGCAGCTCCTCGCCGGTGGGCGCACGCGCTTCCTGGAAAACCGGTTCGCCCCCGGTGCGCCGATAGACCCCATCGAGCACCAGGCAGTGCAGATGGATGTTCAGGTTGGCCGCCGAGCCGAAGCGCTGGATGAGGGTGACCGCGCCCGCGCGCCGCACGAGGGGCAAAACCCACGCCGCTTGCAGGAAAACGCCACCAGCTTCTCGTGTGCGCAGTCGGCACAGCGAACACGAAGAAATCCGTGCGCCAGAATCCCGCATTCGAGAAAGGCCTCGAACTCGTCCTTCACAAACCCGGGCAGGCCCGTGCCGGTCCTGGCTTCGACCTGAGCGAGGAACGTCTCGAGATGTTCCCGAACCAGGCGATGCCGGATCGTCTCCTCCGGGCGCCGCCGCTCGTAGTGGACCGTGTGCGCGGTCGCGGCGCGCAACACGGCTCTGCGCTCCGATCCCATCCGGGAGGAAACGCGCGAACCACGGGTCCGCGGCACCGCGACCTGGCAGGTGCTGAAAAAAGCCCACCCCAGTCAACGACCGACGCGGCAAGGGCGTTGAACAAGCGGGGCTCGGCATGACGCATATTCCGTACAAGGGCAACGGCCCGGCGACCGCGGCGCTGCTCGGGGGCGAGGTGCAGGTGCTGTTCGGCGCGGTGCCGCCGCTTCTGCCGCACGTGAGCGCGGGCCGGGTTCGCGCGCTCGCGATCAGCTCCGGGAAGCGCGCGCAGGCGCTGCCGCAGATTCCGACCGTGGCGGAATCCGGCTACCCCGGCTTCGACATGGCGCTGTGGCTCGGATTCTTCGCGCCCGCCGGCACGCCGCCCGCGGTCGTCAAGCGGCTCGAATCGACGCTCGTCGAACTCATTCAGTCGCCGGAGACGAAGGAGCTGCTGACGCGGCAGGGCGTCGAGCCCTACAGCATGGGCTCGCGGGACCTTGCCAAGTTGGTGAAGGTCGAGATCGAAAACTACAAATCGGTGTTCAAGACCGCCGGCATCAAGATGCAGTGACGCCCTGCGCGCCCGCGCTGCGGGCTTGCTCCTGAGCTAAGCACACGCCGACCTGCTGCCACCCCGGACGTCACACCACGGCGCCGCCGCGAGTAAAGCCCGGGAGGCCGCGCGGCGGGTCGAAAAGAGGTCGGGAGTCTTTATTGGGATAAGACTCCCGACCTCTTTTCTCTAGCGGGAATGAGCTCGTGTCGCTATTCGATTTTTCCCATCCTGCGCACTGTCTGAATCAGCCGGGCTGCGTCCGCGTCCCACCACTTGGTGAACTCATCCGCGTCCTGAAACGCGAGCTCGATCTTGATCTTTGCGGCTGCAGAGCGCATTTCTTCACTGTTCATGACTGCGGTTGTTGCGCCCCGCAGGGTCCTCATCACGTTACCCGGCATCCCGCGCGGCCCGAAGAATCCTGCCCAGAGGTAAAACTCCACATCGTAACCAAGTTCTTTAAGCGACTTGACTTCCGGGAAATCCGTCAAAGGCTTTACGCCGGAATGCGCAATCGCTCTCATCTTGCCCGCGCTGACGTGTGGGTACGCAACGCCAGGCACTTGTGAAGTCATCGAGACCTCTCCGCCCAGGGCCGCCATCATGGACGGGCCACCGCCCTTGTACGGAACTGCCAGAATTTCCACTCCAGCCGCTTGCGTCAACATGGCAACCGGAAGATGGTTACCCGCGTAATTACCACCTGTTGAATACTTGATGCTATTGGGTTTGCGCCTTGCAGCATCGAGCACCTCTTGCAATGTGTTCCATGGGGTCTGGGTTCCTACCATGAATACGACAGGTTCCGCCGTCAACCGCGCAATCCCCACGAGTTGATCTCGCGTATAGGCCGGCTTCCTCCCGAAAAGCGCGTCGACCTCCGGAAGGATGGACACCTGCACAACAACGGCACAGAGCGTGTGTCCGTCCGGCCTTGCGTTAGCGCACAGCTGGGTGCCAATTGCACCGGAAGCACCCGGACGGTTTACGACCACGAACGATTGCTTCAGCTCCCGCTCCAAGCCGTGCGCCAAAGGCCGCGCGACGATATCCGCGGCGCCGCCTGGCGCATATGGAACGATTATGGATACAGGGCGGCTTGGGACAGCATCTTGGGCAATTCCGTGAGCGGGGATCGCGACAAGCAACATGAATGCGAGTCCGGCTAACTTCATAACGCATCTCCTGTAGTCACGTTAACTCCATAGCCAGCTGCCGCAATTGCTGAGGAAGTGCTTCTCATGGTTTCGCAGAATCACAACCTGCCTCGAGCGACTTTCTTTTCCGTCTCCGATATTTCGGCTGCGAGAAAGTTGAGCACCCTCTCGTTAAAATACCGCGGTTGCTCAAAGTAGACCGAATGTCCGGCTCCCCGGAATACTTCCACTACGGCATTTGCAAACAGGCCGGCACACGCTTCTGCCATCTCGGGCGAGACGACCGGATCATGTTCGCCCACCAGAAAAAGCGTTGGCACGTTGAGGGCCGCCAACACATCTGCCTGCGGGCCTTCGGTGCTCTGGAGCAGAGAGTGAAGCGGCTCGACGTGCGGTGGATTCAGCGCTGCAATTTGAGAATAAAGGAACGTGCCTGCCGGATCCTCTTGCCGGTAGATCTCGGAGAGGCCACGCTCAAGAAAGCCTTGCGGCGGTTCGGGTCTGCTCTGAATCAGCCGCAAAACGCATGGATCAGCGATCCCGGCTGTGGTATCGGCCAATACCAGCCGCGCCACTCGTTCAGGATGCGCAACGGCGAATCCCAGCGCAGTCCATCCGCCCATGGATTGCCCGACAATTGATATTCGCCCAAGGCCCAGGTAGTCCACAAGAGCCAGCAAGTCACTCACAAACATCGAGCGCCCGGGCCCGCCCTCCACATCAAAGGATTGGCCGAACCCGCGGTGGTCAAAAGTCACTGCCTGGAAGTATTTCGAAAAGGCCGGAACCTGTTGCCACCAGGTGAGGTGATTTCCATTGCGCCCATGCGCGAACATGGAAGCGTTGTCAATAGGTGTGTAAAAAGATTCAGGCGGCTTTCCTTGTCGGCTCGATCCTCGTGCGCACGGCGATTCCGTCCTTGAACAGTTTTCCGTCGTAGACATCCCTCATCAGATGCGGCGCGTTGAGC
>VFZX01000301.1 GCA_016871015.1 Acidobacteriota bacterium | reverse complement strand
GATGGTCTCCGCGTAGACGCAGACAGCACACGCGGCGAGTGCGAGAACAAAATTCAAGGAAAAATACCTCCGCATAGATATAGTGTGTTTGGGGCCGGAAAAATCTCATCGTCGCCGCTAAAATAAAAGGAATAGAACTTGGCGGCGCTGGATAGCGTCTATATGTTTGGATTGGACAACGACAAGCTACAAGGGGAGGCAGCCCCGTTACCGGACCATCTCCCGGAGGGGACTGTCATCAGCCCGGATACCAGACGGGGGAATCGTATTCCGCCTGGACAATCCCGCACCCGCAAATGGCCAGTGCTCGACGCAAGTGGAGCCCCACGGATCGACCCCAGCCGGTGGCAGCTCAAAGTGTGGGGGCAGGTCAGCCAGCCTGGATCCTGGAACTGGAGCGAGTTCAACGCCCTGGAGCGGATCCGGGTTTTTGCCGATTTTCATTGCGTGACCCGTTGGTCGCGGCTGGGCAACATCTGGGAAGGCGTCTCGGCCCGCAAGTTGGTGGAATTGTGCGGGGGCGTCAAGCCGGACGCGAAATTCGTCCTGGCTCACGGCTATGACCACGGCTGGACCACCAACCTGCCGGTAACCGAGTTCCTGGCCGAAGATGCCCTGGTGGCGCTCACCCACGATGGTGCTCCGCTCAGTCTCGAACACGGCGGCCCGGCGCGGCTGATTGTCCCTCGCCTGTACGCCTGGAAGAGCGCCAAGTGGCTGGGTGGACTCGAGTTCCTGACACAGGATGAAGCCGGATTCTGGGAGCGCAACGGCTACCACATGAACGGCGACCCGTGGAAGGAGGAGCGCTTCAACTGGTCATGACCACAAGGAGGAAGATTCTCACGGGAATGGGCATCGCAACTGCCGGTGGACTGGTGGCGGCGGCCTACCGGGCCTCGCCGATGTTTTGGAGCCGGGTGGCGGAGGACGTCCGGCGCGATGTGCTCTCCCCGCCGCGAATTCCCGATCCCTCCAAGTGGCCGTCCACCGGCATTCATGCCGCGTGGCTCGGCCACAGCACCGTGCTGATGAAGATCGACGGGATGACCGTGATCACCGATCCCGTGTTCAGCAACCGTGCTGGCATCGACCTGTGGATCGCGACCCTCGGAATCAAGCGGCTGGTCCATCCTGCGCTGCCGGTCAGAAAGCTTCCTAAGATCGATCTGATTCTGCTGTCGCACGCCCACATGGACCACTTTGATCTCCCCTCGTTGCGCGCACTCGAGGGCCCCGATACGCAGGTGATCACGGCGTCCCAGACCTCAGACCTGCTGCGGGTAGACCGGTACCAGCGGGTGTCGGAAGCAGGGTGGGGTACGGCGGTCCAGGTGGGTCCGCTACGGGTGAGCGGATTCGAGGTCAAGCACTGGGGCGCAAGAATCCGGTCCGACACCTGGCGCGGCTACAACGGATATGTGATCGAAACCGGCCGTTACCGTGTGATGTTCGGCGGCGATACAGCGTTCACCACGAGTTTTGCCCAGGTAAAGCAGTCCAAGCCGGTGAACCTGGCGATCATGCCGATCGGCGCCTACAACCCGTGGATCCGGGCGCATTGCAATCCGGAACAAGCACTCAAGATGGCCGATCTGGCCGGTGCCGAAGCGGTGCTCCCGGTCCATCACAAGACCTTCAAGCTGAGCCACGAGCCCGTCAACGAGCCGATCGACCGGCTGGTGACGGCGGCAGGTTCCAGCGCGGACCGGGTGGTGGTCAAGGACATTGGCCACGAGGTTCACCTCGGCTGAGGAATTCCGCCCTTTGGAATAAACCGGAAGCCCGAGTCAACCACGCGGCCCCCGGCTTCCACCGCCGCGCGCGCCGTAAAGCGCCCTTCGCCTGGCAGGGCGAACCGGAGGTCGACGGCAGTCACCTCAGTCACGCCGTCCGTTCCGGACGCGGGAACCGCCTGCCAGAGTAGCGTCCGGGAAAAACGTTCGATCGCCTGAAACGCAGGCGTCCCGCGTGCCGCCTCAATCGCCGGGCCAGCCTCCGCCTTATACAGGATCCGGCCCGCGCCTGGATCGAAGTCCCGCGCAAGGTGGAACGAGTGAACCTGCCAGGATCCGCTTAATTCGATCAAGCCGCGCCAGCGGAGGGGGTTCGCGAAATCGGGCAGCGCCGCCACCTGCCCTGGGTCCTCGCCACCGTACACCCGCGAATTCAAGACCTCCAAGGCACGATCGTGCAAAACGAACCGGAACCCCTCGTACGCCAGTAGCGACACCAGCACCACGCGCGCCAATCCCGCGCCGGACTTGCGCCGGGAGCCGATCTCGGCCGCGACCAGCCGTGCCAGCAGCGGCCACAGCACGCCGAATCCGAGCAGCGCCCAGATCCAGGGATCGGCCACCGGTGTCATGTCGAGCCGGAACCAGCGATCGGAAAACGGCAGCAGCAGCCGTATGCCGTAGATGTTGGTCCAATCCAACAACAGGTGCGACAGGACTCCGGCCATCGCCGCGATCCATGCTCCGCGCACCCGGTGCAGCCGGCAGGCGAACACCGGCAGAGCAGCCATCAGCGGCAGGAACGCCAGGCTGTGTGTATGCGCCCGGTGCGCGTCGAGGTAGGCTGGAGATCCGAAAGCCGCGGCGGCCACGTCGATGTCCGGCACGTTCGCCGACAGCATCATCAACAGAGCGGCGTGCGGCGTTATCCGGTCAAACCCAGCCCGGGCCAGCATCAGTCCTGTGAGCGCGTGCGTGAGGTTGTCCATCCGCCCTTTAGCTATCATACGAACTCATGCCGATCGACCCATCCGCGCAGGTCGCGCCCACGGCTCGCATCCACCCCGATGCCGGCATCGGACCCCGCTGTGTGATCGGCGAATACTGCGTGATCGAAGCGGACACCAGCCTCGGTCCCGGATGCGTGCTGGAACCCTACGTTTTCATCAAGCGGTGGACCACCATGGGCGAGGGCAACCAGATTTCGGCCGGAGCCTGCCTCGGCACCGATCCGTTGGACAAGGCGTTCACCGGGGAACGCAGCTACCTGCGCATCGGAAACAACAACACGATCCGCGAGCACTTCACGATCTCGCGTGGGACTCAGCCCGGGTCTGTGACCGAGATCGGCGACGGAAACTACATCATGGGCAGCGGCCACATCGCCCACAACACCCGGATGGGGAACAACTGCACGATTGCGAGCTGTGTCCTGATCGCGGGCCACTGCCTGATTGAGGACCAGGTGTTCATCTCAGGCGGGACCGGCGTCCACCAGTTCACGCGCGTCGGAAGGCTGGCGATGATCGGCGGCAACATCCGCGTCAATCAGGATGTCCCCCCGTTCTTCATGTACTCGAAGTTTGAAATCGAACCCAGCGGACTCAACCGGGTCGGGCTCCGCCGGGCGGGATTCAGCCGCCAGCAAACCGACGCCTTGAAGCAGGCCTACCGCATCCTTTACCGGTCAGGACTCAAGCTCGCCGACGCCCTTGCCAGGATCGAGGCCGAAGCCGCCACGCCGGAGACGCTGCACCTCGCGTCGTTTATCCGGCAGTGCAAGCGCGGAATCGCTCGTCCCACGCGCCGCGGGCTGGCCAGGACTGATCTGGTACAGTAGAGGGTCTCGATGCGCATCATCCCGCTGGCGCTGGCCGCATTTTCCTCCGTCGTTGGGCAGAACGTACCCCTCAACGTTGCTCAGGCGGTCGAGCAGGCTGGGGAAAAATATGCCGTGGTCAGGGTGTCTTCGGAGCGCATCGCGGAGGCCTCCGCCAACATCACGCTTGCGCGGCAGGCGTTCCTTCCCAGAGCCGACTTTGTCAGCCAGATCAACCGCGCCACCCGCAACAACGTGTACGGGATGCTGTTCCCGCAGCAGGTGATCGCGCCCATCTCCGGCCCGCCGAACCCCTCCAATTCGCTGACCAACGTGTGGGGCACCGCCGCGGGATTCCTGGTCTCCTGGGAACCATTCGACTTCGGACTCCGCAAAGCACATGTCGATGTTGCCACCGCCGCACGCCGTCGCGCCGAAACCGGCGTCCAGCGCACACGCTTCGAGGTGTCCGCCGCCGCGGCGGACGCGTTCCTCACGATCCTTGCCGCCCAGCAGACCGCTGAAGCCGCGAAATCGGCGGTGGAGCGCGCCAAGGTGCTCCACGATCTCACCACCGCGCTGGTGAGCGCGGAGTTGCGCCCGGGCGCCGATTCCTCGCGTACCCGGGCCGGACTCGCCCAGGCGCAGGCGGCTCTGATCCAGTCCGAACAGGCGGCCAACGTGGCGCGCGCGGTTCTCGGGCAGTACCTGGACTCACCGGCCGCGGCGGTGCATGTTGCGCCGGGCCGGCTGCTGCAGAATCCCAATGAGATCCAGGCGATCGTGGCGGCCAAGCCGGAGCACCCCGCGGTCCAGGAACAGCAGGCGGCCATCGACGAGAGCAAGGCGCGGCAAAAGGTGCTCGACCGGTCTTTCTATCCAAAGTTCAACGCACAGGGCACGTTGTACGCGCGTGGCACCGGAGCCAATCCCGATTTCACCACCGGAGGCGCCGCCGCCGGACTGGGGCCCAACATTCACAACTGGGGCCTTGGCTTCAGCATGTCGCTCCCGGTCACCGAGTATTTGAGCTTGCGTGTGAAACGCGAAGCCGAAACCGCGCGCGAGCGGACCGAAACCGCGCGGATGCAGCAGATCCGGCAGGATCTCAACGGACGCCAGGAACAGGCTAAGGCGATGCTCGACGGCGCGATCCGCATCTCGCAGACGATCCCGATTCAGCTTGAGGCCGCCAAGGCCAGTCTCGAGCAGGCATCGGTGCGCTATAAGGCCGGACTCGCGGGCGTCCTGGATGTCGCCGAGGCACAGCGCCTGCTCACGCAAACCGAAATCGATGGGGCGCTGGCCAAACTTCAGATCTGGCGCGCGCTGCTCGCCATCGTCACCGCTCAGGGCGACCTGAAGCCATTCCTCGACCAGGCGGTAGCGCCCTAACATGTGGCTCGTCCTCACCGCGCTCCGCCGCCCCGTCACGATCGTGGTTGCGGTTCTGGCTCTGCTGCTGACGGCCTACCTCGGGCTCGAGCGGATGAAGAAGGACATCTTCCCGCAAGTCGGATCGCCTACCATCTACGTCGCGCAGCCGTACGGCGGCATGGATCCTTCCCAAATGGAAGGCTTCATGACGTACTACTACGAGTACCACTTCCTGTACATCACCGGGATCGAGCACGTCGAATCGAAGTCGATTCAAGGCGCGGCGCTCATGAAGCTCGTGTTCCACGAAGGCACCGACATGAACCAGGCGATGGCGGAGGTGGTCGGCTACGTGAACCGGTCGCGCGCCTTCATGCCTCCCGGCGCCGTGCCGCCTTTCATCACGCGGTTTGACGCGGGATCGGTGCCGGTCGGCCAATTGGTGTTCTCGAGCGCCGTCCGGACTCCGGCCGAGATGCAGGACTTCGCCTTGAACCGCGTGCGCCCACTGTTCGCCACGCTGCCCGGAGTCTCGGCTCCGCCCCCGTTTGGCGGCAACCAGCGGACCATCGTCGTCCGGCTGAATCCTGACAAGCTGCGCCAATACCGGATGTCGCCCGAAGAGGTGATCGCGGCGGTGAACAAGGCCTCGACCGTGCTGCCATCGGGCAACGTGCGCATCGGCGAGTTGAACCGGATCGCGAACACGAACTCGGTGATCGGCGGCAACCTGCAGGAGCTGGCCGACGCGCCGGTCCGGGTGGGCAGTGGGACAGCGGTGTTCATCCGCGACGTGGCCGCGGTGGAGAACGGCACCGACATCATTTCGGGTTGGGCCCACGTCAATGGCAAGCGCACCGTCTACATCAACGTCACCAAGCGCTCTGATGCCTCGACGCTGGACGTGATCCGCGCGGTTAAGGCGAACCTTCCCAAGTTTAAGGCGGTCTGTCCCGAGGATGTCGACATTCAGCTCGAGTTCGACCAGTCCGGATACGTGCAGAGCGCGCTCGAGGGACTCACCAACGAGGCCGCGCTCGGAGCCCTGCTCACCGGGCTCATGGTGCTCGTTTTCCTGCGCGACTGGCGCAGCGCCCTCATCGTCATCTGTACGATCCCGTTTGCACTGCTCGGCGCCGTGGTGGGACTCTGGCTCAGCGGCCAGACCATCAACATCATGACGCTCGCCGGACTCGCGCTCGCGGTCGGTGTCCTGGTCGACGAAGCCACGGTCGAGATCGAAAACATTCACGCGCACATGGCCGGTGGATTGTCGCGGCCGAAGGCGGTTCTTGAGGCATGCAGCAAGACCGCGGTTCCGCGCCTGCTATCGATGCTCGCGATTCTGGCCGTGTTCGTCCCGTCGTTCTTCATGACAGGGGTGGCGCGCCAGTTGTTCGTTCCACTCTCGCTTGCGGTCGCCTTCGCAATGATCTCCTCGTACGTGTTGTCGAGCACGCTCGTTCCCGTGCTCGCCGTGTGGTTGATGCGGAAGGGCCATGGGCAAGGCCGCAACCGTTGGTACCGTGCGTACCTGAGCGGCGTGGTGGCTCTTCGTTGGCCGGTTGCGCTTGTCTACTTGCTTGGAGTGGGAGCGCTCGTCTGGACCCTGTCTCCGCGTGCCGGGACCGAGGTGTTCCCGATAGCGGATTCCGGCCAGTTCCAGATCCGGCTGCGCGCACCCACGGGGACGCGTATCGAGCGGACCGAGTTGCTCACGCTCCGCGCGCTCGACGTGATCCGGTCGGCGGTGGGAGAGAACAACGTGGCCATCAGCACGGCGTTCATCGGAGTGCAGCCCGCCAGCTATCCGATCAACACCGTGCACTTGTGGACCAGCGGACCACAGGAAGCGGTGCTCAAAACCGCCCTGAAGCCCTCCGCAACGTTGCGCGGCGACGCGCTGCGGGAGCGGCTTCGCGCCGATTTCGCAAAGACGATGCCGGGAACCTCGATCAGCTTCGAGGCGGCCGACATCATCGGACAGGTGATGAGCTTCGGATCGCCCACCACTGTCGAAGTCGCCGTGCAAGGACCCTCGATTGCCGCCTCGCGCGACCACGCCGTGAAGGTTCATCGCGAACTCGCCAAAGTGCGCACGCTGCGTGACCTGCAGCAAGCGCAGCCGCTCGACTATCCGACTGTTGATGTCCGTGTTGACCGCGAGCGTGCCGGCCAGTACGGGCTCACCACTTTCAACGTGATCCACTCGCTGGTTGCCGCCACCTCATCGTCGCGTTTCGTCGACCCGAACTACTGGCGCGATCCGGCCAGCGGCAACGCATTCCAGATCCAGGTCGAGATCCCGCAGCACCGGATGCAATCGCTCGACGATATGCGCGACGTGCCGCTGATGGTCAATGGCGACGGCCGTCCGCTGCTTGGAGACGTCGCCGAGCTCAAGCTCGGCACGGCGTTCGGAGTGGTCGAGCGCTACAACATGCAGCGTGTGATCAGTTTTACCGCCAACACTCACGGGGCGCCGCTCGGCGATGTCGTAGGACCCGTGCGCCAGGCGATCCAGAGGGCGGGGGAGCCTCCGCGCGGTGTGTCGGTGACGGTGCGTGGGCAGATCCCGCCGCTCGAAGAGACGCAACTGGGGCTGCGCACCGGACTCGCGCTGGCCGCGGGCGCGGTGTTCCTGCTGCTGGCCGCGAACTTCCAGTCGTTCCGGTTGGCGATCGCCGTGATTCTCGGGATTCCGGCAGTGCTCGCAGGAGTGCTGATCGCGCTGTTGGCCACGGGGACGACGCTGAACATCCAGTCCTACCTGGGCGCCATCATGGCCATTGGAATCTCGGTCGCCAACTCGATCCTGATGGTGACGTTCATGGAGTTCGCACGCCGCGGGGGCTCCGCTCCGGTGGAGGCCGCTGTCGAAGGCGGATCCGGACGCCTGCGGGCCGTCGTCATGACGGCGGGCGCCATGATCGCAGGCATGGTTCCTGTCGCGATGGGCGCCGCGCAGACAGCGCCTCTTGGCAGGGCGGTGATCGGCGGACTGGCCGCTTCGACGATTGCCACGCTGACAATTCTGCCCGCGCTCTACGCGATTCTCGCCAGCCGGGGAGCCGGCGCCCACACTCCGTCGCTTGATCCGAACGATCCCAACAGCCGCTACTATGAAGCCTCTTAGTCTCCTCTTCCTGGCCGCAGCGCCGCTGGTCCACGCCCAGACCGTGGAGACCGCCACGGTGGTCTCGCAGACCGTCGCGAGGAAGTCGCGCCTGCCGGGCGAGCTGTATCCGTTCATGAAGGTGGCGCTCCAGGCGCGGATCACCGGATTCGTTGAATCGATCGATGTCGACCGCGGAAGCGCTGTCAAGAAGGACCAGGTGATCGCCCGGCTCTCCGCGCCCGAGATCAAGGCGCAGATCGCCGAGGCCCAAGCCAAGGTGCGCGCGGTTGAGGCGCAACGGGCTGAGGCGGAAGCCCGGGTGGCGGCGGCGCAGAACACGTACGACCGGCTGAAAGCGGCGTCGGCGACGCCCGGTGTGATCGCGGCGAACGAGCTGGTGCAGGCTGAGAAGTCGCTGGATGCGGCCAAGGCGGTGATTCTGTCGCTGAACTCAGCCGTGGAAGCAGCGCGCTCGGCGATCCATCCGTTACGCGAGCTTGAGAGCTACCTGGACGTGAAGGCGCCGTTCGACGGCATTGTCACGGACCGCCAGATTCACCCGGGCGCACTGGTGGGGCCGGGCGCGGGAGCGAACAACCTGCCGCTGGTGGTGATCGAGCAGCACAGCCGGCTGCGGCTGGTGATCGCTGTGCCCGAAGCGGACGCGGGGGGAATCGCGCGCGGCGCCAATGTCGCCTTCAAGGTTCCCGCGTGGCCGGGCCAGACGTTCAGCGGGACTGTGTCGCGGCTGAGCAACGCGATGGACGCCAAGACCCGGACCATGCCGGTGGAGCTCGATGTCACGAATCCACGGATGGCGCTCGCGCCGGGGATGTACGCCGAGGCAGATTGGCCTGTGCGCCGGACGCGGCCGTCACTGATGGTTCCGGCGACAGCGGTGGTGACGACGACGGAGCGCAGCTTCGTGGTCCGTGTGAACAATGGACGGGCAGAGTGGGTGAATGTGTCGAAGGGCGCGATGTCCGGGGAACTGGTCGAGGTGATGGGGGCGATCGAGGTGGGTGATGTGGTGGTGAAGCGGGCTACGGATGAGATCCGGGATGGATCTCCGGTGGCGGTGAAGCGGTAATCATGAACCGGCGCTCTTCGCGATGGTAGCGCTGGATGTAGGAGTGAAGTGGGTCCTACAATCCGCGCATGTGGTATTGTGTACACAGGGTACGCAATATGGAAGCTGAAAAGATCGGCATGCGCGAATTTCGAGAGAACCTCGCCGGGTATCTGGAAAGTGGGCGACCACTCGCCATTACCCGTCACGGTGAGACGCTGGGCTTCTTCATTCCAGCGCATCGGCAGACCCGAACCGCCAAAGTGGAGGCCATGCGCGCCGCGGCGAAAGAACTCGACGCGATGATTGCCTCTTGGGGCGCCTCCGAGGAAGAGTTGATGCGTGAGTACAAGGAGATCCGCCGCGTCAGCCGCGAGAAGAAGCGGAATGCGAAGTAACCGGCATGTCACGCCGAGTCGTGGTGCTGGACGCCAACATTCTGATTCGAGCGGTACTCGGTCAACGGGTTCGGCGCATCCTCGAGACCCACGTTGACAGCGTCTCCTTCTTTGTTCCGGAAACGGCGTACGCAGAAGCAGAAGAGCACCTCGCGGCTCTGACGATCAAGCGAGGGGGCGATCCGGAACGAGTGCTTGCGGTGCTGCGCGCCATTGTCGAACTCGGCACCGTGGCCGGTTTGGATCTCTACCGTTCCTTCGAGGCCGAAGCCCGCAAGCGGCTTGGTGCACGCGATCCCGACGATTGGCCGATCCTGGCAACAGCGCTGGCTCTTGGCTGCCCGATCTGGACGGAGGACACCGACTTTTTCGGCTGCGGCGTTGCAACCTGGACCTCGGCCACCATCGACATCTTCTTGGCCCAGTAGGCAGTGGGCCGCCGGGGCTCGGGCTTCTGAAGCCGCAACGGTCTTCGCGAATAGTCAATCGGTCACCGCTCGGCTGAAGTGAGCCCCTGGCGTGAGACACGCAGTTAAGACACTGTTCGCCGCCGACTGAAAATCCATTGTACGGCGGCTGGTTCTGGCTGCAAGATGGCGGTCATGGAAGACCGCGGATTTTTTCT
>VFZX01000300.1 GCA_016871015.1 Acidobacteriota bacterium | reverse complement strand
TACAGGTCGTTGGGCATCGCTGCCAGCTGCCTGCGAATGGCTTGCAAGGTAAGAAAAAATCCGCGGTCTTCCATGACCGCCATCTTGCAGCCAGAACCAGCCGCCGTACAATGGATTTTCAGTCGGCAGCGAACAGTGTCTTAACTGCGTGTCTCACGCCAGGGGCTCACTTCACTCTGGCAAAAACCTGTCGCATCCAACGACGGAGTGCGTTGCTCTGATATAGTGATCGTCGTCTCTTTTGAGCCTCCCATGGTCGCCATCGTAGCTGGCCTCGTTCCGCCTGAGATCCCATCCGCGCGAGCCGCCGTGCGAGTCAGCCTGCTCATCGCGTGGCTCGCGGTGGACGCTTCTGCCGCGGTAGACTTCGCCCGCCAGATCGAACCATTGCTGCGCAAGAACTGCCAGGGTTGCCATGGGGCCAGGCTGCAGACCGGCGGGCTGCGGCTCGATCACGGCGAGTCCGCTTTAGCCGGCGGATACTCAGGGAAAGTCATTGTTCCTGGCCAGAGCGGGGAAAGCAAACTCGCTGATCTGATTTCGGCCACCAAGACTGCCCGAAACCCGAAGGGCTTGCGGATGCCCCCGGCCGGCGCTGGCCTGAGCGCCACCGAAATTGCGTCCGTGAAGGCTTGGATCGATGAGGGCGCGCAATGGCCCGCCTCCGCTACTCCGCTTAAGACTGTACCCCGCCCCCAACTGCGCCACTGGGCCTTTCAGCCCCTGCACAAGCCGCCCGTTCCCATGGTCAAAAGTGGAGCGCCTCGCAACGGCGTCGACAACTTCATTCACGCCCGTCTCGAGCAGGAAGGCATCATACCTTCTCCGGAGGCCGGCAAGATCACGCTGCTGCGAAGAGTGACTCTGGACCTCACCGGGTTACTGCCCACTCTCGAAGAGGTCGACCGCTTTGTTGCCGACCCGCGCGCCGACGCCTATCAGACCGCGGTCGACCGGCTTCTTCGCTCGCCTCACTACGGCGAGAAGTGGGCCCGGCACTGGCTCGATCTGGCGCGCTATGCCGATAGTGACGGTCACGAGAATGACCGCGTGCGGCCCCATGCCTGGCGGTATCGCCAATGGGTGATCGATGCGCTCAATCGCGACATGGGGTTCGATGAGTTCACCATCGCCCAGATCGCGGGCGATCTGCTGCCCCGCGGCGGCCAGGCGTTCGTTGGCACGGGCTTCCATCGCAATACGCTCATCAATCGCGAGGCAGGCACCAGCCTGGAGCAAGTGCGCTTCGAACAGATCCTCGATCGGACCAACACGGTGGCCACCGTGTGGCTGGGTTTGGGATTCGGCTGTGCGCAGTGCCATGACCACAAGTACGATCCCATCACGCAGAAGGACTACTACCGGCTGTTTGCATTCTTCAACTCCACCGCCAACGTCGATCTCGATGCCCCGATGCCCGGCGAACTCGGACCCTACTTGCGCTCGCGCGCCAACTACGAGAACAAGCGCCGGGCGCTGCTCAACGAATATCGGATCGCCGATCGGCAGAAGGAATGGGAACGGCGCTTACTCGAGGCCAAGGCCAATCCCGGCAAGTGGACTGACTGGGATCATCACTACAGCCGCGTCACTCTTTGGGTGGACAACGGCGAAACCATCCTTGTCACGCCGCCGGCTGAACGCCTTCCCCAACAAGCCGAGGATCTCACGGCATTCTTCATTGCGCAGTATGGCGAGGTAACGTCCAAAAAAGAGTACGACGACCTGAAGTTCAAGGAACTGGCGGGGAAGCTCAACCAGTTGAACGAAGCTTTTCCAGCCTTGAGCCGTGCGCAGGCGATTCGCCAGGATCCCGTTGCCCGCCAGAGCCATGTCTATCTCCGCGGCGAGGCCGATGCCCCCGGCATCGAGGTGGAGCCTGGCTTACCTTCGTTTCTCACCTCCGGCGCCGAGGGGAAAAAGGCAGACCGGCTGGCGTTGGCTCAATGGCTGGTTTCAAAAGAGAATCCGCTCACGGCGCGCGTGTTCGTCAACCGGATTTGGCAGGAGTACTTCGGACGCGGCCTGGTGAGGACAGCCGAAGACTTCGGAACGCAGGGCGAGAAACCGTCGCACCCGGAACTGCTCGACTGGCTCGCGGCGCGGTTGATCGACAGCGGATGGAGCATGAAGGAGCTGCATCGCACGATTGTCACTTCAGCCACGTACCGCCAGGCCTCCACGTCGCGTCCGGAATTGGAGACGCGCGATCCGGAAAACCGGCTGCTGGCCCGCCAGTCGAGACTGCGCCTGCCGGCCGAACTAATCCGCGACACCGCTTTGGCTGCCAGCGGCTTGCTTGACCCGGCCGTGGGAGGCAGGAGCGTGCGGCCCTTTCAGCCGTCCGGCGCCATCATTTATAATAACGCGCTCGCCTGGAAGGAAAGCGAGGGCCGGGACCGCTACCGCCGCGGGCTCTACGTTCATCTGCAGCGGTCTCTGCCGTATCCTCAGTTGATCAACTTCGATGCCCCTGACTCGAGGATGGCCATGTGCCGCAGGACTCGCTCGAATACGCCGCTCCAGGCTCTGAACCTCCTCAACGATCCGGTGTTCTTCGAAGCGGCGCAGGCATTGGCGGCACGGACGCTCATGGAATCCGGCGGCGTCAGTTTCGCTGACCGGATGGAATATGCTTTCCGGCTCTGCCTGGCCCGCAAGCCCACCGGGCGGGAGTCGGAACGGCTGTTGACCGCCTATCAGCAACAGCGGGAGTTGTTCCGCGCAGACCCGGCGGCGGCGACGAAAGCAGCCCCGGCGGTGGCTGCGGGCCAAGTGGATCCGGCCGAAGCCGCTGCGTGGACCGGCATGGCGAGCGTGCTGCTCAACCTTGACGAGTTCATCACCAGGGAGTAAGCCAGGAAGCAAGCATGATACGGCACCCTCTCCCCAATCTTGCGTCGCGGCGGCGGTTCCTCAACCAAACAATGGGTGGCATCGGCGCCATCGCGCTGGCCGAGTTGATGGCATCCGAAGGCCGGGCCGCGGACTCCGGCGCGCTGGCGCCCAGGCAGCCGCATCTTCCGGCCAAGGCGAAGAACGTCATCCTGCTGTTCATGGCCGGCGCGCCCAGCCAGATGGATCTGTTTTATCCCAAGCCCGCTTTGCAGAAGCTGCACGGCCAGCCGCTGCCGGAGTCGCTGACGCGAGATCTGAAGCTGGCCTTCCTCAAACCCAATGCCACGGTGATGGGTAGCCCGCGGACCTTTCAGCGGCACGGGCAATCCGGCATGTACTTCTCCGACTACTTGCCGCGGATGGCCACCATCGCCGACGATATCTCATTCGTTCATTCGATGGTTACCGACGTGGTGAACCACACTCCGGGCCAGAGCCTGATGATGACCGGCAGCCCCATCGCCGGCCGCCCCACCATCGGCGCCTGGTCCGTTTACGGCTTGGGCAGCGAATCGAAGAACCTACCCGGCTTTGTGGTGCTCAGCGCGGGCAGAGGCACGGTCAACGGCGCGGAAAACTGGTCCAGCGGATTCCTGCCCTCCACCTATCGCGGTGTTGAGTTTCGCAGTTCCGGAGACCCGATTCTGTTCCTCTCCAATCCGGCCGGAGTCTCGCGGGAACTCCAGCGCGCCCGGCTGGATGCGATTCGCGACCTGAATCAGGAGCGGGTCGCGGCCACGGGCGATCACGAAATTGAGGCGCGCATCGCCTCGTATGAGATGGCTTTCCGGATGCAAGCTTCCGCGCCCGAATTGCTGGACTTCAGCAAGGAAACGGCCGAGGTGAAGGAGTCTTATGGAGTCGGCAACGAGTCCACCAGGGCCTTTGGCACCAATTGCCTGCTCGCGCGGCGGATGGTCGAGCGCGGCGTGCGGTTCGTGATGCTGACACATTCCAATTGGGATGACCACTCGAACCTGAACGCCAATCTGAAGAAGAACTGCGCGGCTACAGACCAGCCGGTGGCCGCGCTCGTCAAGGATCTGAAGCAGCGGGGCCTGCTCGATAGCACTCTGGTCGTCTGGGGCGGCGAATTCGGCCGCACTTCTCTTGCCGAAATACGCCGGCCTGACCAACCTGAAACCGCCGGACGCGATCATCATCCCGACGGCTTCACCATCTGGATGGCGGGCGGCGGCATCAAGCCCGGATTGCAAGTGGGCCAGACGGATGATCTGGCGTTCCACGTAGTCGCGGACCCGGTTCACATGCATGACCTTCAGGCTACGATCCTGCATTGCCTGGGCTTGGATCATCGCCGCCTCACTTACAAGTATCAAGGCCGGCAATTCCGCCTCACCGATGTCGGCGGCAATGTGGTGACCAGACTGCTGGCATAGGAGAAGGGCTTTGAAGATGACGCAGATTCGAATTGCTATGGGCCTGCCCTCTGCGGCGCTGCCTGGGCTACGCTCATTCCAACGGCAGAATAGACAGTGGCGGCTAACAGCACACCAGTCCGCCCGCGTCGCCGATCAATGATTTGTTACTACTATGGGAGAACTCATGATCTTATCCAGAATTACCCTGCTCGCCATAACCGGCGCGGCCGCCGTGCTTGCCCAGGAACCGTATATGGCGGTGGTGGAAAAGAAGGCGGGCATGCTCGCCTTCTACAGTGAGGAGGGGAAACGCCTCAGCGAAATCAAGGTCGGCACGTACCCACATGAGATGGCGTTTTCGCGGGACCGGAAGCTGCTCTATATCACCGACAACGGCCTTGTCTGGATGACCGACAAGGGCGAGGGCGACAAGACCATCTCCGTCATCGAGGTCGCCACGCGCAAGAAGGTCCACGTGATCGATCTGGGCAACTATCGCCGTCCGCACGGCCTGCTTGTGCATCCCAAAACTGGCCAACTCGTTGTCACCATCGAAAACCCCTATGGGCTGCTGCTCGTCGATCCCGCCGCGCGCAAGGTCCTCCGCAAGTACGACACCAAGGGCGAGAGCCCGCACATGGTTCTGTTCGGACCGCGCGCCGAAACCGCTTATGTCAGCAACTCCAACTCCGGCACCGTGGCCATCGTGAACCTCGCATCGGGCAACGTGGAACAAATTCTCAACACCGGCAAGAACCCGCAGGGAGGCGTCATGACCCGCGACGGCAAGACGATCTTCCTCACCAATACCGCCAGCAACAAGATCTCCGTCATCGATACCGCCAAGCGTCAGGTGGTGGGTGAAATCGAAACCGGCAACGGACCCGCGCGCATCCGGCTGACCCCCGACGAAAGCACTCTGGTCTACAACCTCCAACCCGGCGAAGGAGTTGGTTTCGCCGACGTCAAGATGCGCAAGCAAACGGGCGAAGTCCGGATTCCTGGCCGGCCCTTGTCGCTCTCCTGCTCCCGTGACGGACAACTTGCTTTCCTCGGTCTGCAGGATGCCGACAAGATCGCCGTCGTCTCCGTGCCGGAACGTAAAGTGGTGCGGGTCATCACTACACCGGCGGGCGCGGGTCCGGACACGATCATGCGTTTGGACTGATCATGACGCGCACAACGGCGGCGGCCTGGCTGCTCACTGCCTGGTCCCTCGATTTGTCCGCACAGGTGGCGCTCAAAGCCAACTTGGAGTACCGGACCGCCGAAGCCCGGGAACGGGCGGTGACCGAGATGACGCATCCGGTGCGTCCGCAAGTGGAGCGCACCGCTGACCTGGTGCGTTCGCTCCAACTGAAGCCGGGCTGCGTCATCGCTGACATTGGCAGCGGCGCCGGCTACCTCATTCCCTATCTGCGGGCCGAAGCGGGACCGGCTGGCTCGGTCATCGCCGTGGATATTCACGCGGACTTTGTCGATTTGGTCTCCCGCAAGATTGCCGCACAAGGATGGAGCAATGTGCGCGCCTTGCGCGCCACCGAGCGCGACCCTGGCTTGGCCGGAAATAGCGTGGACACCGCGGTGATGCTCGATACGTATCATCATCTCGATTACCCGCTGGATGTCCTCGACAAGCTGCGCACCGCGCTCAAGCCCGGCGGCCGGATGTACGTAATTGACTACTACCGAAGCCGGAAGCATCCCGGAGCGAGCGACGCGGATCTACGCTCGCACATTCGCCTCGATCGCGACGAGGTCATCCAGGAAGTGGAGGCAAGGCGGTTCCGCCTGGTCCGTGGTTGGGACCACCTGCCCCATGAATATGTGCTCGAATTCGTTCGCCGCGACTGACCCAAATTGGATGTGAAGAGTCTACTGAAGGAGACCTCGATGTCTACAGCTACACCGCCGCGGAACGGAGCAATCTTGGCCGTGGCACTATGCCTGCCTTTCTCCGTCGCCGTTCAGGCGCAGGTCACCACCGGCACGCTCAACGTCGCTGTGCAAGACCCCTCCGGCGTCGGCATCGAAGGCGCCACGATCAGGATCCGGCACGTTGCCAGCGGCCAGGAACGATCGGGCGCCACGGGCTCCGCGGGCACATTCCGGGCGGCATTCATGCCGGTGGGGGAATACTCGGTCAGGGTGGAATCCAGCGGCTTCAAGTCCAAGACAATCGCCGGTATCGTCCTTCAGGTTGATCAGAACACGACGCTGCCGGTCACCCTCGAAATCGGATCGGTGCAGGAGGTTGTCGAGATCAGCGCGGCGACGCCTCTGCTGGAGTCCAATACCTCGTCGATCGGGCAGGTGATCGACAACAAGAGAATCGTGGACCTGCCGCTCAGCGGCCGTAATCCGTTTGCCCTGGGATTGCTGGCGGGCAACACGGTACCCGTGTTTGGCCTGGGCACCAATCTGCCGTTCGTCGGCGGCGGAGGGCGCGCCTCGTCGAACGAGATCATGATTGACGGACTCGAGAATAACACCACCCAGAACGGCAACAACATCGGAAGAACCGGCGCCGCCTATGTTCCCTCCGTGGACGCCGTTCAGGAATTCAAAGTTCTTACGAACAACTTCTCCGCGGAATTTGGCTCATCGGCGGGAATGGTGATGAACGTCACCATGAAGTCGGGGTCGAACGAAATTCATGGCGGCGTGTTCGAGTTTGTGCGCAACGACAAGTTCGATGCCAACAACTTCTTCAGCAACAAGGCCGGACGGAGGAGGGCTGCGTTCCGGCAGAATCAGTTCGGCGGCACCATCGGCGGACCCATTGTGAAGAACCGGCTCTTCTACTTCGGCAGCTACGAGGGAACGATTCAGCGCACCGCCGCATCCTCTTCCATCTCAGACCTTCCACCACAGAGCTACCGCACCGGGAACTTCGCCTCTTACCGCGAGACCATCTTCGATCCCAAGGCGAGAGTTTTGGGGCCGGCCGGCACGGTGATCAGCACGCCATTTCCCGGCAACGTGATCCCCTCCTCGCAACTCAACCGTACCGCCACGGCGATCATGAACGAGGTGCCGGCCCCCAATTTCGGCGCTGCCAACGCCGAATCGCAGAACTACTTTCTGCAGGTTCCGCGAGGCTTTGAAGTGAGGAAGTGGGACGTGAAGAGCGACTACGTGTTCAGTCCCAGGAATACTCTGTTCGGGCGATACTCCCGCAGCGATCAGTCGACTCCCAATCCCGGCCGCTTCGGGCCGGACCACCCTCTCGGCGCCGGCAGCGTCCAGATCCTCGATTCCCGCCAGTTGGTGCTGAATGACACCCACGTGTTCGGCCCCGCCGTCGTCAACGAGTTCCGGTTCGGCTACACGCACTACGACGGCAGCGTCATCGGACTCAAAGCGAAGGAAGGGGCGGAACTGGCCAAACGGGTGGGGCTCGCATTGTTCGAACTGCCGTTTGAAACCTTCACCGGTCTCACGTTCCCCTTCTCCGGCGGCGCACAAGGCGCCTCACAGTTCAGCGGCATCGGCGGAGGCGGCAACTCCACCCCCAGTTTCGAAGATCGCTTCCAATGGTCGGACAATCTCAACATCATCCGCGGAAATCACACCCTCAAGATGGGCACGGACTTCCGCCGTCTCCGCATCGATGTTTTGCGGGCAGGGGGCGGATCATTTGTGTTCGGATCGACTTTTACGGCCAGTGGGGCCGTTTCCGGATCGGGAGCTCCGTTCGCCGACTTCATGCTCGGATTCCCGACAGGGATCAGCGCCGCCAATAATATGCTGCAGTTCGGCCGGGCGCGAGAGGTCTACTCCGGAAGCTATTTTCAGGACGATTGGAAGGTGTCGCGCAGACTGTCGTTGAACCTGGGCATCCGCTACGACTTGTTCAGCCAGCCGGTTGAAGCCAGTGACCTCGGCAGTATGTTTAATCCGCGAACCGGAGTTTTCGTCCGGCCGAACGAAGATGGCTTTTCACGGGCGCTGGTGAAAGGCGACCACAACAACATCGCTCCCCGCGTCGGCTTCTCTTATCAAGTCACACCCAAGCTCGTGGTCCGCGGCGGCTACGGCGCGTTCTTCGGCATGCGGGAACGCAACACCGAAACTACCCAGTTTTCCATGAATCCGCCAAATACCGCGCTCTTCGGAGCCCCGATCGTGACTCCCCGGACCCTGGCCCCTCCTTTCACGATCAACGATCCCATTCGGGCGCAAGCATCGGATCACAGGCTTTCCGGATTCACCGCGCAGCGTCCGTTTCAGTCCAACTTCCGCTTTTCCAATTTCGATAATTCCAACATGCCGGTGTTGCATCAGTCCAACGTCAGCATCCAATACGAACCGGTCAGCAACTGGCTTCTGGCAATGACGGTGACCAAGGCCGTGGGCCGGGATCTGGCCAGCGGCTGGTTCAATCGAAACTCCCTGCCGTTCCAGGCCGCCTTGGATGGCCGGAACCGGCAGGCCGACCGGCCGTTCCCCCATGTGAATGGCTGGACCATCGAGTCCGGTTCCTGGGGCGCTTCCGACTATAGTTCTGTCAGCTTCAAGCTGGAGAGGCGTTTCGCGAAGGGCTTCACCGTGCTTGCAAACTATACGGTCGCAAAAAACATTGAGAGCCTCGGATCCGGCGTATGCAACTTTTCCCAGTACACCACCACCATCGTGCTCGATAACTACAGTCCCCAGCGGGAGAAGACCGTCGCTCCGCTGGACGTCCCCCAAGTCCTGAATTTTAGCTACCTCTATGAGTTGCCTTGGGGTGTGGGAAAGCAATGGCTGAGCAAGGGCATCCTGGCCCGGGTACTCGGGAACTGGCAGGTGAACGGCATCACCACCCTCCGCAGCGGCTTTCCAGGAGAAGTCTTGACGAACGTGCAGCCGCCGGTGTTCAGCAATTTCAACGTTCCCGATCGCGTCTCGGGAGTCAACATGTACCTGGGGCACGGTCCCGACGGCTACCTCAACCCGGCAGCGTTTCGAGTGCCAGGGACAGCGCTCGGCGCGAGCGGCACTCCCGTTCAGATGTACGGTAATTCCGCGCGCGGAATGGTTCGCGGCCCGGGCTCGGTAAACAGCGACTTTTCCGTCTTCAAGGAACTGGCGGTTTCCGAGCGCCTGCGGGCGCAGTTCCGGTTTGAGTTCTTCAACCTCACCAACACGCCAACGTTCTTCCTGGGCGCCCCCAGCAGTTCTCCGATGACCTGCCGGGGAGTCTCAGGCGCGCCTTGCGGCAATACGGATTTCGGCACCCTCAACAGCGGTACCGCCACGGGCCGGCAGATTCAGTTCGGTGCCAAGCTTCGTTTCTGAACGATGCTCGCGATCATGCCGTCACTGGGCGCGAGTGGGCGTTATAGCGGAATGCCGAAGCGCTTCTCCCACTCCGCATAGGCCGCATTCAATCGCGCCGCGATCTCCGTTCCGGGCGGCCAGGTTGCGTTGCTCGGTACGATCCGAGTCGATGTGATAGAGCTCCCAATCACGCTGAAACCCGGCCACGAGCTTCCAGGGTCCTTGACGCACGGCGCGATTGCCCTCGTGCTCCCAGGCTGTGGCCTTCCAGCGCGCGCTTTCCGGGTGGATACCGGAACGTCGGCAGGATGTCGATGATGTGGCCTTGCTCTCGCGTCAGGCGGCCACGGCCCACGCCAGGGCCGGACACGATCAACGGCGTGGAGATGCCGCCCTCGTGTGTCCAGTGCTTGTAGTTGCGAAACGGCGTATTGGAGACGTTGGCCCAGGGCAATTCGTAAGTTGAGCGCCATCGGGCTTCGTTTCGGCGCAGCCGCCATTTGTGCGAACCGGAGACATCCTTGACAAGTGTGCCGGTGGGCGGTTGACACAAACGAAGGGTAACCGGGGGACAGCGGTTAAGCTGGGGGATGCCCTGGCGAGAGGTGAGCCGCATGGACAGCAA
>VFZX01000299.1 GCA_016871015.1 Acidobacteriota bacterium | reverse complement strand
CGTGGTGCGGGAAAGTGGTGAACTGGTGGGGATTCTCACTCTGGACGACCTGCTTGGGCTGCTCGCCGAGGAGATGGGTGAGGTGAGCAAACTCATCGCCCGTGAGCACAGCCGGGAGTTGCGCGCGAGAGCTTAAGCCAGCCCGTGCTTCTTCATCCGGTAACGCAGCACATCGCGGCTGATCCGCAACAGGCGCGCTGCGTGGACTTGGTTTCCACCGGTCCTCTCCAGTGCATCCGCGATCAGCCGCCTTTCCTGTTCTTCCAGGCCCTCCGCTGCTGATGGGACCGCGCTGGCTTGCGGGGCTGGAGTCTGCGCCGGATCACGGGGATCCCGCAGGTAGGCAGGCAGGTCCTGGATGTCCACCGTGTCCGAAAGCGTCATCATCACCCCGTGTCCAATGACGTTTTCAAGCTCACGGACGTTGCCAGGCCACGGATGCCGGCTGAGCATGAGTTGCGCGCGCCGCGTCAAACCGCGCACTGGCTTGTTGAACTGGCCCGCGAATTTCCGCACAAAATGCTGTTCCAGCAGCACCAGGTCGCCCTCACGCTCGCGCAACGCCGGGACGTGAATCTCGACCATCGACAACCGGTAGAACAGGTCCTCCCGGAACCGCGCCGCCGCTACTTCCTGGCGCAGGTCGCGGTGCGTCGCCGCCACGACGTGGACGTTCACTTGCCTCGGAACCAGTGACCCGACGCGCAGGATCTCCTGATTCTGGAGGGCACGCAGGAGCTTGGCCTGAGTGTTCACCGGCATGTCGCCGATCTCGTCCAAAAACAGCGTGCCGTTGTGTGCCAGCTCGAACAGCCCCACCTTGTCGTGTGTCGCGCCCGTGAAGGATCCCTTGACGTGGCCGAACAGCTCGCTCTCGAACAGAGTCTCGACAATGGCCGAGCAGTTCACGACGACATACTGGCCGTTGGCCACCGGACTCAGACGGTGCAGTGCCCGTGCCACGAGTTCCTTGCCCGATCCCGTGGCGCCCGTGACGAGCGCGACGCGGTAATGCGGCGCGATCCGCTGGACTCGCGCGTACACGTCCCACATCCGCGGGCTTGCTCCGATCATCCCCTCGAAGCTCGCGCTCTCCGACAGCTCCGACTGGAGCCGGTTCGCGTTCAGCCTCTGTCTGGCGGCTTCGAGCAGCCTCCCCACGCGTTCCCGCAGCACCTTCATCGGGACAGGTTTGGTCAAATAATCGCAGGCGCCTTTGGTGATCGCCTCGACCGCGGAATCGGTGGAATAGTGGGCGGTGATAAGAACGACGTCGATGGCGGGATCGAACTCGACGATTTGCTCAATGATCTCCATGCCGGAGAGCTTCGGCATCATCAGGTCGGTGACAACGACGTGAGGGTGCTTCTCGCGGACGAGGTCCAGCCCCTCCTCCGGGTCGGTGGTCGAGAAAACCTCGACTCCGTCCTGGCGTAGAGCCTCTTCGAAGTACTCAAGGCTGCCCGGATTGTCGTCGATCAACAACAACCGGGGCCTCTCTGTTGCGCCCAAGTTGCCATGATACCGCAAGCGGAGGATTTGGCCGGAGAGTTGCACTGCCCCTGGAGTGCCGTACGATGGCGAGATGGAGCGGCTTGCGCAATCGATCCTGAACTCCTTCCCCGTGCCCGCGTTTCTGGTGGACGAATCGGGAAGGATTCAGTTCGCCAACACCGGTGCGGAAGCCGAGTACGGCTACTCGTCAGCGGAGTTTTCCGGGCGCGAGTTCCCTGGGCTGCCCGTGGTGGAGGGGCCGCAGCGGCTGGGTGAAATGACGCAGGCCCGCCGGGATGGCACCGCGTTCGCCGCCGAGGTGACGGTTTCGCCCGCCGCGTTCGCGGGAGCGGGGGCACGGTTGGTGGTGGTGTGCCGGAATTGGAGAGGAGATCTCGAGGACAACTACCGCCTGCTCGTGAATTCGCTGTCGGATGCGTTGATCGAAGTGGGCCAGGACGGGATCATTCAGTCTGCCACGGCGGCCGTCACTCCGCTGCTGGGGTATCTGCCGGCCGAATTGACCGGGCAGCCCATCGAGCTTCTGGTCCCCGGGAACATTCGCGAGAGCCACAAGAAGCACCGGGAAGCTTACGCCGGAAATCCCACACTCCGCGCCATGGGCAGCGGACTTCGATTGGACGCGCGCCGCAAGGACGGCACACTCGTCCCGGTGGACATCAACCTGAACCCGGTGCGAGACGGGGCTGGCGGAGTCCGCGTCGCGGCTGTCATCCGCAACGTCACCGACCGGCGCCGGATCGAACAGCTTCGCGAGAGCTACGAGCTCGAGCTGTCGGCCAAGAACGCACAGCTTGAGGCACGTAACGCGGAGGTGGAGCGGGCCAACCGCTTGAAGACGGAATTCCTCGTCAGCATGAGCCATGAGCTCCGCTCGCCGCTCCACACGATCATCGGGTTCACGGAGCTGCTCGCCGAAGGAGTGCAGGGCGAGCTCAATCCCCGGCAGTTGCGGTCGCTGCACAACATCCACCGGGATTCCAAGCACCTGCTGGAGCTGATCAATGACCTGCTGGACCTGAGCAAGATCGAAGCCGGGAGCCTGGACCTCACAACAGCGGAATTCGATCTGGCCACCGCGGCCAATGAGGTCGTGGAGAGCGTGTCGCGCCAGGCAGCAACGAAGTCGATCCGGGTGTCACTCGAAGCTGGGCAAGGCCTCACGGTCCACGCCGACCGCCTCCGTTTCAAGCAGATCCTGTGGAATCTGCTGACCAACGCGATCAAGTTCACACCCTCTGGCGGCACGGTGACGGCGATGGCGGAAAAGCGCCAGGGCATGGTGACGGTGGTGGTCAAGGACAACGGAATCGGTATTGCCGCCGAGCACCATGAGGCCGTGTTTGAGAAGTTCCGCCAGGTTGGCAACACCACGAAGGGAGTCCGCGAAGGAACGGGCTTGGGCCTGGCGATCACCCGGCGTCTGGTGGAGGCGCATGGGGGCCGCATCTGGGTGGAAAGTGAGCCCGGGCAGGGCGCCCGGTTTACCTTCACGCTCCCGGAGTCCGGCGCGGTTTCGCCGGACGGCCGTGGAGAAGCCAGGATGATCCTGATGGTGGATGACGACACGTCCGCGCGCGAACTCGCCGCCGAGATTCTCACGGTCGGTGGATACCGCGCCGTACTCGCTTCCAACGGGCGGGATGCGCTACGGATGATCCGGCGTGAGCGGCCCGCGGCGCTGGTCCTCGATCTCAAGATGCCTGATATGGACGGATTCTCGTTTTTGTTCCGGCTCAAGGAGGACGCCGAACTGGCGGCGATTCCGGTGATCATTCTCACCGGGGTGACGCTGGAGGCGGCGGACCTTGAGGTCCTCCGAGCGAATGCGGACTCGATTGTGCGCAAGGGGACGGCCTGGAAGGATCACCTGCTGGAGGCGGTGAGGAAGGCCGTAGCTGATCCGCGGTAATGTGGAATGGCCCGTAGACTTCAGAAGACCAAACGCAACCCGAACTGAATCCGCCGCGCCGGACCCGCCGCCGACACGATCCCGAATCCAGGAGCACCGAACGTCAGTCCCGGCTCCTCGAAGTTCGGATGGTTCGGCGCGTTGAAGAACTCGCCCCGGAACTGCAGCTTGCGCCCCTCGCCCAGCGCGAAATTGCGCAGCACTGAAAAGTCGAAGTTGATGATCCCGTCGGCGCGCAGGATGCTCACGCCCTGGTTGCCGAACTGGAACAGCGCGGGCTGGGAGAACGCGCCGGTGTCGAACCAGCGTCCGAGCGTGCGCTCGCCGGTGGGCAGGTTCGGATTCCGCGAGACATCCGCCCGCAGGCCGCCCGCTGCGAACGCGTTCGTGGTGTTGACCTGAGTCCCCACCGAAAACGCCGAGCCCGTTTGCAGCGTCCCCAGCGTTCCCACGGACCATCCGCCCGCCAGCCAACGCCACCGGTTGCGCGCCGAAGGCAGCTCCCACACTCCGCTCATCGTGAAACGGTGCGCAATGTCGTTGCCCGACGGGCCATAATCGGCCCGGCGGTTGTAGGCGTTCGAATAGACTCCGCCCTCGGCGCCGATCGTCGCCGCTCCCTCGCTCGAGTTGTTCAGATTCTTCGACCATGTGTAGGTGCTCAGCACGCTGAAACCTTTCGAGAACCGCCTCTCAAAACGGGCCACGCCCGCATGGTAGTTGGCGATTCCGAGCGTGGGTCCGATCACCGACACGTCGGAAAACTGCGGATAGGGACGGTCGCGCTGTGACGAACGCCCCGGGCCAAGCACCGACGGATGAATCTGGTTCAGCGTCAGGTTGGGACTCGGAAGCTTCCTCTGCACGTTGCCCAGATACTTCAACTCCACCACCATGTTGCCCGGCAGCTCGCGTTGCACGCCCAGGTTGAACTGCTGCGAGTAGCCTGTCTTCCGGTCCGTCTCAAAGAACGTCACCGCGGTGGTGGCGTTCGATCCCACCCGCACCGCGCCAAAGCGATCATCCCGAACCGGATCCGACGATCCCGCCCTCGGCACGCCATCGCGGAGGAAGAACGGCGCGGTGATGCCGTTGTCGGGCGTGTTCAGCGTCACTGACTTGTCGAATCCCAGCGAAGCGCCCGTGGGACCGCTGTTCTCAGGCTCGGCGTAGAAGATCCCATACGCTCCGCGGATCACCCACTTCGCCGACCCAAACGGCTTCCACGCGAATCCCAGCCGTGGCCCGAAGTTGTTCCAATCCGTGTCGAACGGCGAGGTGCGGAATCCGTTCACCCCCATAAACCGCACCACACCCGGCGTGCCGGACACCGGATTCACCGCGTTGAGATCGAACCCGTTCATCCGGTTGTTCGCATCGACCACCGGAGTGTCGGTCTCCCAGCGGACCCCGATGTTCAGCGTGAAGTCCCGGTGCAGGCTCCAGTCGTCCTGCGCGAATCCCGCCAGGTACCAACTGCTCCGGTTCAACACCTCGGTCTCGCGCTGATTGAACGCGGTCGGAAAGCCCACCATCATGGTTGCGAGTCCCGACCCTGTCTGCGCGTTGCCCGGCAGCCCCGTCGGCAGCACGCCGAAATTGAACGCGCCGGCGAACATTGGCCGCGCGACCTCGTAGTTCATCGACTTGCGCGCCTCCGCGCCGAATTTGAACGAGTGCCGTCCGCGAATCCACGAGAAGTTGTCGACCACTTGATACTGCTCGATCGGGAACTGGCGCCGCTCCTGGTTGTTCGAGCCGAGCGACGTGAAGCCCGCCGCGGCGAATAGCGGAAACGCGCCGCTCTCTACGCCGCGGAGCCCGATGCGGGACACGTAGTCGCCGCCCAAGCCCGCGGATTTCGCGTGATTGATCCGGTTCGAGTACGTGAACCGGAAGTCGTTGAGAACGGTGGGTGCGAACGTGCGGGTCCAGGTTCCGTACCAGTAGTTTTGATGGCGGTCGGCCGAGTTCAACGTATCCGCGCCGGGATCTGGAAACACGCTCGAGTTCGACATGTCGTCGCTGTTGTAGAGGAAGCGCCCGGTGAGCCGGTCTTTCGACGACAACGTGTGATCCACGCGGGCGGTGTAGTTGTTCCGCGTGAGACTGTTGACGTAGTTCGAGCGGAAATTGTTCGCCCCCGTCACCGCGTCGGGTTCCCGGTTGGCCACCGGATAGAAGGGCAGTAGCTTGGCCGCCACCGGATCTACGCGGGCCGCGGGAATACGGTTTCCCGCAAACGGCTGGCGTGTGTTGCCTGCGGTGGTGGCCGGATCGTAGATAAGAATGGTCCGGTTCTGCGCGTTGACCGTCTGCGAAAAATCCCCGGCCTTCTGCACCTCGGTGGGAACGGTCAGGGTCCGCACCAGCCCATCCCGGCGTCGCGATCCCTCGTATCCGAAGAAGAAGAAGGTGCGGTCCTTGCGCACCGGGCCGCCGATCGTCCCGCCAAACACGTTGTAGCGCAGCGGCGCGCGCTGCTTGCGTCCGTCGGCGATGGGCGCGAAAAAGTTGGGCGCGTCGAACTTTTCGTTGCGCACGTACTCGAACGCGCTGCCATGGAACTGGTTGGTGCCGGACTTGGTGGTCACCACCACGTTGCCGCCCGCCGAGCCGCCGTACTCGGCCGCCATCGAGCTCGACAGGATCTTGACCTCCTGGAGCGTCTCCACCGGCGGATCGAGGTCCACCTGGCCCGCGCCCAGCCGCATGTTCTGGCCCGTGCCCCCGTCGATCCAGAACATCTGCCGCTGGGTCCGGCCGCCGGCGAGCGAGAAGTTGGGCTTCTGTCCGCTGTCGTAGTTGACGAACACGGCGGCGCCGGTGATCTGCACCAGGTTCATCGAGCGGCGGTCGCCGAGCGGGAGATCTTCAACCGCCTTGGACTCGACCAACTGGCTGACCTCCGATGTCCGCGTGTCGAGCAGGGACGCTGCCGCCGACACGGTGACGCTCTCGGTGACCGCGCCCAGCTCCAGCGTCACGTTCAACTCAAGCGACTGGCCCGTGGTGAGCCGGATCCCGCTGCGCACGTAGCGCCGGAACCCGGTGTGCTCCACCTCCACCGAGTAATCGCCGATATCAAGCTGGCGCAGCGAGAACAGCCCCGTCGCGTTGCTTTCGGTGTTGACACGCGCCGAGGTCCGGCCGTGGACCGCCTGGATCCGCGCGCCAGCAACGACGGCGCCCTGAGCATCCTGGACGATTCCGCTGATGGTGGCGGTAGGGGATTGGGCGAGAGAAATTAAGGCCCCAAGCGTGACCCCGGCGGCAATCTTTAGCATGGAGGAATTGTATCCGCCGGAGCCTACGGAAGCAACCGCCGCGACGACGGCGTCCGCCGCTCGAGGAACGCCATCCCCGCCACCACACCGTACCCGCGGCCCGCCTCGCACGCCAGGTTGACGAACCTTCGCGTGACTTCGCCTCCGGCCTTTGAATACCACGTGGGCAGGGCGTTCAGGCAGGTTCCGACCGACCGGAGTCCGATGGCGCCAACGAGCGCGCGGAAGTCATTCAGGTACACCCCCGGCGACAGCGTCTTGGCGATCGCGCCGGGCAGCGCCGACATGGCCGCATAAGCGCTCGATACGTTTAGCCGTGCGAGCACGAGCCCAAGCTCCATGGCTGCGGGCCAGGCATCCCCCGCCGCGTCGCGTGACGCTGCGATCGCGTCGAGCAGGCGGCCTGAGTCGCGCTGCCAGCCCTCGTCTTCATCTTCGCCGCGGAGTCTCGCCGGCGGGACCGCTTCCACCAGCGCGTCCATCAGGTCCATCCTTTGATAGGTCACCACCGCGTGCGCGATCCGGACCACGGAGCGGATCACCTCCGCCGTCGTCATCGAATAGGCGGCGATTGGCTTCATTGCCGCGGGCTGGCTCGACACGATATCCACCACCTGTTTCATGCCGGCATCACCCAGGTCGAGCACTTCCGAGGCGAGTTCAGGAAAGGCATCCAGGAACGCCTGGCGGGACGGCGGCGCGACCGCGTTCACCCAGCCGGGAAATCCGGCGAGCAGGAATCCGATGCACTTGCGGTCGGGATGCGCGCGCTCAACGGCGGCGCGGAGGCAGGGGAGCGCGTCCTCGGGGTCGCCGAGGTGTGCGGGGATGGCGATCTGCTCGTTCTGGAGGAAGTCGACCAGCAGGGCCGCTTCGCGCCGCAGGTCCGGCGGGGCGACGCGGTGGAAGACCTGGTAGGCGGCGCCCAGCTCCGCGACATGGGATTCGAGGATCGGATCTGCCAATACGCCAGTGTACACTGCGGGGCACGTTGCAAGACGGCAAACGCGACGCTGGGCAGCGGACTGGCGGTGAAGGTGCATTTCTGACCGGAAGTCCGGAGTGGATTCCCTGGACCTGCGCTGCGGGAGGCTATGATAGTTGAGTCGTGAGAGCGCACTGCGTTGCCCTGCTTCTGTTTACCGCGCTCGCCTCCGCGCAGACCGGCCGTGATGCGGTGAAGCCGCTGCTGGTGATGATCAAGTCCGAGTGGGACGATCCCGGGCAAGACCCCTCCCAGAACGGAGTGGGCATTGTCTTGGCCCGGCAGTCGGATCGCCTGTACATTGCCACTGCCAACCATGTTGTCCGGTATGGCCCCCGGAAGGCGAAGAGCGTCCTCCTGCGGTTGCACTGGCTTCCCGGCGAGCCGAAAAAGGCCGACGTGACCGAGCACTTCGACACCAAGCTCGACCTTGCCGTACTAATTCTCGGGAGGGCAAGCGAGCTGGCTGTCCCCGAGCTGCCTTTTCGGGTTCTGGCGGACTCCACCAAGCTCAAGCCGGAGGAAAGCAAGGTCAGGGCGATGGGCTATCCGGGTGGACGCGAATGGTATGTCCGCTCTGCGCCCGATGTGGTGGCGCCAGGAGACGCGGAGTCGGTAAAGTTTGATGCGGCATGGCTTGCCGGGGGGTACTCGGGCGGAGGGTTGTTTACCGACGGGTGGGAACTCGCCGGGATGATTAAGAACGATCAGCCTCCGGAGGGTGAGGCGCTGCGGATTGAGCGGTTGATCGAGCGGGTGAAGCAGTGGGGCTATCCGGTCCAGCTTGCGGCCGGCGGCGTGGTGATTCCAAAACCGCAACCTACGGGGGTGGTGAATCCGAGACCCCAACGGGCGGATTCGGTGTGGATCGAGCCGGGGACGTTTCTCATGGGCTGTTCGCCGGGCGACAGGGAGTGTGATTCGGATGAGAGGAACCCACCCGTCCGGACCACGATCGCGAAGGGATTCTGGCTGAAGAAGACCGAGGTGACGCAGGCGGAGTTCCAGAGGGTCATGGGCAGCAATCCAAGCCATATCAAAGGCCCGAACCGGCCCGTGGAGAGCGTCACGTGGCACGAGGCGGCGGACTACTGCCGGAAGGTAGGGGGCCGGTTGCCGACGGCGGCGGAGTGGGAATACGCGGCGCGCGCCGGGACTCCCGGACCGACGTACGGCGAGTTGGACGCCATCGCCTGGTACCGGGATAATAGCAAGTCAGGAACTCATGACGTGGCCACTAAGCAACCGAATGGCTGGGGGCTGTATGATATGTTAGGTAATGTTTGGGAGTGGGTGAGCGACAACTACGACAGTAATAGCAGAGAGCTTCGCGGGGGTTCGTGGTACAGCTTTTCTCTGGTCACCCGCGCGTCGAACCGTAGCAGGGTCGTCCCCGGCGACCGCAACCTCACCGACGGGTTTCGGTGTTCGCGGGATGATTAATTAAGTTTGACCTTTTCTCTTTTCCATTTATTATTGCAAGAAATTTTGATTTTGTCCTTTTAGCCCACCATCTTTCCCGCTGCACGTGCCCCCGGTCCTCCACCACCTTTAACGCCAGCTCATCCGTCCGCCCGATCACCTGCCCGGGCTTGACACCGCCGCCAGCCAGCCAAATGCTGTGCCCGTCCGGATGGTGGTCCCTCCCGATATTCTCCGGATCATCCGGCCTCCTCAGCTCCGACAAACGGCGTCCGTCCGGACTCGCCCCCCGCCGCTTCAGGTCCCGCAGCAAGGCCGCCACCGGCTGGTCCGTAGGCCCGGGTCTCCTCGCGATCGAGAGCATACGCCCCCGGCAGCTATGCCGTTGCCGCCGAGACCGCCGTTCACGCGCTCGCGACGGAGCACACGGGCCCGGCTGGCAAAAAAGCGCGGAACTCCGGGGGGCAGGTCCAACTGGCCGTGAAGGTGCATTTCTGACCAACAGTCCGCCAAAAACCGCTACGATGAAGGTGAAGGAGTTGCGATGGCACAGCTTGACTGGTCTCAATGCCCGGCTGTCGAGAGTGTCCCCGGCAAGGTGAGCGGCGCGTGGGTGTTCAGGGACACGCGTATGCCGGTCGCCACCGTCTTTGAGAACCTGGAAGCCGGATTGACTGTGGAAGAGGTCATGGAGGAATTCGCGGTCACGCGCGAGCAGATCAACGCGGTCCTGAATTTTGCGGTGCAGAGTCTTGAATCGCCCATGCCGCCGCCGTTTCATTCGACTCCCGCCAATGCGCATTCTGCTTGACCACGGAATGCGTTGTTGAGAGCGGCGGAGGATGACGGATTTGATCTTCTTCTTTCGACCGGCAAGAACATTCAGTTCCAGCAAATCTCAAGGATCGCCGCATTGCCATCGTGGTCCTTGGGAACTCGCGGCGCCCCCTGCTGCACCGCTACATTGATCGAGTGAGCGGGCCTGGTCGAACGCTCCGCTGGGTCGTGAGACATTTCGCTCTAACCCACCATCTTTCGCGCCACCTCCCCA
>VFZX01000298.1 GCA_016871015.1 Acidobacteriota bacterium | reverse complement strand
TTGCACTGCGTCTTCCGGCTCACCCAGCGGGTGAACCCCTCGCGGATCCAAAACTTCGCTCATTCCGCCAGTGTCGGCCATCTTCCGCCACCCGCGCTCGTTTCAACTGCCTGATCTAGGATGATGGAAGTCGACTCCAGTACTTCGGAGGCTCCTCGAAGAACGTCGAGTTCGCCGCCCTGGACGTCGATTTTGAGAAGGTAGGGCGGGCGTAGCCCGGGCCGCTCCCGGCACAACCGGTCAAGCGTGCGCACCAGGACACGGCGGCAACTGTAGCCGGGGAGGTCCGGCTGGAGACCGCCCACGTGAGTGTTGTAGACGCCAGGATCGATTCGCAGCTCGGTTTCGCCATCGATGTTGGCCAATGCACAGATCTCGTGCGAGGCCGGGTAGCGGCGGGCCACCATTTCGTAGACGGGCACGTTCTCCTCCATCGCGTCGATGAAGAAATGGTGCGCGTCCGGGTAAATGCCCGCCTCGCCCCTCAACAGGAAGAAGGATCCTTCGGCTGCACCGGCATCGATCACCGTCGATGCGGCGAGCCCCTTGCCCTGCAGCAGAAGCAAGCTGCAGACGGCGTCAGCACGTTGAAGCTGCATGGGACGTCCCACTCGATTGATCGGCGGAGGCGCGCCTTCGCGGTAGAGTCTGGTATCCTGAAGGCTCTTTCCCGCATGATTCCAGATCGCATTGCAGAAGGCCTGACCTTTGATGATGTCTTGCTGGTGCCTGCGCGAAGCGCGGTGTTGCCTACACAGGCGGATACGAGAACATGGTTCTCGCGGCGGGTTCCGCTCAACATTCCGGTGACCAGCTCGGCGATGGATACGGTGACCGAGTCGCACCTGGCCATCGCACTTGCGCGCGAGGGCGGAATCGGCATCGTCCACCGGAATATGGCGGTAGACCGGCAGGCCGAAGAGGTGGACCGCGTAAAACGCAGTGAGAGCGGAATGATCGTGGACCCAGTGACGATCACCGCCGACCGCAAGATCGCCGACGCGCTCGACCTGATGAAGCGCTACCGGATCTCGGGGGTCCCGGTCACGCATCCCGACGGCCGCCTGGCCGGCATCCTCACCAACCGCGACCTCCGTTTCGAGACGCGTTTTGATCTTCCGGTGGACAGTGTCATGACCAAGACGAACCTGATCACGGTTCCGGTGGGCACGACGCTTGAGGACGCCGAACGGATCCTCCATCAGCATCGCGTCGAGAAGCTCCTGGTGGTGGATGAAAACTACATGCTCAAGGGCCTGATCACGGTGAAGGATATTCAGAAGAAACTGAAGTATCCCAACGCCGCCAAGGATGGCCAGGGGCGGCTGCGCGCAGGCGCTGCGATCGGCGCAACGGGAGATTTCCTGGAGCGCGCGCAGGAGCTGGTCCGGAAAAAGGTGGACGTGATCGTCATCGACACCGCGCACGGGCACAGCGAACGGGTGCTCGAGGCCGTGCTGGCGGTGAAGAGCGCGTTGCCCGAAGTGGAGCTGGTGGCCGGAAACGTCGCCACGTTTGAAGCTGCGCGGGACTTGATCGAGCGTGGAGTGGATGGCGTGAAGGTGGGCATCGGTCCGGGGTCGATCTGCACGACGCGGATCGTCAGCGGAGCCGGGGTTCCGCAGATCACAGCGATCGCCGAGTCGGCCAAGGCGGCGCGCGCGGCCGGCATCCCGCTGATTGCCGACGGCGGTATCAAGTACTCGGGCGACATCACCAAGGCCATCGCCGCGGGTGCCGATTGCGTGATGATTGGCAGCCTGCTGGCGGGGACCGAAGAGAGTCCGGGAGAGACGATCCTGTATCAGGGCCGGACCTTCAAAAGCTACCGCGGGATGGGGTCGACGGGCGCGATGGCTCAGGGATCGGGCGACCGCTACTCACAAGAGGGGCAAAGCAAAGTTGTCCCCGAGGGCATTGAGGGCCGCGTCCCGTACAAGGGACCGCTGGGCGAACTGGTATTCCAACTTGTCGGGGGACTGCGCGCGGGCATGGGCTACTGCGGCTGTTCGACGGTGCGGGAGCTTCAGGAGCGGGCCCAGTTCCTCCGGGTCAGCGTGGCGGCCCTGCGCGAGAGCCATGTCCATGATGTGATCATCACGAAGGAAGCGCCGAATTACCGCGTGGAGCAGTAGCACATGAGCATGACCCGCAGAAGCTTGGCGGCTGGACTCGCGCCGTTGGCAGCGGCTCAGGCACAAGGGTCCGCCAAGCCCAATATCCTGCTGATTCTCTCTGACGATCACACGGCGGAGTTCGTGGGCTGCTATGGCAACCCCACGATCCACACGCCGAATATTGACCGCTTCGCGCGCGAGGGAATGCGCTTTACCCGCTTTTTCTGCGCGGCGCCGCAGTGCGTGCCCTCACGGACGGCGTATCTGACCGGGCGGAGTCCGGTATCGGCACGGATGGGCCGGTTTACGTCGCCGTTGCCCCCCGATATCGTCACACTGCCTGAGCTGCTGCGATCGGAGGCGGGCTACTTCACCGGCATCTGCCGCCGGCAGTTCCATCTCGATGGCGCCATTGGACCCAACAGCCGGGCGGTTTTCGAGAAGCACAAGCTGCAGACCTTCGACAGCCGCGTCGACTTTCTGGACCGGCAGTCAGGGCCGACGATGACCGCCCAGCGGGTCAATGAGTTCTTTGACAAGCGCCCGGCGGACAAACCGTTCTTCCTGTGGGTGAATTTCAACGACCCGCACTTCCCGTGGGACAACGTCCCTAACGGGATCGACGCGAAGAAGCTCCGGGTCCCCAAGTTCCTGCCGGACCTCCCGGGAGTGCGGGAGGATCTGCGGCGCTACTATGACGAGGTCCAGCGGGTGGACGGCGAGTTTCAACTGGTGCTCGACATTGTCCAGAAGCGCGCGGGACTCGATAACACTCTGGTCCTGTTCGCTGGGGACAACGGATTCCCGTTCCCGCATGGCAAGGGCACGCTGTATGATCCGGGGCTCAATGTTCCGTTCATCATGCGGTGGCCAGGCAAGATCAAGCCGGGATCAGTGTGCGATGAGTTGATTTCCGGCGAGGATTACATACCGTCAATGCTCGACGCCGCGGGGGTGAGGCCGGCCAAGGGGATGTCGGGCGTCAGTTTCCTGAATACACTGCTCGGGCGGCCTCACCAGCCGCGCGAGTACGTTTTCGCGCAACGGGTGACGCATGGAAGCCGGCCCTACCAGGAGGGGACCACGACGCACACGTTCGACATGTCGCGGATGGCCCGGTCCCGAAGGTACAAGCTGATCTACAACTGCACGCCGCAGCAGGTCTACTCGCCGGTGGACAGCTACAACGAGGCGAGTTGGAGGGAAATGTCGGACGAGAACGCGTGGGGACGCCTGGATGCCCGCTTCGCCCGTGCTTATTTTCCGCACTCGCGGCCGGTGTTTGAGTTGTACGATCTGGACAAAGACCCGGCGGAGATGGAGAATCTGGCGGGACGGCCGGAGCTTGCGAAGGTCGAGCACTCGCTCAAGCTTGCGCTGCAGGAAAAAATGATCCTCGACTGGGACTATCTTCCGCTGCCGCTCACGCCGTAGCTATGGAGCGGTGAACAGCTCCAGGTCCTGATTTCCTGATGTACCCAAGGATCGGCTTCTTGGCGCTGGCGAGCCGGTCAATGTGGTCGTTCTGAACCTGTACTGTTACAGAGGGCATTGGGCCTTGCTGCCTCGTATCGCTTTGCGGGCGGTCCCGTCCGGTGGCATTCTGTGTTTTCAGCACGGGAGCCGACGCACCAAACAGCCTCCGTACCGCCCGGTCTCAATGGACGACAGCGACGGCTACTTCGAGCGGAAAATGCTGCTCGTAACCGCCAGTTCCAACAGATCCCGCATCCCGCCGCCCCGGCGCCGCAGTTCAGCGGCGAGTGCATCCACGGCCGGCCTGTCGGACCCCTCCATCCGCCGTCCGCAAGCGTAGCTCAACAGCCGCGTGGCCAGCATGCGCGCAAATTGCGGCTGGCGCCGCTCGACCAGGATCTTCTTGAGGCCCACCACATCCTGGAACACCTCGTCCTCGCCGAGTTGGCCCGATGGATCCACGGCGGCGCCATTGGGATACTTGGACCGCCATACCCCGATCGGATCGAAGCTCTCCAACGCAAAGCCCGGCGGATCGATCCGGGTGTGGCAGGCCATGCAGGCCGGGGTCTCGCGGTGTTTGCTCAGGATCTCGCGGACGGACTTTGACCCACGTACGTCCGGATCAATTGGCGGCACGTTATCGGGAGGCGGCGACGGCGGCGTCCCGAAGATGTTTTCGAGAATCCACACGCCGCGCGTCACCGGCGATGTCTCGATGCCGTTGGCCGAGACCGTCAACACACTGGCGTGTCCCAGCAGTCCGCCCCGGCGCCGGTCCTCGAGCGCCACCTTGCGGAACACGTGGCCATCCTTGCTACTGATCCCCGCGTTGAGACCATAGAGGTCCGCGAGCGGCTTGTTGAGAAACGTGTACCGCGAGTCGAGGAAATTCCCGATGCTTTCGTTCTGATCGAGCAGGTGGCGGAAAAACATCTGGGTCTCGGTCCGCATGGCCGCGCGCAAATCCCAGGAATAATAGACGCCGAACATGTCGCGGTCCGGCGGCATGTCGCCAAGGCCGCGGAGATTGAGCCAGCTATCGAGGAAGCCCTCGACAAAAGCGTGCGACCGGGGACTCGCGAGCATCCGCCGCATCTGCGCGAGCAGCACCTCAGGCCGGACGAGATCCCCGCGGTCCGCCAGCCGCGACAGCTCCGCGTCGGGCATCGTCGACCAGAGGAAATACGACAGGCGTGAGGCGATCGCGCGCGAATCAAGACGCTGCGGAGCATTCCGCTCGGACAGATACAAGAAGGCAGGGGAGCACAGCGCCGCCTTGAGCGCGTCCTTGAACGCCTGGAATGGAGCTGCGCCCGCCTGCTTCCGCTTCTCCATGATCGACACGAGGCGGTCCACTTCTTCCTTTGACGCCGGACGGCGGAAGGCGCGGGACGCGAAGGTCCGCAGCATCTCGCGGGCCCGGCTTTCGGAGAATCCCGCGCCGCCCACGATCACCTGGTGGCTCCGCGGGGGCCAGGCCTCCACCAGCGGACCCTCGATCCGCACCTCATGAATCCGGATCTGCGGCAGGAATCCGTACCGCAGCAAGTGCGGGCGCGCGGGCCGGATGCCAGGAGTGAAATTGCGCTGATCCTCGGGCAGCAGGTGCCGGTAGCGGTTCAGGATCTTGTTAAACGAAAGCCTGCTCTCATTAATCCCGTTCGGGAACGTGAAGCGCGGCGTGTAGCCCCGGTCGATCCGCACGCGGAACTTGTGGACCTCGGGTCCGTTGTCGCCGAGTTGCACTTCCCCGAGCTTGGGCTCGATCGGCTGGGAATGATGGAGCGCGCCGACCTTGGCGTTGCCCACCACGAGTCCCAGACGGAATGGCGCGTCGGGATCCATCGCGAACAGCTTCGGATCATAAGGGTGCTTGCGGTTCACCGCTTCGGCGCGCACGGTGATCTCGTAGATCCCGTCATGCGGAACACCTTCCGCGAATTGATACAACGGCCCGTACGCGCCTTCTTCATGGAAGCTCTTGGTCGTGGAATAGAGGACCATGAACTTCTGATTCCAGACCGCTTTGTGCGCGTAGTCGATCTCAGGCTGCTGGCGGAAGTTCGAGTTGAACACCCAGGTGCGCGGCTGCGGGCGCGGCTCCTCGCGCAACGCCTTCTCGACCACCTGTTCCGCCGCGTCCAGGTACTGTTCGAGAAGGTATCCGGAGGTGACGAGCGCGTCGCCGATATTGTCCAGGTTGCCCACCGCCTGGTCGCGGGGGAACTTGGCCGTGGGATCGAACATCGACATGTCCATTTCGAACAGGTCGCCTACGGTGTTGATGTACTCGCGCCGGTTCAGTCGGCGCAGGACGGTCTGCCCGCCGGTACTCGTGATCCGGGCGTGGCCATCCGCGATGGCGGCGGTGAGCGACTCGATGAACACGCGCTTTTCCGCCGCGGCAGGCTGCCGGGCGGCGCGGGGAGGCATCGCGTCGAGGTTCATCTTGTCGACGATGTCCTGCAGAAGCACCAGCGTGTTAGGATCGTTGGCCGGCAGGCTCAGCGTGTCGAACCTGCGGTCGGCCATCTGCGCGGAAGGACCATGGCACTGCACGCAGTATGCCGACAGGAACGCCTTCGGATCCGCGGCCTGCGCACACGCCGCGGCGAGCATCGCGATCGCGGCGCGCATGTCAGGCGAGTTCCAGGCCGCGCAACGTGCCCGTGCTCAATCCGAACCGCGGAACCTGGACTCCGAAGCGGTGCAGCATCGACAGGAACAGGTTGCACAACTGCGTCCGGCCGGCGCCATTCTGCGGGAACGACTGATGTTCGCCATGCCGGAATCCGCCGCCCGCAAGCACGATCGGCAGGTTGCGGTTGGTGTGGGAATTCCCGTTGCCCATGCCGCTGCCGAACAGGACCATGGAGTGCTGGAGCAGGTTCCCGTCCCCGTCCTCAATCGACTTGAGCTTGGCGAGGAAGCGCGCGAATTGCTCCATCTGGTAGCGTTCGAGCTTCAACAGAAGGTCGATGGACTCCTGCACCTGGCCGTGATGCGACAGCGCGTGGTACTCCTTGCGGACTCCGAGCACGGAGGCTTCGAATCCACCGGCGATCTCGAACGTCGCGATGCGGGTGGAGTCGGTTTGGAGGGCCAGCGCGATCAGGTCGTAGAGCACCGGAATGTCGTTCACCAGGCCGGCGTTGACCGGCTCCTTCATTCCCGGCTTGGGCTTGGGAACCTGCACCCACTGCCGCCGCAATTCGATGCCCCGTTCGACGTCGCGGACAGAGGTGAAGTATTCGTCGAGCTTTTGCTGGTCCCGCTTGCCGAGCTGGTTCTTGAGCGACCGGGCATCCGCGCGGACCGAGTCGAGAATCGAGCCCTGCAGGCTGAGCTGGTCCTTGGTCTTTTCGACATCCGCGGCGGCTTCGTCGACGAAGAGCTTGCGGAACAACTCGCGTGGATTCTGGATGGGCGGGACGCGCGTGCCACTGCGGCTCCAGGACATCATACAGCCGCCGTGGATCCCGTCCTCCGAGCCAACGGTCAGGGCTGGAAACCGCGTCACGCCGCCGATGGTTTCCGCGGCGCGCTGGTCGACCGTGATGTTGCCTTCGGGCATGCCCTTGGCGTCGTTGGCACGCACGCCGCTGAGGAAGGAGTGGATCGCGAAATGGCCGCCCGTGACGCCATGGTCGAGACCGGAGTAGATCGTGAGGTCGCCGCGATGAGGCGCGAGCGGCTGGAGGAGCGAGGGCAGCTCATAGTCCTTGCCGGTCCGCTGTGGAAAAAAGGCGGGTGGATAGAACCCGAGCGCGTTGCCGATGCAGACCAGGCGGACGGGGCGCTGTTTCTCAGTCGCCGCGGGAGTGAGAGCGGTGACCGCTAATCCGGATCCGAGGATCCTGGCAGGGATGGAATCGAGGAATGGAAGCGCGAGATTGACGCCAGAGGAGCGCAGGAAGAAGCGCCGGCTGGAACGGTGTGGCATGAGCAGGCTCTAGGGCAAGTGTACACCGAACTGGAGTAGAATTTCGTCATGCAATCCAACCGCCGTAAATTCATAACTGGGCTCGGAACCGCCGCGATGTTCGTGCCTCAGACTGCCTTCGGAGCCAACGACAGGATCACCTACGCCGCAATCGCCACCGGTGGCCGCGGCCGGGGCGTGTCGCGCCTGTTCTCGAAACTCGGCGCGCAGTGCCTGGCCATCTGCGATGTCTACCAGCCGCACCTCGACCTCGCCCAAAAGGATTCGCCCGATGCCAAGCCATTCGGCGACTACCACGAGCTGCTGTCCCAGACCAGCGGACTCGACGCGGTTATGATCGCCTCGCCCGACCACCAGCATTTCCCGATGCTCAAGGCGGCGTTGGAGGCGAAGAAGGATGTGTATCTCGAAAAACCGCTGTCGAAGACGTTGGAGCAGAGCTCGCAGATGATCAAGGCGGTCCGCGGGTCGAGCCAGGTGGTCCAGATCGGCATGCAACGGCGGAGCGCTCCGGCAATCCATCAGGCGAAGGAATTGATCGACGGCGGCGTGCTCGGGCGGGTTACGCTGGTGAAGCCGCAATGGCACTGGAACATCTCGGCCAAGCTCGACAACTCGCCGCTGCCGGGCAAGCTCGACTGGAAGCGGTTCCTTGGCTCGGCGCCCGAACGGGATCTCGAACCCATGCGTTTCCGCCGGTGGCGCTACTTCTGGGATTACGCGGGCGGCAACATGACGGACCAGGGGACGCATTTGATGGATGTGGTCCAGTGGTTCATGAACTCGGGCGCGCCGAAGTCGGCGGTATGCCATGGCTATGTCGCGAAGATGGAGGGCGCCGAGCATCCCGACGTGTTCAGCGCGGTGCTTGAGTATCCGGGGTTTATGGTGACCTGGACGCTCGATTACGCGAATTCGTTCCAGAACGGCTGGTCCATCACGTTCATGGGTGACAAGGGCACTCTCATTCTCGATGAGGCGGGCTACAAGGTCTATGCTGAGCCGTGGAGGCGGGGCGCGGAGCCGGTGCATCAACAGGACGCGCCGGTTCCGTTGGACGCGCACATCCAGAATTTCCTTGATTGTGTGAAATCGCGGAGGGAGCCGAACTGCACGGTGGAGATCGCCGCGCAGGCGGTGGCGGGTCCGCACCTAGCGAATGTGGCGATGGTGGAGGGGCGGAAGGTGAAGTTGGATCCGGTGAACTACAAACAGAACACTCCCGCCGCCGCTTCCATCGCGACAGCCGCGCATGTATAATTCGTAGCGGCAATCGAGGCGGATCTTCAATAGACCGCACGCTCTCGAATGCATGACCGAATTCGCTAACTACGAGGGAGTGCGATGCGACGATTTCTAGCCGGCATGATGGTGACTTTTGCCTTGGCCTGGGCGCAAACCGAAAAGGCGCAGGTGAACGGCTCCGTAGTGGACCCGAGCGGCGCGGTTGTGGCCGACGCCGAACTCACCGCGGTTCACACGGCGACGGGCGGCCGGCGCGTGGTGCGAACCAACGCGCAGGGGCTTTACAATCTGCCGTTCCTGGATCCGGGCACTTACGACATCGAGGTCCAGAAAGAAGGGTTCCGGACCGCGGCGAGGAAGGGAATCAAGTTCGACGTCGCGCAGGTGGCGCGGCTGGATTTTCAGTTGGAAGTTGGCGCACTCTCCGAACGCGTGACCGTTTCGGCCGAGGGGCCGCTGCTTGAAACCGGGTCGGCGTCGCTGGCGCATCTGGTGGACAACACGCGCATCGTGAACCTGCCGACGAACGGCCGGAACTCGTACGGATTCGCGACGTTGATACCGGGCGTGCGCGCATCGCGCGGTTTCACGGAAGTGGCCTATGGCATGTACAACGATCAGTTCGTGTCGATCAACGGTTCGCGGCCGAATCAGAATTCGTTTCTGCTCGACGGCGGGGCGAACTCGAACCCGGCGTTCAACGGGCCCGCGATGTTCCCCTCGCTCGACAGCGTGGAAGAGTATAAGGTTCAGACGAACAATTTCAGCGCGGAATTTTCGAATTCGGCTGGAGGCGTGATTAACCTTGTGACCAAGGCCGGCACCAATCAGTTCCACGGTTCCCTGTTCGAGTTTCTGCGCAACGACAAGTTCACGGCGAACGACTTCTTTATCAACCGGGCCGGGCGGAAGGAAGGCCCGTTCCGCTTCAATCAATTCGGCGCGGCCGTGGGCGGGCCGTTGCATATTCCGGGCGTCTACAAGGGAAAGGACAAGACGTTTTTCTTCGCGTCGTATGAAGGGCTGCGCTGGGTCCGCGGCTTGATCACGACGGGCACGATGCCGACGCTGCTAGAGCGGCAGGGGAATTTCACCGAAACGCGCACAGGCGCGGGGCAGGTGATCAGCGTCTACGATCCCTTCACGACGGCGCCGGATCCTGCGCGGCCGGGCCGGTCGATCCGGACGCCGTTTCCGGGGAACATGATTCCCACGGCGCGGTTCGATCCGGTGTCCCGGAACCTGCTCGCCTATTTCCCGGCGCCGAACGCACCGGGCGCGCCCAATACGAACGTGAACAACTTCGCCACGAATCCATATATGCGGCGCGCAAGTGCGTGGTCGAACCCGTGTTCGGCCAGATCAAGCAGGCGCGGGGATTCCGGCAATTCTTGCTACGGGGAAAGCGGAAAATAGAAGGGGAGTGGGCGCTGATC
>VFZX01000297.1 GCA_016871015.1 Acidobacteriota bacterium | reverse complement strand
TGCTTCCTGTTCTGACACCAGCCGGAGCCAATGCGATCTTCGGTCTCTCATTCCTCCAATATCGTTCCCCCCGCCGATTTCGGGAAGAGGGAATCACCGGACGCTTACAATCAGCTACATGATGCAGTACGACATCTTCACGATCGGCGCGGGAGCACTGGATGCGTGGGCGGCACTAAACTGCACGGTTACCCCAGCCGCCGGGCGGCGGGCACACTCGCCAAAGGCTCACCTCAACGCATTGGCCGGCACGGTCTCGATCCAGGCCCACGATGGAGTGTGGGGCCAGGCAGTGGTTTGGACCGCGGATGTAAACAACTGGTCGACATCTTCTATCTGGGGTCCAACGCTGTTGACGTCCTCGGGAACCGTCGCGGGCAACAACATCATATGGGGCGACAACATCATATGGGGCGACAATATCATTTGGGGTGACAACATCATCTGGGGCGACTCGTCGCAGTTCGCGGAGGCACTGTCGGCCCACGGAGACAAATAGGGCAATCCGTAGATCGAGGAGAACTCTATATGAATCGCACTACACAGGCCTACGTTCTGTCGGTGATTACCGCCGGTTGCGGAGCGGCGCTTCTGGCCGCATTCAACTGGCAGGCTGCCGATCCAGCGCCGTTTGGCCTTCTCACGGTTCTGGCAATTTTCGCTTCAACGCTGAAAGTCAGGCTGCCGGGAATTGGCTCGAATCTGTCGCCCGGCTTCATTATGGTCCTCGCGTCGGTCACGTTCCTCCCGTGGACGGCAGCGGCTGTTGTGTGCCCGCTGGCCGCAGCCACGCAGTGCGTCTGGAACACCAAGCGGCGCCCGAAAGTGATCCAAGTACTGTTTAACGCAGCGAGTCTGACCGTAGCTGGCGTCCTGGCGGCCCTGGCGGCAGGGTCGGAGGCTCTTGCATCGAGCAGCAGTCCAGTGCTCGCCCAGTTGTGCACAGCGCTGGTGGTTCTGTACTTCACCAATGTCATGGTGGTCTCGACAGTGGTCTGCCTGAGCCAGTCCAGCCCGATTACGTCGGTCCTGCGGCTCTGCAACTACTACTCGTTCCCGGCCTACCTGGTTGGAACGTTGGTTTGTTGGGTCATGATTGACATGGGCAAGTCGGTTCCATCCGCAATGCTGATCCCCGCGGCGCTCATCGTTCCCTCCTACCTGTTCTACAGGACGTGGGTCGAACGTTCGGCCGATCGGCAGACAGCGTAACCCTCCCAACGCCGCAGCCGGCTGGGAGCAGGCCATGGCACGATACAATCGCATATGGCCTTCCCCCAGACCCGGCTGCGGCGCCTTCGCGCATCAGAGAGCCTTCGCGGGCTGGTTCGAGAAACGCGGCTCGATCCTGCCGGATTCATCCTGCCGTTGTTCGTCTGCCCGGGCGAGGGCGTCCGGCGCGAGATCTCGTCGATGCCGGGCAACTATCAGATGTCGGTTGACGAGACGGTGCGCGAGTGCGCGGGACTTCGGGGGCTGGGCGTGGGCGGCGTGATTCTGTTTGGCATCCCCGAGTCCAAGGACGAACTCGCCAGCGGCGGGTATGACGACGGCGGAATCGTGCAGCGCGCGGTGAGGGCCATCAAACGCGAGGTCCCGGGAGTGTTGGTGGTCACCGACGTCTGCAACTGCGAGTACACCAGCCACGGCCATTGCGGCTACGTGGTCGATGGCGACGTGGACAATGATGTCACGCTGGGATGGCTCGCCAAGTCAGCGGTCAGCCACGCACGGGCGGGAGCCGATGCCGTCGCGCCGTCAGACATGATGGACGGACGCGTTGCCGCCATCCGCGCGGCGCTCGATGAGAACGGATTCCCAAAAACTCCAATCGTCTCCTACGCCGCCAAGTTCGCTTCCGGATTCTACGGTCCGTTTCGCGAGGCGGCTGAGTCGACTCCCCAATTCGGCGACCGCCGCAGCTACCAGATGGATCCAGCCAACGGGCGGGAAGCGATGCGCGAGATCCAGCTCGACCTGGACGAGGGCGCCGACATGATCATGGTCAAGCCGGCCCTTCCCTACCTCGACATTATCCGCATGGCGCGTGACCGGTTTGACGTTCCGGTGGCGGCCTACCAGGTGTCCGGGGAATTCAGCATGATCATGGCGGCGGCGCGCAACGGCTGGATCGACAAAGACCGTGTGATGATGGAAACGCTCACGTCGATCTGGCGCGCGGGCGCGCAGATCATTCTCACGTACTTCGCCAAGGACGCGGCCCGCCTGCTCGGATGAGCCCGGAGTTGTTCGCCGCGATCGAGCGCGGGGCAAGTGTGATTACCGCACACCACCGGCTGGCGCGCGCATTGTCCCACGACTACTCGGCGGAGAAGTGCAGGCAGGGATCCGCCGCGTGGCGCGAGCCCTACATCGTGCCGTGGTTCGGCTGGCTTGAACGCTCGTGGCGCGACCTGATGTACATCAAGGGCGAGGCTCCTCCCGCTCCACTGACGGCGTGGCAGGAAGAGATGCTGTGGGAGTCCGCCGTAGCATCGTCACCGGAAGCGGAGGACCTGTTGCAACCGGGCGCGACGGCCAGAGCCGCCCGCCGGGCCTGGACCACAGTGCACGCCTGGCGATTGCCCGTGACTGGACCCTGGTGGGAGCAGAACGAAGACGCCGCGGCATTCGCCGGCTGGGCGCGACGGTTCCAGGAGCGCTGTGACGGGGCTGGGCGGCTGGACCCCGCGGTGCTGGCTGATTTTTTGCGGCCCCGGCTGATCGCACCGCGGGAACTGTGGTTCGCGGGGTTCGATGAGTTGACCCTTCAGCAGCGCGAATTGGCTGATTCCCTCGAGGCGGGAGGAGCGTCTGTCGTCCGGCTGGAAAGTGGAGCCGCGCCCCCGGCTCCGGCGCGGCTGCGCGTGTTTCCTGACCCTGAGCTGGAGCTGGCGGCGGCGGCTGACTGGGCAGACGTGGTTCTACGGAACGATCCTGCCGCCACTATCGGGGTGCTGATTCCCGAGATCCGTGGGATCGGTCCGGCGGCTGCACGGATCTTCGAGGACATCCTTGGCTCCCAGGTCCATGTGGCCGGCGCGCAGTCTCTCGCGGCAGCTCCGGCGGTACATGCGGCGCTGCGAATGATTGAACTCGCGCGTCCCACGATTCCGGCGGCGGTGCTGAGTTCACTTCTGTTGTCACCGCACGTGGACGGCTTCATGGAGGAAGCATCGGCGCGCGCCCGGTTCGACGCGCGGCTGCGGGGACAGGGAAGGATCGAGTGGTCCTGGCGTGCTGTCCGGCGCATGGAACATTGTCCCCCAGTGTTTGGCGGAGCTCTGGCGGAATGGGAGCCGGCCGCCGACGAGGCTCCGGTGAGGCAGCGTCCGAGTAGTTGGGCAAAGCTCCTTTCACGGTTGCTTGGGTGTCTTGGCTGGTCCGCGCCGACAGCCCGGATCCAGCGCGCGTGGGAGCATGTTCTGGCCGACTTCTCGTCGTTGGATTCGTTTACGGGCGACGTAGCGGTCTCGCGCGCGCTGGCGCTGGTGAAGCGGATCGCGGGCCGAAGCCAGTTGGGCGAGGAGAACCGGGGACAGCCAGTGCAGGTGATGAGCATTGAGGAGTCCGCGGGGCTCGAGTTTAGCCATCTTTGGGTGTGCGGATTCAGCGAAACCGCGTGGCCGCGGCCTTCCAATCCCCTGTCGTTTATTCCCGTAGCGTTGCAACGCGAGCGGAACCTGCCACACTCCTCGCCCGCACGCGAGCTTGATTACGCGCGGACCGTGACGCGGAGGCTGCTGGCGTCAGCCGGCGAAGTGGTGGTGAGTTACTCGCGCGAGGACGGGGACCAACGATTGGGCCCGAGTCCGCTGGTCGCGCATCTGCCGCGGGAGGCAGGACCGGATGGCGGACGGAGGTCCGGACCTGGCGTCGTCCTCGAAAGCGTGGAAGAGACGCACGGCCCGGCTGTCGATCCGGATGCGTGGCAAACCGGCGGGACGCGCGTGCTTCAACTTCAGGCCTCGTGCCCGTTCCGGGCCTACGCCGAAATCCGGCTCGGAGCGCGTCCCATTGAGGATCCGGAGCTGGGCCTGGATCCGCGCGAAAAAGGCAAGGTCCTGCACACGGCGATGGAACTGCTTTGGCGCGAGTTGGGCGGATCGGAACGGCTGCGGGCAATGAGCGCTGAAACGCTGGCCCGCATCGTCACCGGGGCGATTGAACAAGCCTTGCGGACCGAGCGAGGGTTCGCGTCGACTCCGTTTGAGGAACGGCTGCGCGTGCTCGAGTCGCGGCGGCTGGCGCGTCTTTTACACGAATGGCTGGAAATCGAAAAAACGCGGGCGGGCGATTTTGTTGCGGTTGAAATTGAAGCCAAGCGCGAGATCGAGATCGCGGGACTGCGTCTGCGGACCCGAACCGACCGCGCGGACCGGATCGCCGGAGGCCAGCTTGTGCTGATCGACTATAAATCGGGCGAGCCTTCGTTGAAGTCGTGGGAAGGCGACCGGCCGGGCGAGCCGCAGGTTCCGCTCTATGCCGTGACTCATGATGAGCCCATCGCCGGCACAGCGTTCGCACAGATCCGCACGGGCAGTGTTCAGTTCAAGGGATACGCATCGCGCGACGGCTTGCTGCCCAAGACCAAGGTCCTGCAGGAATCTGAGTTCGAGGCCACGCTCAGCCAGTGGAGGAAAGCATTGGAGGATCTGGCGCGGGAGTTCCTCGCGGGGCGTGCCGAGGTCGCGCCGAAGTCGCCCGAAGAGTGCACGTGGTGTCACTTGAAGGCGGCATGCCGGATCCGTCCGAACCCGGGAGAGAACAATGCGGGCTAGCGCGGCGCGGGTGCTCCCGCCGGACATCTGGGAGCGCCGGACCGCGCTCGATCCGGAACGCAGCTTCATTGTCCAGGCGCCGGCGGGCAGCGGCAAGACTGAATTGCTGATCCAGCGGTACCTGGTGCTGCTGGCGCGGGTCCGGCAGCCGGAGTCGGTGCTGGCGATCACCTTCACCGTGAAGGCGGCTGGAGAGATGCGGGCCCGCGTTCTCGACTCCCTGCGCCGCGCTGGAGCCGGTGAGCTGAGTGATGACGCAAACACCGCGTTCACGCTGAGCCTGGCGGCCGCGGTGCTGCGCCGCGCAGCGGACTTCCAGTGGGATCTGGACACCAACCCAGCGCGGTTGAGGATCCGGACGATCGACTCGCTGTGCGCCGGGATCGCACGCGGGATGCCTTGGCTGGCGAGGTTCGGTGCGATGCCACGCGTGACGGCGGAGCCGGAGCCGCTCTACGCGGAAGCGGCGCGGTCCACGCTGCGGATGGTTGAGACGGCGGGCAAGTTCGCCGGTGCCGTGGAGAAGCTCGTACTGCACCTGGACAATGATTTCCGGCGGGCGCAGTCCATGATCGAGGCGCTGCTTCCGGCGCGGGATCAGTGGCTGCGGCGCCTGGTGGGACACCACGATACCGAGGCGTTGCGGGCCGGCCTTGAGTCCACATTCGCACGCGTGAATGCGGCCGCGCTCGCGAACTTGAGCGGCAAGCTGGCACCCGAGTGGCGGGATCTGCTCTGGAAAGTCGCAAACTTTGCCGCCATCAACCGCGGCGCGGTGATCGAGGAGAACTATCAGGGATGGCTTTTTGTCCGGTCTCTGTTCCTGAAGAAGGACGGCGAATGGCGCGACAGGGCCACCGCGCGCGAGGGATTTCCGGCCAACGCCGACCGTTGGAAGCAGGTCTACGCGCGCGTGTCGCTCAAGCTGCGGGAGATCCACGGCTTCCGTGAGCAACTGCACGGAGTGGAGCAACTGCCCGCGCCGGTGTTTGGCGACGCTCAATGGGAGATTCTGGAGGCACTGTTGACGCTGCTTCCAGCGGCCGCGGCGCAATTGCGAATCACGTTTCAAGAACACGGAGTGGTCGACTTCACCGAGATCGCGCAGGCGGCATGCCGCGGACTCGGATCCGTGCGGGATCCGAGCGCGCTCGCCTTCCATCTCGGCGAACAATACGAACACCTGCTGGTGGACGAGGTGCAGGACACTTCAGCCGCGCAGGTGGAGCTGATCGAACGCCTGACCGCGTCCTGGGAGCCGGACGACGGGCGCACGCTGTTCCTGGTCGGGGACCCGATGCAATCGATCTACCGCTTCCGCGACGCTGATGTCGGGCTGTTCCTCAGGATTCGCCAGCAGGGAATTGGCCAACTGAACCCCGAGCCGTTGACGCTGTCCGCTAATTTCCGGTCACGCCCGGAGACGGCGGAGTGGGTGAACCGCTCCTTCGAGTTGATCTTTCCAAAGCAGGAGGATGAGACGTCAGGCGCCGTGACGTTCGCCGGGTCTATTGCCTTCCGGCCATCGGGCGGAGCATCGGGAGTGGTGGTGCATCCACTGTTCGGCGGGGATCCGGCAGCCGAAGGCGTGATGGCTGCCGGTCTTGCCGCGCAGGCCAGCCGAAAGGGAAGCACGGCGATCCTGGTGCGGGCGCGGACTCACGTTCCCGAGATTGTCGCCGAGCTTAAGCGGCGCGGGATTGCCTATCGCGCGGTGGAACAGGATCTGCTGGGCGAGCTTCCCGCGGTTCGCGACCTGCACGCGCTCACCCGCGCGCTGCTGCATCCTGCCGACCGGCCTGCGTGGCTTGCCATCCTCCGCGCGCCATGGTGCGGACTCACGCTCGGCGATCTGCACGTGATCGCAAGCGGTGATCCCTACGCCACGGTCTGGGAGCAGGCCCTGGTCCGCGCGGACATGGCCAGTGATCCGGTGCGGCTCGACCGGTTCCGCGCGGCGATGGCGTATGGACTCGGGTTGGTCCGCCGGATCCCGCTCCGCCAATGTGTTGAGAGAACGTGGAGAGCGCTAGGTGGGCCGGAGTCGATCGAGGATGCGGCCGTAGCGGGCGACGCAGAACGCTACCTCGCGCTGGTTGAGTCAATGGACACGGGCGGTGAGATCGCGGACCTCAAGGCGCTCGAGCAGCGCATGGAGCTCCTGTTTGCACAACCTGACGCTCAAGCGGACGATGCGCTCCAGATCATGACCATCCACAAGGCCAAGGGACTCGAGTTCGACACCGTGATTGTGCCCGGCCTTGGCCGGGAGCCGATGCGCGACGACCGGCCGCTGCTGCTGTGGACGGAGATCCCCGGGCCTGAGGGACGCGAGTTGGCGATCGCACCGGTGGACGCCTGGGGAAGCGCCGAGGATCCCATCTACAACTGGCTGCGGCACCTGGACCGCCAACGGAGCCAGAACGAGTCCACGCGCCTGCTCTATGTCGCGGCCACGCGGGCGCGGGAGCGGCTGCACTTGATCGGGCAGGTTCCGGTGAAGAACGACGAGGTGGGCAAGCCGCGCGCAGGGAGTCTGCTGGCGTTGTTGTGGCCGGTAGTGGAGCCGGAGTTCCGGAAGGCGTTTGACGCGGGTGCACAGGTGAGTGAGGCGCCCGCGCAAGATGCGGTGCAATCAACGATCCGTCGTCTGCCGGCGGACTGGGTTCCGGCTGCTTTCAGCGCCACCCAGATCGAGGCGCAAGAGCCAGTGCGGTTCCGGTGGGTGGGCGATACGCTTCGCCACGCCGGAACCGTGGTCCACGCATGGTTGCAGCGGATCGCGGACGAGGGCGCCGAACAATGGAACGCGGCGCGGATCCACGCACGAAGACCCGCGATCGAGGCGGCGCTCAACGCGTTGGGTGTGGCGCCGGACGAGATTCCCGCCGCTGTGGATCACGTGACGGAAGCGCTGGTGGCAACGTTGGGAGACGTGCGCGGGCGCTGGATCCTGCGGCGGCGGGAGGAGGACGCCAGCGAGTTTGCCGCCGGGGCGGCGCGGAATGGAGCCGTGGAGCACTGCGTGATCGACCGGACCTTTGTCGAGGACGGGGTCCGGTGGATCATTGACTACAAGACGAGTTCGCACCAAGGCGGGTCACTCGAAGAATTTCTCGAAAAAGAAGTCGCGCGCTACCGCGATCAGTTGAATGGCTACGCCGCGCTGTTCCGGCAGTTCGAGACGCGTCCCGTGCGGCTGGGCCTGTACTTTCCATTACTGGGTGCTTGGCGTGAGTGGGAGGACGCGGCAGACGCGGGACCGTTGTTCGCTCAGGTTTGGTAACATGTCCCAATGCCGTCCTTATTCGATTCCGCCGATCTGAATTCCGTCTCCGGCCGGATTAGCCGCCTCACGCCCGGCTCGCAGGCTCAGTGGGGAAAGATGAACTGTGCGCAAATGATGTGGCACTGCGCCGGTCCGTTTCAACAGGCGGTCGGCGACAAGACTGTGACCGCCAATGGCCCTGCGATTCTGAGGTTTCCGCTAATGCGCTGGTTGATCCTCAATGTGTTTCCGGTGCCCAAAGGCGCTCCGACCGCGCCCGAATACATCGCGCCCGATAACGTGGATTTCGCCAAGGCGAAAGCGGATCTGACGGCGGCGCTCGACAAATTCACACGGTCGAAAGGGGAGTTCCGTGACAATCCGGTGTTCGGCAGGCTGAGCCGGGAGGATTGGGGCAAGCTGATGTACAAGCACATGGACCATCACCTGCGGCAGTTTGGTGTGTGAGGCCAACCTGGCCGCGGCGCCCGCCACGTGTTTACCGTCCGGGAACGCTCCACACGCTGACCGTCTTGTCGTAATCAGCCACCGCCACTAGCTTGCCGTCCGGTGAAAACGCCGCGCCCGCGGCACGGTGATCGGCGTCCATTGACCGGATTTGCTTGCCGGTCGCCGCCTCCCACAGGATCACCTTCACCGGAGCCCCGAAGGCCATCTCATTCATTCCGCCCGTCACGATCATCTTCCCGTCTGGTGAAAAGTCCATGGCCGAGATCATCTCGGGCTGGCCGGTGATTTTGCGGACAAGGGTCCAGTTGCGCGTGTCCCAAAGGTAGATTGTCCGGTCGACACCCGCCGCGGCGAGCAGCCTGCCATCCGGTGAGAACGCGAGCTCGAACATCGACACCGTCATGTCCTCGACCAGCCGCTTCAACTCTCCGTTGCGCGCGTTCCAGACACGGACGTCGGTGTCGTAGGCGGCTGCCACCAGCGTCTGGCCGTCCGGGGAAAACGCCATTGCCGCGATGCCTCCGATTCCCGCGGGAACCTTGAACCTCTCGCGCCCGTCGGCGTTCCACACCCGCACCAGATTCTCGCTCGACCGCGCGTACGGCCGCCCGTAACCGGCGACATCGCGGCCGTCGATCGACGACACCAAGCCGCGCGCCGCGGGTGTTGGCCCGGCCCACTGCCGGACCACGCCTCCTCCAGCGATGTCACGGATCTTGATGCGTCCTTCGGAATCGATCACGGCGAACTGACCGCGCGCGGCAAGGAACGTCGTGCCCGTCTCGCCTTTCTCCAGCGCCACGGTGGCCGGCGTCCCGCCGCCGGACTTGAGGTCCCACAGCCGGATCTTGCCGTCACGGCACAGCGCCGCCAGTCCGCCATCCCGCGTGAAGGCGATCGATGTGACCTCGGAGTCCGATTGCAGCACGCGGTCGGCATAGAGGACCGCCGCGAGCAGGAACAATGTCGCGAGCCTCATGTCAGGCTCTCTCGAGGATCAGGTCGAAGGTCACTGCTGCGTGCGGTTTGGCCGACTCATCCAGGAGCGTCACAGGCCGGACGCACTCGCGGTTCGATACCACGCCGCGCCTGCCGAAGTTCTTGTCGGGATCGCCTTCGAAGAACGGATCGGTCGCGAAGTAGAGCTGCGTCACGAGCGGCTTGCACCCGGGCGCTGTGATCAGGTAGTGGATGTGCTGCGCGGGACGGTCCGGATAGTGCCCGGGCATGATGGTGAGCGTCTCGTACGCGGTCCCGGAATCGATGGCCAGCTTGGTCCGGTAGCGGTAGCCATGGACGTCGTAGATGCCTTTGTGGTCGGCGTGCCACATGTCGACCCGCGCGCCGGGAACCGCATTGCCGCGTACGTCAATGATCTTGCCGGACACGCGCAGAGTCATGCCGGGCTCGCCGGCAATCCGCATGTCCTTGCTATTGGGCGCGCCTTTCTTGAAGAACGGGCCCAGCACTTCGGGCGCAGTGGGCTTGCGCGCCGCGGCTTCCGCGTGTTGCCAGTAGGCGAGCAGACTGTTGGATGACATTGAGGCGCCGGCCACCAGGCCGCCGCGGACGATGCATTTTTCGAGGAACTCCCGCCTGAGCAGGTCGAGACGCGTCAACTGGGTATCCCCTTGACTCAGCCGACCCCAACCTGTAGATTTGGACTGTGGAGGACTACCCGCGAACCATCCAGGAGTTCGAGGAGCGGTTTTCGACCGAGGGCGACTGCCGCGCATACTTGGTGAG
>VFZX01000296.1 GCA_016871015.1 Acidobacteriota bacterium | reverse complement strand
CAGCAGCAGCTCCAGCAACAACAGCAGCAGCAACTGGCGCTGAGGAAGCAGCAGGAGGCCCAGCGGCAACAGGCCTTGCGGCAGCAACAGATCCAGCAGCAGCAGCAACAACAACAGGTCGCGCGAACGAAACAACAGGAACAGCAGCGGCAACAGGCGCTCCGCCAGCAGCAGCTCCAGCAACAACAACAGCAGCAGCAACTGGCGCTCAGCAAACAGCAGGAGGCCCAGCGGCAACAGGCCTTGCGGCAGCAACAGATCCAGCAGCAGCAGCAGCAACAACAGACGGCGCTCCGCAACCAGCAGGAACAACAGCGCCAGCAGGCATTACGGCAGCAGCAGCTTCAACAGCAGCAGCAACAGTTTGCCTTGCGGCGGCAGCAGGAGCAGCAGCGTCAGCAGCTCGCCTACCGGCAGCAGCAGGACGAGGCCAAACGCCGCGAAGCGGAGCAGAGGCGCCAACATGAAGAGCAGAGGCGCCAGCAGGAAGAGCAGCGGCGCCAACAGCAGACGCGGAGGTAGCCGGCCCTTAATGAGTCCGGATCACCGAAGGATCCTTGGTGAACCGGTACTCGAAGTGGCAGCCTTGACAGGCTTCGAACAGATCGCCTCCGCGGGTGAATAGCGCGTCCGGGTCCTTGGCCTTGGCGGCACCGCGGACCGAGTCCGCGGCATCGATCAGAGCCCTGCAGCGCTCCATCCACTTCCCGTTGTCCTTGGCCCGGCCCTCCATCATGAGCAGGTTTCCGCTCTCCATCAACGTGGTCGCGCTGGCTTCGAGATGCACCCAATCGTCCTCGGTGCGGGGCCGGATCTCCTCTACTCCCTTGGCCGAATAGATCGTCCCCACTGACTTCCATACGGCGTCGGCGTTCGGGATCACGAGTCCGTGCATCACTTCTTCGAGCGTGGCGATGGGCTTGAACGGCGGCGTGGGCTTGGCGGCGCCGCCACAGGAGCAAGCCACTCCAGCCAAGAGCACGGAGGCGAGTTCCAGCCAACGATCACGCATGTCAGGTGCACTGTAGCATATACTACTGAGGACGTGATGATTCCGCTCTTGCAGTGGATCGAGGCAACCAGCGGAAGTATAGCGATCCGCGAATCGATTCTCCTTTATCCGGTGATCGAGAGCACCCACGTCCTCACGCTCGGGCTGTTCGCCGGCATCATCGCTCTGTTGGACCTCAGGTTGGTTGGCGCCGCGCTCAGGACGGTTCCGGTCTCCCAGATCGCGACGAGACTCCTGCCCATCGCCCTCGGCGGATTCGTGATCATGGTGGTGAGCGGCGCCCTGCTTTTCTATTCGAGTCCGGTCCGCGCCTACACGAACATCTTCTTCCGCGTCAAACTGGTGCTCATTCTGCTCGCGGGCTTGAACGCCTTGCTGTTCCACCTCACCATCTTCCGCGACGTCGCCGGATGGGACACGCTCGCGCAACCTCCGCCCCGCGCCCGGATGGCGGGCCTGGCCTCGCTTACCTTCTGGAGCGGTGTGATCATTTGCGGCCGCATGCAGGCCTACAAGTGGTTTGAGTAACGATGGAGCTGCTTCCGCTGTTCCAGTGGTTCGAAGCGACGTTCATCGGAACGAAGGTCCGCGAGTCGCTGTGGATGTTCCCAGTGATCGAGTGCGTGCACCTGCTCGCGCTGGCGCTTCTCGGCGGCACGATCCTCGCGGTGGACCTCCGCCGCCTGGGCCTCGGACTCAAGGAGCAAAACGCCGCGGATCTCAACCGCCAGTTGCACCCGTGGATGTCGGGCTCTGTGGCGATGCTCATCCTGACGGGCATTCCGATGTTCCTGTCCGAGGCGGTCAAGTGCTACTACAGTCCGCCGTTCTGGTACAAAATGGGGCTACTGGCGGTGGCCTACACGTTCACGCTGCGGCGGAGAGCAGAGTCGCGGCCAGCCGCGGTGGTCTCTCTCGGACTCTGGTTCAGCGTCGCGTTTGCGGGCCGCTGGATTGCGTTCTACTGATCGTGGAGAATAATGAGATGAAGATTTTCGCGGTCCCGCTCCTGATGCTGGCTGGCGCGGCGGCGGCCTCCGCCCAGCGGCTCTCCAATGGGAAGCCGGACTTCAACGGAATCTGGCAAGCAATCGGATCAGCGCACTACGACGTCGAGCGCCATATCGCGCGCGCGTCCCTGATGCTCCGCGATGGTCCGCATGGTCCGCTGCCGGCAGTCCCGGTGCTGCGTTTGGGCGCGGTGGGCGCTGTGCCCGGAGGAATGGGCGTCGTCGACGGGGGCAAGATTCCGTACAAGCCTGAAGCGCAGGCCAAACGCGAGGAGAATCGCAAGAACTGGATCGACCGCGACCCGGAAGTGAAATGCTATCTCCCCGGAATTCCCCGCGCCACCTACATGCCGTACCCGTTCCAGATCATCCAGAACGCGGGCTCGGTGTTCTTCGCCTACGAGTACGCGGGCGCGATGCGGGACATCTACTTCAAGGATCCTGGTCCGGCGGAGACCGACTCCTGGATGGGGCAGCCGGTGGGGCGCTGGGAGGGCGACACGCTTGTGATCGTGTCCACGGGCTTCAACGGCGACACCTGGTTTGACCGCTCGGGGACCCACCACAGCAACCAACTGAAGGTGACCGAGCGGTTCACGCTAACGGGTCCGAACCACATTCGCTACGAAGCGGTGATGGAGGATCCCGAAGTGTTCACCGCGCCCTGGAAGATCTCGCTGCCGTTGTACCGGCGGATGGAGCCCGACGCGCGGATCATGGATTTCAAGTGTGTCGAGTTCGTCGAAGAGCTGATTTACGGAGAGCACCGGCGCAAGCCGCTCAGCCGGTAGAATACAGGAGGCAGCATGTCCATCCGTTTCACGATCCCCGCGGCGCTGTTGCTCGCCGCAATCCAGTCCGGCGCACAGACCAGGACACCGGACCTGTCGGGCACCTACGATATCGCGACCCTCACGCCGCTGACCCGTCCCGCGCGATACGGCGACCGGTTGGAGCTGTCGCCCGAGGAAGCCAAGGCCCTCGAGCAGCAGGAAGCAGCGGTGATGGCGGCGACCAGCCGTGCCAGCGATCCGGACCGCAAGGCGCCTCCAGTGGGCGGCGATGGATCCCAGGGCGCGGCGGGCAATGTCGGCGGCTACAATACCGTCTGGATTGACCGCGGCAGCGGTGCGTTCCTGATCGACGGCAAGTACCGGACTTCGATCATGACGAGTCCGAAGAACGGGCAGATGCCCGCGCTCACTCCCGAGGGGCGGAAGCAGGCGGCTGCGCGCGGCCGGATGAACCGGGCGAACACAGGAGTCGCGTGGTGGGTGAAGGAGGGCGTCGAGCCGGGTCCATACGATGATCCCGAGCTGCGTCCGCTGGCCGAGCGCTGCCTGTTGGGGTTTGGGTCCACAGCCGGACCTCCGATGCTGCCCGTGCTCTACAACAATCTCAAACGGATCGTCCAGACGAAAGACACGGTGATGATCCTGAACGAGATGGTTCACGACGTCCGCATCATCCGGCTGAACTCGAAGCACGACCCGCCGGAGATTCGCCGCTGGATGGGAGATTCGATCGGCCACTGGGAGGGCAACACTCTCGTGGTCGACACGACGAACTTCAACGATACGCCGGGGCTGGCCAACGCCACGCGGAACCTGCACGTGGTCGAGCGCTTCACGCGGATCGACGCCAAGACGCTGCGGTATCAGTTCACGGTGGAGGATCCAACCGTGTGGGTGAGCTCCTGGAGCGGCGAGATGCTGTGGCCCGCGACCGACCAGAGGATTTACGAGTACGCCTGCCATGAGGGCAACTACTCGTTCGGAGGGATCCTGCGCGGCGCCCGCATCCTGGAAGGCGACCTGACGGGGAAGAAGTGAGGGAGAGACGATGAGGACGAAAGCATTTTTTGCAGTGATTGCGGCCGCGGTGGCCGGTATCGCGCTGTGGCGCGTGGTGCCGGTGTATGCGCACCACGCCTTTGGCGCCGAGTTTGATCCCAACCGCCCGGTGCTGCTGAAGGGTCCGGTGGTGCGTGTTGAGTGGATCAATCCGCATACCTGGATCCACGTCGAAGTCACCAAGGACGGGGCCAAGCAGGTGTGGATGGTCGAGGGCGGCACTCCGAACAGCCTCCTGCGCCGGGGGCTGAAGCGGGACACGATCAAGTACGGCGACGTGGTGATCGTTGACGGGTACCAGGCGAAGGACCGGTCCAACCGGGCCAACGGGCGGGACGTCACGCTGGCCGATGGGCGGAAGTTCTTCATGGGATCGTCGGGGACGGGGGCGCCGTATGACAAGCCAGGGGCCGAGCAGAGAAAATAGGATCACGGTTCAACTGATCTTGGAAAAGTTCGCTACCGGTTAAACAGAAGATCAGATCTTCACGCTCATCCCCCTATCACACGTGAAGGGATCCGGGCCGCTCAAGCATTCGCATCGGAGGCCCTGCAAGCCTCGGTCGTCTATCCGGTAGAACGCGTCGCCTCGTGAGGGTCATCAGTTCTGTTCATCGCCAACACCTCGCCGGGAATCGGGGATTCAGAAGTGCTGGCGATAGCCCGCCGGGAGCAGGCCTTGCTCCGGACGCGGCGTCATCTCGACGAGTTCGCGGCGCGCGTTCAACGCGACATCGCGCACGGAGACACCGTGCTCGTTGAGTCCGCCGTTGGTGAGCGGGGCAGGGAATCCGGTGTAGTAGGTGCGGAATCGTGATCAACTCACCCGGCAGCGGCGATTCAGCGGTGCCGCCGACGCGATCGTTGCGCCGGGGGCGTGACGCGGTGGATGCCCTTTGGGGCCTGCTCCGGTCGGCCCGCAGGCGCTTTCGGGGTGCGCAGCCGTCGGCCTATTCGAAGACGGACTCGATTGTTGGCGCGTCGATCGCGCGAGTTGTCCATCCTGCGATCTGATCGGTGCCTGCGGACTCCATCCACCGGTCCGCCCAGACGGGCACGGAGCCAAAGCGCTTTGACAGAATGGCTCGCAGGGACGAAACGCGTCCTTCACGAATGCCCTCGACTTTGCCCTCAATCACGCCTTGCGCCTTACCCTCAATCAAGCCCTTCCGGTGGCCCTGATCGAGAATCGACTTCAAAATCACGTTTTCCGCTGGATCAATCAATATTGGCATTTTCTCCATGTCCTCGACGAGAACGACATCGAGCTTCCTCAGCCCGGCCAATACGATCAGTTTACCCATTGTGTCCCGCCACTGCTCGACCGGAAGCAGCATGATCCGGTCGAGAACCTCGCATAGCGTCTCCCGGTTGTTCCCGCCCTCGGTCAGAATCGCGAACACGTAGTCCCCGTAGCGGTCACTCCCCAACATCTGCTGCTTGGTGATCACCTCGCGGATGTCAAACCGCTTGAAGCGGAACACCAGCCCGTAGTTATCGGCGTAGCCGTCCTCCATGTTCATGGGCTTGTCGCCGACGTAGAGCATGGCCTGGTCCGGCCGCTGACCCAGAATCCGCAGGAAATGCGGAACCGGCTCAAGCATCCGGATGGCTATTTCCCGGTCATTGTAGCCCTGGACCTCCAGATGGACCAGCCGCCCATTCACCAGCCGGGCGACGAAATCGACCTCCGCGCAGTGACTCGTGGAACCTCCACATTCAGCCACTCCAATGGCGCGGCACCCAGGACCCGCTCCGGAATCGTCGTCAGATTCGAAAAGAACATGTCCTTAATGCAAGAGTCGAATTGATGCATGGCCCACCCAGAATACGCGCCGCCGGAATCGAAACACTATTCCCCAGGTGCATGCAGTCTCGATTGTTGGCGCGTCGATCGCGCGTACACCGCTACACCCGGGCCGCGTACTGCGGAGCCTGAACCGTTTGCGGCACCGGCGCCGTCTGGTTGAAGCGGACCGACACGAGCTTGGACACGCCGGGCTCCTGCATGGTCACTCCGTACAGCGATTGAGCCGCTTCCATCGTCCGCTTGGCGTGCGTGATGATGATGAACTGGGTTTGCTCGGCCATGTCGCGCAGCAGCCCCATCAGCCGCTGGATGTTGGGCTCGTCGAGCGGCGCGTCCACCTCGTCGAGCATGCAGAACGGGCTCGGCGTGTACTTGAACACCGCCATCAGAAGTGACAGAGCGGTGAGCGCCTTCTCTCCGCCCGACAGCAGCAGGACGTTCTGGAGGCGTTTGCCCGGGGGCGAAGCCACGATGTCGATGCCCGAGTCATTCGCGTTGGACTCGTCCGTCAGCCGCATCTCCGCCGAGCCGCCGCCGAACAGCTTCGTGAACGTCTCCTTAAACGAAGCGTTGATAGCTTCGAAGGCCTCGGTGAACCGCTTCTTCGACTCGACGTCGATCTCCTGGATCGCCTTTTCGGTATCGCGGATCGAATCGAGCAGATCCTGCCGCTGGGTGTTGAGGAAGTCGTAGCGCTGCTGCGCCTCTTCAAACTCCTGCAACGCGTCGGGGTTCACCGGACCCAGGTTTTCGATCTTGCTCTTGAGCGAAGCCACCTTCTCTTCGGACTCAAGCAGCGAGATCTCGTCCATCTGCGTTTCCGCCGCTGCCGCCAGTTCCTGAACCGGGATTTTCAGTTCCTTCTGTGAGGTTTCGTCGAGGAACTTCAACTCGGCGCGCCGCTCCACCAGTTGCAACTCGATCTGTCCGCGGCGTTCCTGTGCCGCTTGCGCTTCGGTACGGAGGGCCTTGACTTCCTCGTCCATCGCGGCGAGCTGTTCCCGCAACGCATGCTCCCGCGCGGCCAGCTCCGCCACCCGCTCTTCGGTTGACGCGATTTGAAGGGCCAGCTTGGCGGCGGTTTCATCAAGCGCCATGTTGTCGTTGAGCAGCCTCTGGCGCTGGACACCGAGCCGCTCCATCTCCTCGGCCAGGGACTGGCGCCTCCGGACGAGGTCGTGTGCCTGCTGCTGCACCCGCTCCATCGCACTCTTTTCGGCGCGCCGGCGTTCTTCGCGCTCCGCCATCTGGATCCGGAGTCCGGAGTGTTCCTCCGAAAGGTATGCGACCCGGCGCTGGATTCCGTCGAGGGCTTGCCGCATCTCGGCGAGCGCCTGTTCGTGGTTCAACCGGACCGTGTCGGCCTCGCCCACCTGCGACTGCATGGCTTCACGTTTGGCGACCGCGGTGGCACCGTCTTTTTCCAACCGCTGGAGCTCCAGCCGCGCCACCGAAAGCTTGGAATTGGTCCGCGAAAACTCTTCCGCCAGACGGCGGTTCTCATGGTCGAGCGCCACGGTTTCACGCTCGCGGCCTTGCTGCTGGCCGCGCAGGGCCTCGAGCTCTTCGGTCAACTGGGCGATTTCCTGGTCGAGCGACTGGAGCCGGGCGATGGTTTGGTCGAGCACCTTCTGCTTTTGGCCTGACTGCGAAGTCAGCTCGCGAAGCTCGCGCTTGAGGGCCAGAGGTCCACTGCCGGTCTTGCGTCCGCCGCTCACCGCGTGGCCGTGATAGCAGACCCCGTCGGCGAGCAGAAAGTAGAAGTCGGGATACTGGGTCGCGAGCCGCTGCGCCGCCTGCCGGTTCTCGGCGATAAAGCAGCGCGCAAGGCGCGGAATGAGAGCGGCCGGAGCGTGCGTCAGCCCATTGGTCATCCGCAGGACGTCGCTCAAGCGGGCGAGAATTCCGGTTTCGGGACCGATGGCCGGAAGCGTTGCGGGCAGGGAGGCGTAAGGATCGCCCGGTTCCGGGTGGACCAGGAACGTCGCGCGTCCATCCAGGTCGGTCCGCATCAGGTCGATGCCTTCGCCCGCCTGGCTCCAGTCGCGCACCAGCACGTACTCCAGTTCTTCGTGCAGGAACTCCTCGGCAGCCTTTTCCCACTGGGAGTCCACTTCGACGAAGTCGGCAAGGACGCCTGAGGGCTTGAGGTCCTTCGCCTTGCCGCGCTCGAATGCGGTGAACAGCCGCTTCACCGAGTCCGTCGTGTAGGCGCGGTGGGAGAGAATCTCTTCAAGCGAATCTTTGCGGGCCTTGAGCCTGGAGGCCTCGGCGCGGATGACTTCGAGATCCTTGCGTGCCTGGGCGGCGGCGCCCTTGCGGGACGACAGGTCCTCGTCGAGGTGTTGGCGGCGCCCGGTCAATGATTCGAGCTCGAGCTGGCGCTGGCCGAGGTCCGTGCTCACCTGATTCCGGCGGGCCTCGAGCCGTTCGAGATCGGCGACCGCCATCTGCTCTTCGCGGGACAGGCGGGACCGGTCGCGTTCGATGGCCTGGAAGTAGCCTTCCATTTGCGCGAGCTGGTTGCGGAGGTTCGAAACCTCGCCGAGGACTCGAAGCACAGCCTGGCGGCCCTGTTCGATCATCTGTTCGCGCTGGCGGAGCTCAGCCTGGGCCGAGTCGCGTTCCTGGGTCTTGTGGTCGAGCTGTCCGCGCGCGGTGGCCGCTTCCTCTTCCAGCCGCGTGAGCCGGAGCGAGTGCTCCTCAGCGTCCCGTTCGAGCTGTTGCTGCCGCTGATGCAACTGGAGCGTGTCCGTCTCGCCCTGTGTAAGGCGCGACTCGATCGCACCGACTTCGCGCGCCTGGGCCTGGATCCTTCCCCGGGTCCGCTCCCCTTCCAGCCGCAGTTGCGACAATTGCTCGCGGGTCGCGGTGAGCTGGCCCTCAACCGCGTAGTTCTCTTCGAGGACCTTGGTCTGAGCGGCCTCGCGTTCGGTGACCTGCGCTGAGACCGCCTGGAACGCGGCAGCCGCTTGATTCAGCTCCAGGGCGATCTTGGTCGCCTCCCGATCGAGCAACTGGTACTTGCCGGTGAGGGCGATCTTGAGCTGAACCATCAACTCGGCGTTCAGTTCCTGGAAGCGCTTTGCCTTGGCCGCCTGCCGTTTGAGCGAGTTCGCCTGCCGGCCGACCTCCTCCAGAATGTCGAACACCCGCGAGAGGTTCTGCTTGGCGCTCTCGAGCTTGGCCTCGGCCAGCCGGCGCTTGGTCTTGAACTTCCCGATTCCGGCGGCTTCCTCGATTACCGCCCGGCGGTCGTGAGGCTTGGAGGACAGGAGCTGTCCGATGCGGCCCTGTTCGATGATGGCGTAGCTCTCCGGTCCGAGGCCGGTGCCGATAAAGATGTCCTGAATGTCACGGAGACGGGCAGCCTTGCCGTCGATCAGGTATTCGCTCTCCCCGCTGCGATAGAGCCGGCGGGTGATGGTGATCTCGCTCGAGGCGGGCTTGGCGTGGCCGTTGGTTCCGTTGACCACAACCGGCTCGGCAGGAACCTGGCGCTGCGGGTCTGCGAGGGTGAGGGTGACCTGGGCCATCGAGAGCGGTTTGCGATCTCGAGTACCAGAGAAGATTACATCCTCCATCCTGCTGCCACGAAGGGATTTAGCCGACTGCTCGCCGAGCACCCAACTGATCGCGTCGGCCAGGTTCGACTTGCCGCACCCGTTGGGTCCGACGATCGCCGAAATGCCGGTTCCGTGGAACCGCATCTCCGTCCGGTCACAAAAGGACTTGAATCCCTGAATCTCGACGCGCTTGAGTCTCAGCACTCTATTATGTTAACCGCGATGCAGTGAAAAGTAAAGCGGAATACAGGATTCAGTGTCTAGTTCAGAACTAGCACTATATATTGTGGACGGATGGAGACTTCTGGGTCATTCGACTCCCAAGTACGGATTAAAAGTGTAGTCGGTGGCTGGCAATTCGTTGTCCGGAAAGCGGACTCCCTGGGTGACGGCGTACGCCGGATCGAGCGCCCACTGCCCGTTGTTGAGGGTATTCCTCTTCTTGGTCGCGTTGTCGAACCACCCCCAAAACGGCCGCGCTTTGTTCGAGGCCTCCTTCCGGCCAAGGAACGCGGCACTGATCTTGCCCACGCCCTGCGGAGTTCCTGGCCGGTTTCCGAACGGCTGGTAGGCGAAGAAGTCGTCGAAGGTCCGCTCGCCCCAGCGGGCGCCCTCGGTGCCCTTCAGCCACCAGTGGTCATAAATGGGGAGCAACTCGTAGCCAACCAGCCTGTCGTCCGAATTCTTGGGACGCTCGGCGATCCCTTTGTAAACATAGGTGATACCGGTTCCGCCGGTGAACCGCCCATCGCTGAGCTTAAACCGGGAGTGCCCGCCCAGACTCGGATAGACGCCGTGGCCGCCGGACTCGATGAACACCACCGGATGGCTGCCTTCATAAAGCTCGATCTGGCCTTCCACGCGATGCTGGCCGCTCCGGATCCGGCCGTCAGCGACCACCGCGTGCACATTATTATGTGCGAGCGACTCCATCACCTCCAGCTTCCCGAACTCCGAGCCGTTCTTACGGACCGTCAGCACCATCCCTTCGTTGTCGTTCTCGTGGCAGCTTCCGGCAACGCACTTGTCGGAGTAGTCGCGCGGATGGAACATGGTGTAGATCAGGAACGTGTGC
>VFZX01000295.1 GCA_016871015.1 Acidobacteriota bacterium | reverse complement strand
GGTACGATTGCACTGCGTCTTCCGGCTCACCCAGCGGGTGAACCCCTCGCGGATCCAAAACTTCGCTCATTCCGCCAGTGTCGGCCATCTTCCGCCACCCGCGCTCGTTTCAACTGCCTGATCTAGGATAATGCCTCTCACCCATGATTTCAAAGAAACCATCCGCAACCGGGCTGCGCACGATCCGGAGTTCCGCCAAGCCCTGCTGCGCGAGGCCGTTGAGCTGATCCTCAACGGCGACCTGGCGTTGGGCAAGGCTGTCTTGCGGGACTACGTTAACGCGACGGTGGGATTCCAAGGATTGGAGCGCGAGACGAGCATTCCCGCCAAGAGCCTGATGCGCATGCTGGGATCCAAGGGCAGCCCTTCGGCCGCCAACCTCACGAACATTCTCGCCGCCCTGCGGAAGTCGGAGGGCGTGCAGTTTACGCTCGGACTTACCCGATAAGCCTATCGGGCATTATCGTTTGCTTGCGCCGCAAGGTGCCCAATCACTGCTTGCAGCTCCTCCCCGGCGGCTTCCTTCCGCTGGGCGAGCACCGCGGACTCCTTCTTGATCACCTCCAGGCGGTCCTCCTGCTGGTTCAGACGCGACGTGTATCGCTGGACCAGATCCCGGGCATCGGGCGTGGCGCCCAGCGATTTGATGTTCTCACGCAGCCGCGCCTGATCGTCGAAGATGTCCTGGGACTCCTTCTGCAGCACCTCTTCCTTTGCCTCCAGGTCCGCCACCGCGTTCTTCTTCTCGATCACGAGCCGCAGTGACGCCTCGATCTGCTTGTCGACGGCGCCCGTGGAGACGAGAGCCACCAGCAGGGTGTCCGTCACATCGTGAATGGCGTAGGTGGTGCTCTTGGGACGGGCCTCCTCGACCTCAAGGGAGGCAGTCTACTTCGGCTGCACCGTCAGCCGGTACCGGTGCCATCCGCGCGAAGTTTCCTCGGGCTTGATGCTGCCGCGGGCGGTCCAACCGGACCGCACCGGATGCTCGATGATCACGTTGCGCGGCTGCGTGTCCTCGTTTCGCAGCGTGTAGATGCGCTTCTCGCGGACCTCGTTTGTCAAAGTCAATGTGCCCTTGACCAGGGCCGCGCGGGAGACCCGTTGGGTCTGCGTCTCTTCACGGGAGCTCGCCGCCAGCGCCAAGTCGGCGGCATAGGTGACGATGCGGCGCTCGCCAGGCCGGATCGCTTCGAAGATTCCCTCTCCCGCGAACGCTTCGCCGTCAGTGACGTTGAAGGTTCCGCCGTCCAATGTGAGCCCGGTGGTGTTGCGGAGCCAGAGGCCGCGCTCGGGACGGGAGTCGGGGCGGGACGGAGTCCAGACAGTGATCCGCTCCATGTCGAACTGGGATTGCAGAATCGGAACGAGAGCGGATTGGCCCTTGGGGATCGTGACTGGGTCTTGAATCTTGTACTCGAACAGGTCGCCCAGCTCTCGCGCGGTGGTGCGGACCTCGGTTCGTACACGGGCTTCCTCAATGGCTCCGGATGGACGCTGTGGAAGAGGTGGTGGTGGCGGAATGCCGCCTGGCTTCCCGGTCCGGCCCAAGCGGGAGCCGGTGCCTAGACTGCGGCCAGCAGACACGTCAATACTGGCGTTTTCTGTTTGCATTTCCGGGGCCCGGCCCTCAACCGCAAGCACGCCACTAGCGCCGCTACCGGATCCGGTATCAAGAGTCGCTTCATGCTCCTGAGGGACTGATGAAAGCATCTCCGGCAGCCGGACCACCGGTCTGCGGCTGTAGTGCGGCTGGGAAAGATGCTGCACGAACGACTGCGGCGCACCGGCGGCCAGCGACAGCTCGATGTTGGTCCAGTCCTCGCCCGCCGTGTTGTCGACGATGGCCCAGCCCTGAATCAGCGGCTTTGCACCGGGCTTGGACGGCATCACGAGCCGGTAGGTGCTCTTCCACACCGGGACTTCGCTGATGTAGCTCACAAAGACCTGCCGGGTCCCGCCGCCCGCCGTGGACACGATCATCCGGCGCGCATCCGCCTCCCGGGCTTCAGCTACAAGGTCCATGTAGCGTCCGACGCGGGCCGAGGTGCCGCGGTCGAGCAGCTTGACACCGAAGTTCGGCGTCAGCTCGGCTGTCTTGATTTCACCGGAATCGGTGACCAGCGACAGGTGATCGACTTCGAGCGTCGTGCCGCCGCCGGACCGCGTCTTGCGCTCGATGCTCAACAGCCTGCCGGTCACGGCGCCAGCTCCACCGCGGACTTCCATCCGTGCGCCGCGCAGCGAATTGAGGAATTCGGTGAGACCGGCTTTGCCCGCGGGCGGAAGGCGGAGTTCGGCGATGCGGCGCTCGATGGGAGCGGCGGATGCGTAGTTGACACCGGCGATGCGCCCACCGTTGAGGTCGAGCACGGTTAGCGACTTGAGCACGTCGTTCAACTGGGCCTCGGTGAACTGGATCGAGACCTGCTGAGGTCCGGTCACGTTCCCCAGGTGTTCAAAGTATCCGACACCCGTCTTGTAGAGGACCGCGCGTTTCACGGGAAGTCCAGCGGTTTGCGCCATCGAAAGCGCGGCGAAAGCGAGGAATGCGGGGACTCGCATGATTTTCATCACCCCTGATGGAATTTGACTCCATCATACTCCCGTGGTCAGCCCAATGCCACCGTCCGCTTCTCCGCCGCGGAACGGTAGGCGGCGAACAGCACCTCCAGTATGCGCACGCCGTCGGGAACGGTGACCTCCGGCTCGCGGTTCTTTTCCAGGCAATCCAAAAAGTGGCTTTGATCGCTCTTCGCAGGCGGCGCGGGTAGCCACCATTCCGGCCCGCCAGTCTTTCTCTGATCCGAGCTCGACCAGAATCCCATCGGATCATCGGGATTCTTGGGCGGTACTCGCCAGTTGCTCTGCTGATCGCTTGTGATCTCGGCGTGGCCCGCGAAGGCGTCCACGATCGCCGATCCGCGGGAACCGAACAGGCGGATGCGGTGATGTCCGCTTCCCGGGTGCGAGCGCCATCCAGTGCGTCCCGCGGCGACAGTGGCGGTGATGCCGCCGTCGAGCCCCACCAGCATGGCGCCGAAGTCTTCCATGCCGTGCTTCTTGTTGGTATCGAAGAAGTAGTTAGCGGTATGCGCGGCGACGGAGCGGAACGCTTTTCGCCCCGTGATCCAGCGGAACAGGGCAAGCGAATACACGGCAATATTGAACATCTCGCGCTTGGCTTCCGGCACGAGGAACTGATCGGGCGCTGGTGCCGCGGTTTCCTTGCGGGGCACTAGCGGAAGACCGGCGGAGAACCCCTTGGCGAACAGGAGATCGTGGTGGATCGCGCGCAGGTCTCCCACTTGGCCGCGTTCGAGCAGACGCCGGGCTTTTCGCGCCGGGGCCGCCGTCACCTGCGTGAACATCTGCGTCAGCAGCTTCTTCTCGCGCACGATCCGTTCGAGCCGCCGCGCCTCATCGAGCGATCCTGCAAGCGGCTTGTCGACGTAGAGGTGCTTTCCGGCTTCCGCGCAACGGATGCTCAACCGGCCCTGGCGGTGATGCTCGGTGCAGATCGAGGCGGCCTGGATTCCGTCACGCCGGAGCGCCTCGCCGAGGTCGCGGATGTAGGGGATGCGGAGCTCGTCCGCCAGCCGCTGGTTGAGCGCCGCCCGCCGCTCGTCGACACCGGGCTCGTCGGAGACGGCGATCAAGCGTGCACGCGGATCCGCCTGGAATGCGGCGCCGTATCCTTCCTGGTGCGTGCGTCCGCCGGTGACCAACAGGATTCCGATGCTCACCGGAGCACCTCCGGTTCCGGGTAGTCGTCGAACTTGAGGCTGCCCTGCTGCCCCATCACCAGGATCGAGACCGTGGGATCACCGGAGGCCGCCTCCACCGTCACCAGCGCCGATTGTCCGCCCGCGTATTCGGCCATCGCGGTGAGAAATCCCTCGCGCGCGCCACCGCGCTCCTCGATCCGCACTTGAGCGGCTCCGAGCCACTTGGAGGACATGCCGAGCGCGGCTGCGAGCGTGGACCGCAGCAGTCCGTGGTCCGGACTGAGCTGAAGGAACATTCGAACGAAGACTGGAGCGCCAGCGGGCTGCTGATTCAGCTTGTCCGCGATGGTTGGCTCGAGCCACTTGAAGTAGGCCTGCATGAAGGTATCTTATCCCGAATCCTGTGATACGCTTCGTCATGATGACTCGCCGCCAGGCTCTGCAGTTCGCCGCGGGCGCTCCCGCGGTCTTGCGTGGAGCCTCCAGGAAGCCGGGAGACAAGCCGAATCTGCTGTTCCTGTGGACCGATGAGCAGCGCGCCGACACACTCCGCGTCTATGGCAATGACCGGTTCCGGATGCCGGTCCTGAACCGGCTTGCATCGGAGAGCGTGGTGTTCGACCGTTGCTACGACACCCAGCCGGTGTGCACCCCGGCGCGGTCCTCCGTTCTCACCGGACAATGGCCGCACGCCAATGGCTGCATCACGAACAACATCGCGCTTCGGGCCGACACGAAGACACTGCCCGAGCTGCTGACCGATTCCTCCTACCGCACCGCGTACATGGGCAAGTGGCACCTGGGCGACGAGGTGTTCGCACAACATGGATTCGAGCAATGGGTAAGCATGGAGGACGGCTACCACGAGCACTTCTCCAAGGGCCGTGATGCATCGGCAAAGTCGAGCTATCACCATTTCCTCGCGGGGTGTGGGTACAAGCCGGACAGCGGCTCGGGGCGGTACTCGCGCGGATTCGCGGTGCGGCGCAAGGTGGAACATTGCAAGCCGGCGTTCCTGGCGCGTGAGGCGGCGGACTTCATCGGGCGGCATTCCGCCGGGCCATGGCTGCTGCACTTGAACTTCCTTGAGCCTCACATGCCGTTCTTCGGGCCGTACAACGATCTCCATGGCGACGAAGAGGCGCCGGTGCCGTCCAATCACCAGGTGGTCCCGGAGAAGGAACCGGAGCGGTACCGGAAGTCGAGGCAGAGGTATTTCGAGCATGGATTCGAGGGGCACGGCCTCAAGACGCGTGAGGGATGGCAGCGATTGAACCGCAACTACGCGGGTCTGTGCAGCCAGGTGGATGAGGCGGTGGGACGGATCCTATGGGCGCTCGAAGCATCCGGGACGGCGGAGAACACGATCGTGGTGTTCACCTCCGATCACGGAGAGATGATGGGCGCGCACGGGTTGATCGGCAAGGGTGTGTTCTACGAAGAAGCGATGCGCGTGCCGCTGTTGATGCGCGTTCCGTTCCGGAGGCAGGCGCACCACGTGGTCCGGAATCCGGTGAGCCACATCGACCTGGTACCCACGCTGCTCGACCTGATGGGCGCTGGCCGGCGCGCCGAGGGACTCCCGGGACATAGCCTGGTTGGAATGATGCAGGGCGGCAAGCATCCCGAAGACCACGTATTCAGCGAGTGGCACACGCCACCGGATGGTCCGGACGGGCGGGCGGTGGTTTCGCCGGACGGATGGAAGCTGGCGGTCTATGACAAGGATCATAGCCTGCTGTTCAACCGAGAGCGGGATCCGATGGAGCAGACCAACCTGTATTACCGGCCGGAGTCGCGCGAAGTGGTGCGGCGTTTGCGGTCACGTATGGAGGCGTGGCGGAAGCGTACCGGGGATAGGCTGGAGCTTCCGGGCTGACCGGCTCAGCTTTGCGGCGGAATTGAGGTGCGCAGGACTTCCAACGCGCTCTCCCTGGTCGAGGCGTCGTACAGCTTCTCGAGTGCTTCCCGCGCGGTCTCGGCCGAAGGGATGGAGTCGAGCGAGGGATCGGAAGCGAGTTCCGGGTGCTTGGCCGCGAGGTAGGCCCGGATCAGTTCGATCATCTGAAGCCGGTGCGATGCGCGGGCTTCCTCGGTGGCTTGCCGGCGGCCCTGCGCGAGCCCTTTCTTCTCTCCGACCTCCATCAACTCCTGGCCCAACTGAGTTGTCATTCCGATCTCGATCATGGCGTTGTGGACACGTTGGGCAGCCCCCGTCCACTAAATTGAGGTGCGCAGGACTTCCAACGCACTCTCCCTGGTCGAGGTCTGGTACAGCTTTTTGAGCGTATCCCTCGCGGTCTCCACCGACGTGATCGAGTCGAGTGAGGGATCGGAAGCGAGTTCCGGGTGCGTGGCGTCGAGGTAGGCCCGGATCAGTTCGATCGTCTGAAGCCGGTATGATGCGCGGGCTTCCTCCAGTTCCTGGCGGCCCTGCGCCAACGCTCTCTGCTCACCTTTCTTCTCTCCGACCTCCATCAACTCCTGGCCCAACTGAGTTGTCATTCCGATCTCGATCATGGCGTTGTGTAACACTTTGAGCAGCCTCCTCGCTTCACCATCAGGATATCTCTTCATCGGCCGTCATCAGGAAAAGGACGATCAGATTCTCGTCCCCTGTGGCGTAAACCAGCCTCGCCGCTTCTTCGAACTCCTGCCGGGTGTGTTCCATGAGAGGAACCAGGTGCATGAGGTTGATCCTGCGGCCTCCATCACAAATCTGGCACCGACCTTGGACTGGCGGACGAAACGCGGCCGGGCGCCGCCGAAGCTTCCCTTCCGGTCGTACAGCAGAGCTTCGGGCCACTCCGCGGGGATGCCTTGATCGAGCATGACGAACACGGTGAGGACATGATCAAGGTCCGCGTGCTTGGGGATGAGCCCGGCCCCAGAGCGCTTCCACCTGGTCCAGCAATGAACCATTTGGTGCATTGACCTTGATCAGGCTGCCGGCGATTTTCGACGGGACAAACACTTCGCTTCGCACCGGTTCAATGATGGCGTCCTCGTGTATGGGCAGCGTGCCCATCAGGTGCATCAGCCCCGTGGATCAAATCTATTTTCCTGGGTGTACCTCCAAAACCCGGCCTTCCACGGCGCCGAAGCGCATCGGGATTCCATCTCCTGCCAGCCACTTTTCCCACTGATCGCGATAGTTGCCGGACATCGGCTGGCCGCTCTGCCCTCCGGCCAGCGTCAGCGTCGACTTCTCCCAATCGGCCAAGTCGGCAATGAACCGCATCGACGGGCTCACCCGGGCCGTCGTCGTGCTGATCACGTTCGGCGCGCCATCCAATCCCTGCGGCCCCCAACGGTACCTCGGACCCAGCAGCGGAATCCGGCCTACCACCGGATGATCCAGCCTGACCACGTTGTACGCGCCCCACTTCCAGTTGGCGGGATTGCGGCCCTGGATCCGCTCGCCCTCCTCTAGCGCGTCCAGCAAGGCCTTCGCCAGGACCTGGTCATAGTCGGCGAACCAGCCCGCTGGACGGTCGCGGAACAGGCGCTCGATAATCGCCTGGCCCATCTGGCTGTCGTACTGGGCTCCTTTGTCCGGCGCCACGTGTTCGAGGATCGCCTTCCGCAGGTGCTGAAAGACGAGGATCACGATGAACGGCTGGGGCAGGTCCGCGTTCATTTGTCCGTTCCAGGCTTCGAGCAGCCTTCCTGCTTCGGCTATCTGTGGACTGCCCGCGCCACGGGAACGCGCCACGCCGGCCAGTTGCCGCGCGAGGAAATGCGCGGGCGCTGAGTAAACGTCCTTCTGGACCTGCGCCATCCGAGCGGCGGTCCAACCGGATTGCCGCGACAGCATTGCCCGCGCCTGCCGGGCGCGGTACGGCGCCGCGAAATTTCCGTGTACACGATGCCGGTAGTTGGCAGGAAAAGGGTTTTGATTCGACGAAATCAACATCCCGCTTGGCGGATTAAACGCGGAAGGCAGGTCCTCGAAAGCGATCAACCCATCCCATTCGTCGTCCGGACCCGCTGGCAAGTCGCCATTCCAGGTCTTTCGCGCCGGCAGCTTGCCTGCGGCCTGGTAGCCGATGTTCCCGTCGACATCGGCATAGAGAAAATTCGCCCCAGCGCCCGGATACCGCTTCAGCGCGGCCCGGAACTCCTCCCAGTTGCCCGCGCGATTCAGCTCCGCCACGGGATACTCGAACCACCCAGGTAGAGCCGCCGCCCAGCGCACCGCATAGTTCCGCCCGCCCTCGTTGGTGATCACCGGACCGTGGCGTGTGACCAGCAGCACCGCATCAACCGGACGCCCGCCGCGTACCGCCACCGTCTCCCGCTCCTGTGCAACTGGCCCCCCACGCACTTCGTACAAGTCCTGAACATCGTAGTGCAGGATCGTCATTCCCCACGCGATCCGCTGGTTGTGTCCGATCAGGACCCCCGGGAGTCCCGGCAACTGGACTCCGGCCACGTCCACCTGTGGCGTCTTCAGGTGGACCTGATACCACAGACCCGGAACCGCGGTCTGGAGGTGCGGATCATTGGCAAGCAGCGGCTTACCCGAAGCCGTCCGCGCGCCCGAGATGGCCCAGGCGTTGGACCCCATCGAGATCTCATCTCCGGTCCGCACCGGGAACAGGAAGTCGACCTTTTTGGGATCCCCGATGGACCGCATCGCCTGCTTGGTGGCCTCGTCGCGCCAGGTATTGGTAAGGTTTCTCGTCAGACTCAGCGCGACCATCACGGAATCGGTCACGGTCCACGGCGAGGGATCAAACCGGGCGAGCGAAAACTCCACCGGCAGCGCCCCCCGGTTGCGCTCGATGAATGCGTTCACGCCGCGCGCAAACGCGGCGATCGGCGCGCGATCCTCGTCACGCAGCGTGCGCAGATGCTGCTCGGCCAGCCGCCGGATGCGAAACCGGCGCGCGTCGAGATCGGGCTCAACCCCCTGCGGACCCAGGATCGCCGCAATCTCTCCGGCGGCCAGCCGGCGGAACATCTCGATCTGGAATAGACGGTCCTGCGCCGCGCAGTATCCCTGCAGGAACCACGCGTCCTCTTCACTTGCAGCATAGATGTGCGGCACGCCTTGGGCATCCCGGACCACTCGTGCCGCCGCTGAGACGGGCAGTCCGACCGTCCCAGACGTCTGGGGCAGCACCCGGTAGGCGAACCAGTACACCAAGCCCCCGCAAACCGCTAAAACGAACGCAATCAGGTAGTTGGTATATTTTATGAAGCGATTCAAGTGGATCTGACTCTAGGATACCGGTTCCTGCTGGTTTCCCTCATCATTGCGGTGAACGCGTTCTTTTCCGCGGCGGAAGTTGCGCTGCTGTCGGTCCGCCAATCGCGGCTGCGGCAGCTTGCGGCGGAAGGGCAGACCGGCGCGCACGCGGCGCTCCATCTGCTGGAGAACCCGGAGCGCCTGCTCTCGGTGGTGCAGTTGGGGCTGACCCTTGCGTCGCTCGCCCTGGGTGCCATCGGCGAGCAGGGGATCGAAAACTACCTCGAACACGCCTTCTCGGCCCACAAGGGCACCTACCTCTGGCCCATCTATCAGGCGCTCGCCTTTGCCGTCTCATACTTGTCGATCAGCTACATCCACGTCGTGATCGGCGAGGTGGTCCCGAAGAACCTGGCGATCGATAAAGCAGACCGGCTGGCGGTGGCGGTGGCTCCGGTGCTGCTGGTTTTCTACCGCATCTCAGGCCCGTTCGTGTCGGTGATCGAGCGTTCCGCGTTGTGGGTGAGCCGGATGCTGGGACTGAAGGGCGGCTCGCAGCACGGCGGGCATCCGGTAGAGGAGCTAAAGCACATGGTGGCCGCAAGCCACCGCCACGGGCAGATCACCGCGTTCGAGGAAGATGCCATCCAGCAACTGCTCGATTTGCGCGATCTCACCGCGCGCCAGATCATGGTTCCGCGCCACAACTTCGCGGCGGCCCCGGCCGATTCATCGCTCGACGACCTGCTCCGGATCTTCCACGAGGCCAAGTACTCGCGGGTGCCGGTCTATGAACGGAGCCCCGACAACATCATCGGCATCGTCAACGCCAAGGACCTGCTCGAAATCTGGCAACAGCGGCGCCAGGCCCGCACACGCCGGCGCGCGTTGCCGAGCACGTACGATTTGCGGCGCATGCTGCGGATCCCCGAAGTCGTGCCGGAAACCAAGCCCGTGACGCAACTCATTGACACGTTCCGGCACTCGCGGACTCACATGGCGCTGGTCGTCGATGAGTTTGGCGCGGTCACCGGCCTGCTGACACTCGAAGATGTCCTGGAACAGGTGTTCGGCCACATCGACGACGAACACGATCTGCGGCTGCCGCCACTTCCTGTTGTTTGGGAGACGATCGAGCTTGAGGGCTCCACGAGTATCGTCGACCTGGAGGCGGACTACGGCATCGAAGTCCCACCCAACGCCGGTTTCGAGACCCTGGCTGGATTCCTGCTGTGGCGTCTGGGGGTGATTCCCGAGGCCGGAGGCACGGTGGTGGAAGGGGACCTGCGGTTCACCATCGCTCAAATGGACCGGAATCGCATTGACCGGGTTTTGGTGGAGAAGGTTCGGGATGCCGTTGAACCACCTGCTGAACGAAACCCGGGCTAGGAGCCTGTCCGAGAATTGACGGGCGAACGCTCATCG
>VFZX01000294.1 GCA_016871015.1 Acidobacteriota bacterium | reverse complement strand
GATAAGGATCGCTGCGTTCGAACCCATCGACCAAGGCCCGTGCACGATCATCTTGTGCCCCTTCCGTACCAGCTCTGCCCGGACACTCTGCCCGATCCTCGACTCCACGCCGATATCGTTTGGATACATCGTGTGCGGAAACGGCGACGCCGGAAAACTTCGTGTCGTCCACCGCGGCGCCTCAATCGCCTGTTGGATGTTCATCCCAAACTCGACTACGTTCAGGAACGTCTGAATCGTCCGCATGCACTGGTCATCGCCACCCGGCGAGCCCGTAATCAGGAACGGCTCCCCATCACGCGTCACGAGCGTCCCCTGCAACGTGCTCCGCGGACGCTTTCCCGGCGCCAGTGCGTTGGCGTGGCCTTCGACCAGCGAATAATAGTCCCCACGGCAGTTGAACGAGAATCCGAGCTCCGCCATTACGACCTTGGTCCCGAACCCCGAGTGCAGACTCGGCGTGAACGAGATCGCATTCCTCTGCGCATCCACCACGCCGATATAGCTCGTGTCTCCCTCGTGGTCCGCATTGCCCGTCACCGGAACATCGCGCGGACGCTCCTGGCCGCCCTCCGGCATCCCCGGCCGGAACTCCGGATTTGCACGGTCCGGATCAATCAGCTTCCTCCGCTGCTCCCCGTAGGACTTCGAAAGCAAACCCGCCCACGGAATCCGGATGAACTCAGCATCACCCAGGTACTGGTCACGGTCGGCGAACCCCAGCTTTAACGCCTCAACCGAAGTATGGATATAGGCCGCCGAGTTGTGGCCCAGCGCTTTCAAATCGTAGCCTTCGAGGAGATTCAGCACGAACAGCTCCGCCGGACCCTGATTCGCCGACGGATTCTTGTGCACCTGGTAGCCCCGGTAGTTAAAGGACGCCGTCTCCTCCACCAGAGCCGTGTAGCCCGCGAAATCCTCATACCGGAACAGTCCGCCGTTAGCCTCGGAGAACGCCGCCATCTCCCGCGCGATGTCGCCCTTGTAGAACCGGTCGCGCGCTGCTCTCAGTCCGGCTTCCCTGCCCCCGGTCGAGGCCGCCTTCTCAGCCTCAACCAGCCGGCGCATGGTCCGCGCCAGATCCGGATTGGTCCACAGGTGCCCCGCCCGCGGAACCTTGCCGTCCCGCAAATAGGCCTTCCGCGACGACTCGTACTTGCGCAGGTCCCGCGACCCGGTGATCGACGACGCCAACGACTCAGTCGCCGGGAATCCCTTCTCCGCCATCTCGATCGCCGTTTGCAGCACGTCACCGAACGACCGCGTCCCCCACCGCGACAGCAGAATGTACCAGGCATCCATCACGCCCGGCACTGTCCCCGCAAGCAAAGTATCGTTCACCGGAATTTTCCCGTTCTGATTCTTGCGGTACCAGTCAATCGTCGCCAGCTTCGGGGCCGTGCCCTCGGCGTTCACGGAAAACGCCTTCTTCTGCTTGGCATCCCACACCAGCAGGACCGCGTCCCCGCCGATCCCGTTCGACGCCGGCGCTACCAGTCCGAGCACCGCCTGGCCAGCCACGATCGCATCGAAAGCGTTGCCCCCGGACCGCAGCATCTGCTCCGCCGCCGCGCTTGCCAGCGGCTCCATCGACGACACCGCGTACCGGGTGCCGCGAATCACCGGACGCGTGGTCTTGCGCGAATTCATCGCGCCCAGATCCACCGTCTCCACCAGCCGTTGGGCGCTCATAGCGCCCGAGATCAACATCAGCAGCCCTACGGCCCGGGTCATATGCGAACCTCCTATTGATAGGTCTATTTCGGTTTGGCCGAATCGTATGTTCCCAGCTTCCGCATCCAGACATTCCGGTAGCGGACCTTGTCTCCATGATTCTGCAATAACAGTGGCTCCTCAGCTCCGTGTGGCGCATAGGTGCCCACAACCCGGTGCGCCATCCGTCCGATAAACGGATGCCGGTGGTGCAGCGCGACTCCATTGTGCAGCACCGTCACGTAGGCCGGCTGCGCCACGCGGTCGCCGTCAAAACGGGGAGCCTCGAAAATAATGTCGTAGCTCTGCCACTCCCCGCGCGGACGCGACGCATTCACCAGCGGCGGCTTTTGTCCGTAGATCGAGCCCGCCTGTCCATCGGCGTAGGTGACGTTGCCATTCGAGTCAAGCACCTGGATCTCATAGCGTCCCATCAGGATCACTCCGCTGTTCCCGCGAAGCTGGCTCGCGCCCGTAATCTCAACCGGAGCCGACCACTCGATGTGAAGCTGCACGTCGCCGAACTTCTCTTTGGTGACCAAGTCACCTGTCCCCGGCACGACCTCGAAATATCCGTTCTCGACCTTCCACTTCGCCGCTCCAGGCTGCCCGCCGCTCGTCTTGCCCGAATCATTCCACGCCGACAAATCGGTGCCATTGAACAGAACCACCGCGTCTGACGGCGGATCCCCAGGCTTTGCGCCGGGCGTGATGATCGCCGGACGCGGCCGGTTCAAGTCGTGAACCCGCCACTTTCCATCCGGCAGGTACGGGGTGTCGGTGTATCCGGTTGGATTCTTGAACGGGTCGTTTTTCTTCTTCTTGTTCTGGGCCTGCGTCGTCCCTGGCGCGATGAGCAGGACAGCCCCCGCCGCGGCAAAAGACAAGACGATCGTGAAAACACGCATAGAGTTGATAGATTATCATTGTGTGGCGCTGGATGCTGTTGTGTGCTTCAAGTGTGGCCTGGGGCGAGGTAGGGTCCCGGTCCTGCCGGACGTGCCACCAGTCACAATTTGATGCCCAGTCAGCCACCGCACACGCGGCGTCGCTGTCCCCACCCGCTTCCCACCGGCTTGCATCAAGCTTCACTTCCCTGCTCGGCTTCAAGTCCGACTGGGCCTTCGGCGCGGGCTCTCAAGCCGTCACTTTTGTCTCGCGCCTGGCCAACGGCGAATACCTCGAACATGGCCGCTCCTACTTCGCCTCGCTGAAGCGCCTCGCCCCCACGCCGGGCCACGCCGGACTCCCAGGACCCGGCGTCCGCTACCCCGTCATCGCCGGAGACGCCGCCATCCTTCGCTGTTTCCAGTGCCATTCGACCGGAGCCGTGCGCGTCGAACCCGGCCTCCGCATCACTCCCGCCGAACCCGGCGTCCGGTGCGAGTCCTGCCACGGACCCGGGGACTCCCACGCCGCGGCGCCCGCCAAATCCAACATCGTCAATCCCGCGCGCTACTCCTCGCACGAGCTGAACCAGCTCTGCGGGAGCTGCCACCGCAAACCGGCCGCAGCCGGGTCGGCAACTGACTGGTCCGATCCCTGGAACACACGCCACCAGCCGCTCTATCTCGCCGAGAGCCGCTGCTTTCTGCAAAGCAACGGCAAGCTCTCCTGCAGGACCTGCCACGACCCGCACTCAGGCGCCGTCGAGCCCGGGTGCGCATCCTGCCACGCGGCGGTCAAGCACCGGACCTCCACCGGCACACGCTCCTGCGTCAGTTGCCACATGCCGACTGTCGTGCCGCAGCCGGGCCTCCGCTTCGCCAATCACTGGATCGGCGTCTACACTCCTGGCAAGACTCTCCGGCCGCGCTGATCCCTACGAGGCGTTGACCCGGTCGCGCAGCGCCTTCATGTATCCGAGCGTGTAGGCGCTGTTGGCATGCGGATATCCGCCTCCAGGCACGTGGTCCGGAATCACGATCCCGCCGAAATTGACTTTCTTGAGCGCCTGCATCACGGCGAACATGTCGAGATACCCGTTGTCAACGAAGGTCTCTTGGAACTTGGGCAGAGGCGAGGAGACGTTCCGGAAATGGACCTTGAACAGGCGTCCCCGCCGGCCGAATTCGGTGGCCGCTTCAACGGGCGTCTTGCCCATGTCGCGTCCGCCCTCGCCCCAGGTCCCGACACACAGACACACGCCAAAGTTCGGGCTCTTGGCGATCTCGAAAGCGCGCTCGTATGCCGCGTAGTTGCGGAACAGCCGCGCGACTCCGCCGAGCGAGTCCACCGGCGGATCATCGGGATGCAGCCCGATCCGCACGTTGGCCTTCTCCGCCGCCGGGATGACTGCCTGGATGAATCGCGTGAACGTCTTCCAGATGTGGTCCTCGGGATAGACCTTGCCAAACGACAGCGGCAGCTTGCGCGCCACCGCCAGGTCGAACTCTCGCGTCGGCGCGCTGCCGCGCGTTGATCCCTGAGAGGTCGCGTAAAAGCCCGGCGTCGGCTGGTTCTTGATGTTCGCCATGTGGGCGTAGGTGGTGTAGTGGATGCCCGACTTGCCGAGATTCCCGAGGTACGCCTTGTACTGTTCGATTTTGGTGTCAACACCATCGAGCCCCAGCACGATCGCCGGATCGCAATGGAGATCCATGATGCCGATATTGTAGACCTCGACGCCGTTGGCTTCGAGCTTCTTGCGCGTCGCCGTCATCCATTCAACGGAGTTGTTGGCGATCGAAGTCCAGATGGACACCGCGTCGACACCCGCGTGGCGCAGCATCGCGAGATCGTCGTCCGTTGGACGGTCGGTGAAAAACGTACCCAGCTTGATCCCGGTCCTGCGCGCGGTCTGCGCGGCAGCGTAGCTCAACAGGCCAGCTCCCGAGGAGGCAGCGGCCAGACGGAGGAAGTGACGGCGTTCCATGCATGACATCTTACACGAGGCCGGTGGTGGTTCGCCCGCCGCTCTTGATCAAACAGAATCAGCCGAGAATGTTCCCGCCCTGCCCCCACGTCTTGGGATCTCCTGGCCCGCCCGCCCTCCGCCGATAGACAGACACGTGTACCCGGCCACGATTCTGTTGAGTTCTTTTCTGCTCTTCCTGGTCCAACCGATGATCGCGCGGCGGATCCTGCCCGCTTTCGGCGGCTCGACCGCCGTCTGGACCACCTGCATGCTCTTCTTCCAGTTCGTGCTGCTAGCGGGCTACCTCTACTCGGACCGCATCGCACGCCGCTCCCACGGAGGCCGGATCCATGCCGCGCTGCTCGCTCTGGGCGTCGCCTCAGTCCCGCTCATCTGGGTGGTAGACCCGGTCGCCTGGGCGGGTTCCGGAGGAGATCCCGTGTGGAGCGTCCTGGCCGTGCTCGCAGTGTCGGTGGGAATCCCCTATTTCCTCCTCTCCACGACCGGCCCTCTCGTCCAGGCCTGGTTCGGACGCGAGCACCCGGGCCAGATTCCATACCGTCTGTTTTCCTTGTCTAATTTCGGTTCCTTCGCCGGACTCTTGAGTTATCCGGTGCTCATCGAGCCCTCGCTGGGAGTATCGGTGCAGTTGCGGGGGTGGGCAGCGGGGTTTGCCTGTTTCGCCGCGCTGTGCGCCTGGCTGGGCTGGCGGTCAGCGCGGTTCAACGCAGCCGCCGGTCCGCAGGAGGAATCCTCCACCGGCGCGGAACCATCCGCCGGGGACCAGGCCCTGTGGATCGCCCTCGCCGCCGCGGCGTCGGCCCTGCTGCTCTCAGTCACCAACCACATCACCCAGAACATCGCGCCGATTCCGTTCCTTTGGGTCCTCCCGCTGACACTCTACCTGCTGACCTTCGTGCTCTGCTTCGGCAAGTCTTCCTGGACCCGCGGACGGAAGCTCATCCAGACACTGGCCGTCGCGGCCCTGGGTGCGATGACCTATGTCATCGTCCACGTGGACCCGGACAAGACGGTGACGCTCGCGATTCCGGTGCTGCTGGTGGGACTCTTCATCGTGTGCACCTACTGCCACGGTGAGCTTGCGGCACGCAAGCCGCCCGCCTCGCAGCTCACACGGTTCTACCTGATGCTCTCCATCGGAGGCGCCGCCGGAGCGCTGCTGGTCGCCATCGCCGCGCCGCGGCTGCTCAAGGGAGTCTACGAGCTTCCCATCGCGTTGTGCGCCTGCGCCGCCCTGGCCCTGATGGTCAACTACAAGAAGCACTGGCTGACCGACATTGCCTGGACGGCCGCCTGTGTCGCCACCCTGGCCGTCACCTACGGATCGGTCACCGCTTACGCCGACGGCACCCGGGTGATGATGCGCAACTTCTACGGAGCCGTCCGCGTGACCGAGCTCAAGCAGGTGCGCTCCATCATCCACGGGACGATCAACCACGGCGTCCAGCGGATGGACCCGCCCCTGCGCAAGCAGCCGACCACCTACTACGGCCGCACCTCCGGTGGCGGACTCGCGATCGAAGCGGCCCGCCGCCCCGGCGCCAAGGTCGGCGTCATCGGGCTTGGGGCCGGCACCCTCGCCGTTTATGCGAATCCGGGCGACCATTACAAGTTCTATGAGATCAATCCCGAGGTTGTTGACCTGGCCCACGCCGAGTTCACCTTCCTGCGTGACTGCGCGGGCAAGACCGAAGTGCTCACCGGAGACGGGCGTCTGCTGCTGGCGGCCGAGCCGCCGCAACAGTACGACGTCCTGGTTGTCGACGCCTTCAGCGGAGATTCGATCCCGGTGCACCTTTTGACGCGCGAGGCGACGGAGCTGTACCGCAAGCATCTCCGCCCGGACGGGATCCTCGCGATGCACATCTCCAACACCCACCTCGACCTCCAGCCGGTGGTCGCCCGCCTGGCCGGAACCCTGGGCCGGCCGGCCTTTCTGGTCGAGAATCAGCCGGATCCGCAAAACCACGTTTCCCTCGCCTATTGGGCCGTGATTCCGATGCCCGGGCGTGAGATCACGTTCGGCAAACGGCTGCCGGCGCCCCCGGGCGTCCCCGTCTGGACCGACGACTTCAGCAACCTCGTCCAGGTCCTGCGCCGGTAGGGTGATTGGCTGGCCGAATCCCCTGGGGAAATCCCCCAGCGGAGCCGATAGATTGTATGGAAGGGAACTTCCCGCCGCCGAATGGAGTCTATACATACATGAAGTATTGGTCCTACTTCATCGCGAAGGTCGTGGCCGTCGCGTGTCTGCTTACGTTGATTTGGAGGGGCTTACACGCTGTCTGGCCGGACCCCAGTCCTGTCTTCGCCCAGGACCTCGAGTACACCTTCGCCGTCATGTTCCTGAGCCTGTTCGGTTTTGGACTCCTCTACCTCTCCGCCCTCGACCAGCGCTACCGCTGCCGCACCTGCCTCCGGCGGCTCCGTATGCCCGTCAGCTTCGGGACCTTCAACCATGTCCTGCTGGGTGCACCGCGCACCGACTACATTTGTCCTTGGGGACACGGAACTCTCCGCGTTTCTGAAGTCCCGTTCGCCAGCCCGGAAAAGGCCGACTGGCACGCCATCGACGACATGTGGAAAGAGCTTTACGAGCTCGAAGAAACCAAGCGCTAGCAGTTCCATTCCGGCCTGCGAGGATGCGTTGCGGCCCCCCCGCTCAAAACGGTATCGTGGATAGTGCGCAACCGCGCGACCCCCACCCCGGAGCCCACCTCACCCTCCATGCTCAAACCCAAAGTAGAAGTATCCTCGGACCTCAATCCCCAGGAGACCAGCGAATGGCTGGAAGCCCTGGACCAGGTCCTCGACGAAGCCGGACCAGACCGGGTCCGGTTCCTCATGGATGCTTTGGCGGACCGCGCCTACCTGAACGGCGTCAGTTCACCCGTCAAGCTCACCACACCCTACGTCAACACGATCCCTGCCGGGGAAGAAGCAAGCTACCCGGGGAATCGCGCGATTGAGGAGAATATCGAAGCCCTCATCCGCTGGAACGCCCTGGCCATGGTGGTCCGCGCCAACAAGTACGATGACGGCATCGGCGGCCACATCTCCACCTACCAGTCGCTCGCGACTCTTTCCGAGGTCGGCTTCGAGCATTTCTTCCGCGGCAGCCACGGCGATCAACCCGGCGACTTCATCTACTACCAGGGCCACGCCTCACCGGGCTGCTATTCGCGCGCCTACCTCGAAGGGCGCCTCACGGAACAGCACCTGGAGAATTTCCGCCACGAGCTCCGCGACCATCCCGGGCTTTCTTCCTACCCGCACCCCTGGCTGATGCCCGGATTCTGGCAGTTCCCGACCGTCTCCATGGGCCTGGGCCCGATCAACTCGATCTACCAGGCGCGCTTCATGCGGTATCTCGAAAACCGCGGAATGATCCCGGTCACCAACCGCAAGATCTGGACATTTGTCGGCGACGGCGAAACCGATGAGCCCGAGACGCTCGGATCCATCACGCTTGCATCCCGCGAAAAGCTCGACAACCTGATCTGGATCGTGAACTGCAACCTGCAGCGCCTGGATGGACCCGTGCGCGGCAACGGCAGCATCGTGCGTGAGCTCGAAGGCATCTTCCGCGGCGCAGGCTGGAACGTGATCAAGGTCCTGTGGGGATCGGTCTGGGACCGGCTGCTTGAGGCCGACAAGTCCAGCAAGCTCCTCCAGCGCATGGCGGAATGCGTCGACGGGGAGTATCAAAACTTCAAGGCCAAGGGCGGTACCTATGTCCGCGAGCACTTCTTCGGAAAGTACCCCGAGCTGCGCGAGTTGGTCGCCGGCATGTCGGACGACGAGCTCGGCAGGCTCCCCCGCGGCGGACACGACCCCTTAAAAGTCTTCAACGCCTACAAGCGCGCCACCGAAACAGTCGGACAGCCCACGGTCATCCTCGCCAAGACGGTTAAAGGTTATGGAATGGGCGCGGCCGGGGAGGCGCGCAACACGGCCCACCAGCAGAAAAAAGTCGGCGACGAGGATATCGAAAAGTTCGTGCGCCGCTTCAAGATCGACGTCCCGGCGGAGACGATCAAGAAGGTCTACTTCTACCGCCCTCCAGCGGATAGCCCGGAAATGAAATATCTCCACGAGCGCCGGCAGGCACTCGGCGGCTATCTCCCGAGACGCAGCGAAAGCCCCATACAGTTCACGGCGCCTTCGCTTGACCTGTTCAGCGAGATCCTTGGCGGATCCCAAGGGCGTCCGGCAATGACAACGGGGGGATTTGTGCAGATGCTCCGCGTCATGCTCAAGGATCCCGTGGTCGGCAAATACATTGTCCCGATCGTGCCGGACGAAGCGCGGACCTTCGGAATGGAGTCGCTCTTCCGCCAGTGTGGCATCTACGCCTCACAAGGCCAGTTGTACGAGCCGGTCGACAAGGACAATTTCCTGTACTACCGCGAAGCCAAGGACGGCCAGGTGCTCGAGGAAGGCATCACCGAAGCCGGCTCGATGGGGAGCTTCACCGCGGCAGGCACGGCGTATTCCAACTACGGCGTGCCGATGATCCCCTTCTTCATCTACTATTCGATGTTCGGATTCCAGCGCGTCGGCGATCTGGTCTGGGCTTTCGCCGACTCCCGCGGCAAAGGCTTCATGATGGGGGGCACGGCGGGACGCACCACACTTTCAGGCGAAGGCCTCCAGCACCAGGACGGCCACTCTCCCATCCACGCTTCAACGGTTCCGACCTGCGCCGTCTACGATCCCGCCTTCGCCTACGAGATCGCGGTGATCGTGCAGGATGGCCTGCGCCGGATGTACCAGGAGAACGAGCACCTCTTCTACTACATCACCATCTACAACGAGTTCTACGTTCAGCCTCCGATGCCCCAGGAGGGCACGGTCCGCGAAGGAATCCTCAAGGGCATCTACAAGTGCAAAGCCTCGGGCCTCGGACCCGCCACCGCGCAGTTGTTCGGCAGCGGACCCATGCTCAACGAGGCCATCCGCGCCCAGGAGATCCTGGCCACGCGCTACAACATCGCCGCCGACGTGTGGAGCGTCACCAGCTACCAGCAGTTGCGCCGTGATGCCCTGGCGGCTGAGCGGTGGAACCGGCTGCATCCCACGGAGCCCGCGCGGCACGCCTACATCCAGCAGGTCCTCGAAGGAACCTCAGGACCCGTGGTCGCATCCTCGGACTACATCAAGCTCGTCCCCGACCAGCTCTCGCCCTGGATCGGCTCGCGCCTGGTGTCGTTGGGCACCGACGGTTTTGGACGCTCGGAAAGCCGCGCCAATCTCCGCCGCTTCTACGAGATCAACGCCGAATCAATCGTGTGCGCGACACTCTCCCGTCTGGCCCGCGATGGCCAGTTCGACTCCGCCGCCGCCGCGCAGGCTCATTCCGACCTCGGCGTCGACCCCGAAGCGCCGGAGCAAGTCACCCGGTAGAACCCCGTCACTCGTGCCGGACTACATCGGCAGGACTCGTTCGAAGAGCCTGTAGTCCGGGCGTTGCCGCCGCGAGCGCACCAGCCACGGCGGTTGCGATGCCACAGAGCGCAATCAGCGATGCCTGAACTGGAATCCCAGCAAAGTTGTTGAGGAGCACCGGGCCGATCGCGGCACCAGCCAACACACCGCCCGCGACCAGCTTCAGCGTGCGGCCCACGGAACGTAGGAAAATCTCCGATGGACCCGCGCCCAGCGCCACACGAATGCCCAGGTCTTTCAGCCTAGATCAGGCAGTTGAAACGAGCGCGGGTGGCGGAAGATGGCCGACACTGGCGGAATGAGCGAAGTTTTGGATCCGCGAGGGGTTCACCCGCTGGGTGAGCCGGAAGACGCA
>VFZX01000293.1 GCA_016871015.1 Acidobacteriota bacterium | reverse complement strand
ATTTGGCTCGACTCGGAATTTGCACCAGAGCCGTTTTTTCAACCTTGCCGCCGGCGAAGGAATAGCCACAGTCGCATCGGTAGGAGCCGTAGGCTCTTTCGAGACCGCAACGTGGACAGACCACATCAGTACCCTGCTTCCTTTCTCCGCCCAGCATATCATGCCGAAACTCTCCAAGGCCGATCAGCAAGCCAAGATCAGCGCGACAGAGGCCGAACGGCGCCGGAAGGTTGCCATAGCGCAGATACGCGAGATGGAACGCGACCAGAAACGGGGCGCGTTGTTGCCAGCGGCGGAGGTGCGTAAGGTGTGGGCCGAACGCTTGGGCGCGCTGAAGGACCGCGTGCTGATGCTGCCCGACCGACTGGCCGCGCGCCTGGCGAACCGACCCGAAACCGAAGTGCGCGGAGTTCTCAGAGACGAGCTTGAAGAATGCCTGCGAGGAATTCATGCCGACGCGCAAACGGGACTCTAGGACGCTGGAAATCTGGCAGGAGGCATCCGAGGTCATACTACCTCCGCCGCGCCTTACAGTGAGCCAGTGGGCCGACGCAAACCGCATCCTGGATAACACGTCACCCGAGCCGGGGCCATGGCGGACAGACCGAACGCCATTCTTGCGGGAAATCATGGATTCGCTCACGCCGTCATCGCCATGTGAGCGGGTAGTGTTCGTCAAGAGCGCGCAGTGTGGCGGTACGGAAGTGCTCTTGAACGCGTGTGGGTATCTGATGCACCACGCGCCCGCGCCGACGCTAATGGTTCAGCCGTCCGTTGAAATGGCAAAGCGGTTTTCTAAACAACGGCTGGATGCGCTGATTGAGAACACGCCTGCACTCCGCGGCCGGGTGAAAGACCCGCGGGCGCGCGACAGTGGCAACACGATTCTCATGAAGGAATTTGACGGCGGCGTGCTGATTCTGACCGGGGCCAATTCCGCCGTGGGACTCCGAAGCCTGCCGGCAAAATACGTTCTGTGCGATGAGCTTGACGGATGGCTGGCGGATGCCGATAACGAGGGCGATCCCTTTACGCTCGCCTGCAAGCGCACCGTGGCGTTTGGCTCACAGCGGAAGATTCTCGCGGTAAGCACGCCGACGCTGGAGGGATTGAGCCGAATCGAGGCGCTATATAAGGCGAGCGATCAGCGGCGGTACTTCGTGCCATGTCCGCGCTGTGGGCATTATCAGGTGCTCGCGTGGGCAAACGTGACCTGGGACAAGGACCATCCCGAGACGGCGCAGTATCGGTGTGAGGCGTGCGAGGCGCTGATTGAGAATTGGCAGAAGACTGAAATGCTTGCCCGCGGCGAGTGGCGCGCTACAGCGGCCGGCGACGGCAAGACGCGCGGCTACCACATCAGCGCATTGTACGCGCCCGTGGGTTGGCCGTCGTGGGCTGATCTGGCAGCGGAGTTCCTGGAAGCCAACAAGACGCGCGAAACCCTTCAGGTGTTCTGCAACACGGTATGGGGCGAGGTGTGGCGCGATGAAACGGCGTTGCCGCTTGATGCCGACGCGCTGTACTCTCGCCGAGAACCGTTCGGTGGTGACGTACCTATGGGCGGATGCGTGCTGACGGCGGGCGCCGACGTTCAGGGGGACCGGATCGAAGTTGAGTTCGTGGCGTGGGGCGATGCCGAGGAATCATGGTCCGTTGCCTATCACGTCCTGTACGGTGATACCGGCCAACCTGACGTATGGTGCGACCTGGACCGACTTTTGCTCCGCCAGTGGCGCCACGAAACCGGACTCGATCTGCCCGTCACCGCGGCGTGCATAGACGCGGGTTTCGAGATGGCGCAAGTTCTCGAGTTCTGCCGGCCGCGGCTGAACCGGAAGGTGTACGCCGTGAAAGGGGCATCGGGATTCGGCAAACCCATCTGGCCGCGCCGCGCATCTAAAGGCGTTCACAAGGGGGAGTTCTTCGTGATCGGCAGCGACACGGCAAAGGAGCGGGTGTACTCCAAGTTGCGCGTGAATTCGCCGGGAGCGGGATATTGCCATTTCCCGCTGACCCGTGAACGTGATTGGTTCGACATGCTGACGGCGGAACGCATCAAGACACGGACCGTACACGGGCGCGCCGAACGGTACTTCCAGAAGCCTGACGGCGCGCGGAATGAGGGGCTGGACTGCCGGGCCTACGCTACGGCAGCGTTGCACGCGCTCTACATGAGCGGCTTCAAGCTGGCGGAACAGGCGGCGCGCATGAAAAGCATGGCGGCGGGCAAACCCGACCCGACACCCGCGTATCAGGTCTACAGGAGCCGCTACCTGACGCAGACCTGAAGCAGGTTGATCGCATGGCAGAAGGCCGTTTTACCAAGATGCCCCGCGTGGAAAGAACTACCGGGTGTCCATCATCTTGCGCGCGGGGGGGGTTGAGCGTATGATTCAAAGCGGGCCGGAACGGTGGAAGGATCACCGAACCGACCCTAAACCAGCATCGCGGGTGAACGCGACGATGGCCTATCGCAAGCATAGCCTACCTGCCCGTTCTGCGTATCCCCGCGTTTGTGTCTCTGCCCATTCAAGGAGAACCATTCATGGCCGTATACCGACCAACGTACACCGACCCGAAGACGGGCAAACGGAAGCAGTCCGCCGTCTGGTGGTACAACTTCATGTTTGCTGGCAAGCGCATTCAGGAGTCCAGCAAATCTCGAAAGAAGACCGTAGCGAAGGACGCCGAGAAGAACCGCCGCGCCGAGCTTGAGAAGGGCTTCAACGCGATTGAAGACAACCGGGCCGCGCGTATCCAGACGATCAGCGATATGGCTGATGAGTACCTGGAAACGTACAAACTTCGGAACCCGCGTTCGGCCACGTTCGCGGAGTTCGCTTTTGGCCACATCAAACGGCACATCGGCGGATTGATGCGCGTGGACGTGAGCGCGGAAGCCGTCGAGAGCTATCAGAACGCGCGCCTGAAAGAAAAGGCGGCGCCGAAGTCCATCAACGAAGAAACCGGGTTCCTGTTTCGCGTGTTGGGTGAACAGGGCGACGTGATCCGCGCCAAGATGCGGCGGGAACGCAAGCTGAAGCTGAAGGTTCGCGGGCAGGTGGCTAAAGCATACTCGCCCGACGAACGCACCGCGCTGATCGAAGCAAGCCGCAAGCGGCGGTTGCCCTGTATGCACACCGCGCTGATGCTTGGGTTCCATGCGGGGTTGAGGGATTCGGAAATCCTCGGGCTGCAATGGGACCGGGTTGACCTGAAACGGTTGGTCCTGACGGTGGGCGACAGCAAGACGGAAGCCGGAGAAGGGCGAACCGTTCCCATCAACGATGACCTGCTGACCGCGTTGAATGAACACGTCCAGTGGTACGAGGAGAAATTCAAAGCGCGCCGACCGGAATGGTTCGTGTTCCCCTTCGGGAAGCCGCAACCGACCGACCCGACGCGACCGATGACTACGCTGAAGACCGCATGGAAGAACGTCAAGAAAGATGCCGCGGTGACGGGCCGCTTCCACGACACGCGCCACACCTTCATAACCGACCTCGCTGAAAGCGGGGAAGCCGGGGACGAAACCATCCGCGACTTGGCGGGACACGTCTCGAAACAGATGCTCAAGCACTATTCGCACATCCGCATGGATGCGAAGCGGCGGGCAGTGGAAGCCTTGTCCAAGCAGAAATCCAGCAAGGTGGTGACGATCTCTGAAGGGGTTGCTAAAGAATCCGCTAAAGTGGCTGGTTTCTGAGGGCTTTTTGTGGGCTGAAGGAAACCGCTAAGTGCTTTAGAATCAATTGGCTCCTCAGGTAGGATTCGAACCTACAACCCTTCGGTTAACAGCCGAATGCTCTACCGTTGAGCTACTGAGGAGTGTTCTCCCGACCCCTCCATTACACCAAACCCCCGTCACGATTGTCAATTTTGCAGGTCGCCCATCACCGTCCGCGCGCAGTTGTACCCCGGCAGCCCCGTGATGTTCCCCCCTGGATGCGAACTCCCGCCGCACAAGTACAGCCCCTTCACGTATCCCCGGTACTCCCCCGCTCCCTCAAACGGACGCCCATACCCGGACTGCCCGCCCGACAGCGCCCCCACCAGCAAATCCCCGCCCCGCATGTTCACCAGCGTCCGTTCGGTATCCAGCGGCGACCCCGTAAAGTACCCCAGCAGCGACTCCTCCAGGTTCGGCGCATATCCGGCCCACTTCCGGATCATCCGCCGCGCATGGACATCCTTCTCGTGATCCCAGTTCCGCGCATCACCCCGCAGCCCGTACGGCAGCTTCTCCCACAGGAACGCCGTGTGCGCGCCCTCCGGCGCCTGGCCCGGATCGAACACTGTCGGACACGCGCCCCACATTACCCGGCTCTCCGGCACGCGCCCCTGCTCGTGGCTCGACACAATCTCGCGAAACTGATCCACGTGATCCAGTCCCAGAATCACCATAAACGGATCCGCGCCACCCATGCCGTACCGCGGCGCCGCGCTCAGCTCCACGTTGATCGAAAACAGCGGTGCGAGCAGATTGAACCGGAAACCCGCGGCCTTCGCGCGCCAATCCTCCGGCAGCACGCCAGGCTCAATCAGATCGAGAAAGGTCTGCAGCGGATTCAGCCCCGACAACACCAGCCGCGCCTCGATAAACTCCCCGGCCGAGGTCTCGACACCGCGCACCGCGCCATTCTCCACCTGGATTCTGCGCGGCTCAACGCCCAGCCGTACCTCGCCTCCGTGCTCCTCGACCGCCCGCACCAGTGCCCGTGCCAGATTCGCCGATCCGCCCCGGCACATCTGCGCCCTCCCCTTGCCCGCCACCAGCGCCGGAATATGGTGGCCGAACCCCGGCGCGCGAGGATCCACTTCACGCAGTCCGTTGAAAAACAGCAGGCCCGCCTGAATCACCGGACTCTCGAACTCCCGCTGCACGAACTCCACCGGCGCCAGCCGGCTCACTTCGAGCAGCCGTGGTCCCATCCGCTCCGCCCGCACTGCCTCGGGTACAGGAGGCGACTGGCTCTCCGGAATCAGGAACTCCTCGACAATCGGAATGAACTCATCCCTCCAGCGCCGCAGCTTTTCCGCGTCCCGCCGGCTGAACCGCGCAAACGACTCGTACGTCCGCTCGAAATCCGTCCACCATTCCAGGACTCCCCCGCCGCGCAGAAGCATCGCAACATTCAGCTCCGGCTCAATGTAGACCGCGCCCCGCCGCTCAAGCTCCAGTTCGCGGTACCACGGCATGCGGTTGACCCCGCGATGAAAGAACGAATGCGTGTTGTGCACGAACCCCGGCCGGAACGGCGACTCGACCGTCGTCAACCCGCCTCCCGCAACGCCGCGCCGTTCCAGGCACACCGTGCGCAGCCCCGCGCGTGACAGATACGCTTGTGCGATTAGCGCGTTGTGTCCCGACCCCAGCACCACCGCATCAAACGTCACTCCGCCCGGCCCACCTGCCACAACACGAACGCGTAGTCGTAGGCGTCCTCTTTCAGCCGGTCATAGCGTCCCGATGATCCGCCGTGGCCGCCCGCCATATTCGTGTGGAACAGCAGCGGATTTGAATCCGTCTTGAGTGTCCGCATCTTGGCCACGTACTTGGCAGGCTCGTGGTACATCACCTGGCTGTCGTCGAACGACGTCTTCACGAGCATCGACGGAAACGCGCGCCGGTCGAGGTTCGAATACGGACAATACGACTTCATGTAGGCGTACTCGTCCTTCTTCTTCGGATTGCCCCATTCCTCGAACTCGCCCACCGTGAGCGGCAGCGTTTCGTCGAGCATCGAGTTGATCACGTCGACGAACGGCACGTGCGCCACCACCGCCTTGAACAGATCCGGCCGCATGTTGGCCACCGCGCCCATCAGCAGTCCACCCGCGCTTCCACCCTGGATCACCAGGCGGTCATTGGCCGTGTAGTTGCCCGCGATCAGGTGCTCCGCGCACGCGATGAAATCGGTGAACGTGTTCCGCTTGTTCTTCATCCGGCCCGCGTCGTGCCACGCCTTGCCCATCTCGCCGCCGCCCCGGATATGCGCGATCCCGTAGATCACGCCGCGGTCCAGCAGGCTCAGCCGCACACTCGAAAACTGGATCGCCCGCGAGATGCCGTATGAGCCGTATGCGGACAGCAGCATCGGAGCCGGACCACGGTTCTTCGCGCCCTTGCGGTACACCAGCGTCACTGGCACGCGCACTCCATCCGGGGCCACCGCGAACACTCGCTCGGTCTGATACTGCGCCGGGTCGAAGCCGCCGAGCACCGGAGTCCTCTTGATGAGCCGCGCCTGCCGCGTCTTCCAGTCATAGTCGAATACGGATTCGGGCGTGGCGAAAGATTGGTAGACGTAGCGGAACTCCGGCGCGTCGAACTCCGCGTTCTGTCCCGGCCGCACGTCATAGGCCGGCTCGGGCATCGCAATCCGGTGCTGTCCGCCGCCTCCCTCGACGACACGCAGATACGGAAGCCCGCCCTCGCGCTCAAACACCACCATGCGCCCGGCAAACACATCCATGGCCGACAACATCACGTTGGCGTTGTGCGGGATCTCTTCCTTCCAGCTCGCCGATCCCGGTTGCGAGACAGGCGCCGACACGATCCGGAAATTGCGGCCCTTGTCGTTGGTGCGGATCCAAAACCGGTCTCCGCGATGATCCACGTCGTACTCGTGATTGTCCCGCCGCGGCTCCACCAGCTTCCATTCGCCGCGCGGTTGCGACGCCGCCACGAACCGGACTTCCGACGCCGTATGGCTCTCCGAATGCAGAATCAGGTACTGCTGGCTTCGTGCCGGGAATACACCGACGCGAAACCGCTCGTCGGCCTCTTCGTAGACCAGCTCGTGCGCACCGCCCAGTTCATGCCGGTACATCCGGTATTGCCGCTTGGCCGCGTCCTCCACCGTGTAGAACAGCGTCCGGTTGTCCGCCGCCCACGCAACGGACCCCACCTTCTCCGCCAGGATCCCTGAGGCCTCGCCCGTCTTCAGGTTCTTCACAAACAGCCGGTACTGCCGGAACCCCACGTTGTCCGTCGTGTAGGCAAGCAGCGTCCCGTCCGGACTCACGCGCATCTGGCCCACCGCCATGAAGCGTTCCCCACTCGCCAGCTCATTCTGATCGAGCATTACGTGTTCAGGCGCGTCCAGCGATCCCGCCTTGCGGCAATGGACCGGATACTGCTTGCCCTCCTCGGTCCGCGAATAATACCAGTAGCCATGCTTGCGGTACGGCGGATCCGAATCGGTCTGCTGGATCCGTCCGAGCATCTCCTGGTAGAGCTTCTCGCGCAATGCCGCGAGCGGCGACAGCACTGCCTCCGCGTAGGCGTTCTCCGCAAGCAAGTACTCGCGAACTTTCGGGTTCGACTTCTCTCGAAGCCAGAAATAGTCATCGGATCTGCGCTCGCCATGCAGGTTCTCGACGTGTGGAATGCGCGCGGCGACGGGTGGTTTCGGAGTTTCAGACGCGGACATGAGCGGGATCAACGCAAGGAGAGTGAAGGATCGATAAAGCATCAGCGGGCCCTCAACTCCTTCGAGGATAACGTACCCTAAAGGATGCTCTCCCGCCGGGCTTTGCTGGTTACCCAAGGCGCCGCCGCACTCGCCCGTGGCGCGCGCCCGCCGAACCTCGTCCTGTTCCTCTCTGACGACCATGGCTGCTGGGACTCGCCCGTCTACGGCAACCCCGATGTCCGCACGCCCAATCTTGAACGCATCGCCGCCGCCGGATCCATTTTCCTGAACACCTTTTCCGGCGCCGCCATCTGCATCCCTTCCCGCGCCATCATTGCCAGCGGACTCCAATCCTTCCGCAACGGCGCTGTCGCCAACGGACGCCAGATGAACGCCGGAGTCCGCACGCTTCCCACCTACCTCAAGCGAGCCGGGTACGACGTCGCCCACTTCGGCAAGACGCACTTCCTGCCCCGCGAGAATTACCCGGACTGGGAGTGGGTCGCGAGCGAAACCAAACCCGGCGTGCCCTTCGCCGCTGATCTCGAGACCACCGCCGTTGAAAACTGGCTCGCGGCGCGCAAGACCCCGGACCGTCCCGTCTGCATGATTGTGTGCTGCCACAGTCCTCATGTGACCTGGGAAGAGAACAACGGCTACGATCCGGACAAAGTCACGCTTCCTGCCAGCTTCATCGACACGCCCGAGACCCGCAAGGCTCGGACACGGTACTACACCGACATCACCAAGATGGACACCCAGCTCGGCGACGTCTACGATTCCGTACGCCGCCATCTCGGCGGCAACACCCTGTTCCTCGCCACTTCCGACAACGGCGCGCAATGGCCCTTCGGCAAGTGGACTCTCTATGACGCGGGAATCCGCATGCCGCTCGCCGCCGTGTGGCCGGGAGTAGTAAAGGCTGGCGCGCGGCCCCAGGCGATGCTCCACTTCACCGATATCCTGCCCACGTTCTGTGAGCTCGCTGGCGCCAAGCCGCCCGAAGGCATCGACGGACGCTCCTTCGCCGCCGTCCTCCGCGGGCGCGCCAACAAACACCGGACCGAAATCTACGCCTCTCATACCGCCGACAACAACGGACAGATGAACTGCTATCCGATGCGCTGCGTGCGTGACGCGCGATTCAAGTACATCCGCAACCTGCGGCCGGACCTGGTCTACACCACGCACATCGACCGCGGCGTGGCGCGCGACGGCCGCCTCTACTGGGACGAGTGGAAGGCCCGCGCCCAATCCGATCCGCGCGCCGCTGAAGTGATCCGGCGCTATCATCAACGCCCCGCCGAGGAACTTTACGATCTACGCTCAGACCCGCACGAGACCCGGAACCTCGCCGCCGATCCGCGCCACGGCCGTATTCTCGGATCCATGCGTGCCAAACTTGACGCTTGGATGACGTCGATGAACGATCCTGGTGAGACCTGGGGAACGCCGCGGCTCATCTCCGATCACCGCCACCTGCTGCCCGGAGGTTGATATGCGGCTGGCTGTGGTGACGAATTCGTCATCTCCGCCGACGAGAAGACCAGCATCCAAGCGCGCCTGCGCAAGCACCCCAATTTGCCTCCGGCCCTCAGGCGCGTGATGTAGCGGCGCCTGGTGAACCGCCAAACGTATTCTGCCCAAAATGTTTAAAACATTTTCCTAAAGTTCTGTTTGCACTTCTCCGATCCATCGAATGTATGCCCGCCACACTCCTCCTGCTCACCTTCTGCACCGCCCTGCTGGCCCAGCCGGACCGCTTCGGCCTCCCCGCCTGCACCGGGCCGGGGCAGGAACTGGCCTGGCGCGACGGGTTCGTCCTTTGCCACGACGGCCGACGCAAAGCCTCTCTCTGGACTGCCTACGAGCTCACGCCCCAACGCCTGGGCGGACGGGCTCCGCGGCTCAGCCGGTTCCGGCGCGACCCCGGCCTGGCAGGCCCTTCCTCTTCAAACGCGGACTTCCACGGCTCCCCGTTCGTCCGCGGCATCTGGTACCCGCCGCCGATCTCGCCTGGTCTCCCGAATTCATGCGCGCAGGCTTCTTGCTCTCCAACGCAGTCCCCATCGATCCCTCCCTGAACTCGGGCAAGTGGGTATCACTTGAACGCGCCGTCCGCCGTCACGCCATGAATCAGGACTCAGTCATCGTTGTCACCGGGCCGCTGTTCTCCGAATCCACCGAACGGATCGGCGCTGGTGAGGTCGCTGTGCCCCGGGCCCTGTTCAAGGCGGTACTCGCGCAGCAGGGTGCCGGACTCGCGCTCTTTGCAACCGTCCTTCCCAACCAGGCCAACCCCTCGGAACCCATTGGCGACTTCGCCGTCTCTGTCGATGAGGTCGAATCCCATTCCGGCCTCGACTTGTTCCCGGACCTGCCGCCCTCTGTACAGCAGCCCCTCGAGGCCACGGTCCGGCCGCTGCCTACACGTCCACAGCGTGCCCCGCGGTAAACCCGCCATCAACCGCGATCGCCTGCCCCGTGATCCACGATGACTCATCCGACGCCAGGAACACCACCGCCTGCGCGACATCCTCCGGCTCACCCAACCGGCCCAGCGGATGCAGTGCGGTCAACTTCGCCAGCCGCTCCGGATCCGCGAACAGTCCGCGCGTCAAGTTCGTGCGCGTGAACCCGGGACACAGGCAATTCACGCGGATCCCATACTGCGCATAGTCAAGCGCCATGTTTCGTGTCAACGCGATGATCGCGCCCTTGGTCGCCGAGTACACCGCGCGGTTCCGGACACCGGTCACACCTACCACCGACGACAGATGAATGATGCTTCCCCCGTGCCCGATCATCTTGGGGATCGCGTGCTTTGACACCAAATACGACCCGCGAACATTTACCCGCATCACTTCGTCCCAGCCCTCGGCTTCCTGCCCGGTCACAGTCTTCCGTTGGGCGATGCCCGCTGAGTTAACCACCGCGTCGATCCGCGGAAACCCGGCCAGCGCCTCAATTACCTGGCTTTCATCGGAGACGTCCGCGATCCGGCTCTCCGCGCACACCGGCGACGCCGCCAGGTCCACGCCCACCACCGTGGCG
>VFZX01000292.1 GCA_016871015.1 Acidobacteriota bacterium | reverse complement strand
GAAAATGCTTCCGAGCGGCGCATCGCCGGAGTGGCTCGGCGTGATCGGCGGTTCCAACTCGGAACAGTTGCGCGGAGTTTCCGTGGATGCGAACGGCAACGTCTGGTTCACAGGCTTTACCAATTCTTGGGACGTTCCGGTGATCGGCTCGACCCGGACATTCCAGAGCTCTAATACGGTGACAGATGCCACCATCGGCAAGATCACGCCAGGTGGTGCGGTGAATCCGGGCCCCGAATTCATCACTCCAGTTACCGATCAGCAGATCAACGCTGATACCGTCACTTTTAGCTGGAATTCCGTACCCGGCGCCACCAGCTATGAGTTGAAGGTAGACAACCGCGACACCCAGACGCAGGTGACACTGATCAGCACGACCCTCACCACGCGGACCCTGGCGCTGACTTCCGGTTTTTATGCCGGGCGCATCCGTGCCTGTTTCGGCGGAGGCAACTCCAACTGCAGCGCATACTGCTCCCGCAATTTCCGGATGGTCAACACCGCGAACAACCTGGGCATCCCGACGATCGCCAATCCGGTTGAGGGATCAACTATCACCTCGTCGATCATCAACTTCCAGTGGAGCGCGGTCGGCGGCGCCACGTCCTACGACTTGCGGATCTACAAGATCACTGGCAGCACGAGCTCTCTCGATCTCCGTGTGTCGGTCATCGGCGGCGACACCAACGCGATCTACACCTACGTGAGCGGGACCTACCGCATGGAGATCCGCGCCTGCAACAATTCGGGCTGTGGATTGCCAGGCATCTCGAACTTCGTCGTCCAACTCCCGCCGCCGCCAACCGGAGCTGTCACCGGCTTGACCTGCGCCGTTGTGAACGACGCGGGGGTGAACCGGCTCAACTGCAACTGGAACGCGCTGGCCGGAGCCGACTTCTACTTCATCCACGTGATCCAGCAGGGACAGGGTCCCGGAGGCGGCGCACTGACCGTCGCGGGCACATCGGTCGGCACCAACTCGTCCTCCTTCCAGGTCCCGAATGGCAATGCCGACGTCATTGTCCGCGGGTGTAATGGCGATGGCTGCGGTCCGTTCAGTTCGGCGGCGCAGATCACGCCCAACTTCGGCAATCCCAACGTCCCCAGCCTCGGCGACCCAATCAGCGGCATCGCCGTCGACTCTGGCGCCAACGCCCCCATCGTGACCTTCACTTGGAACCGTGTCGCCGGCGACAACGGCCAGGGCAACTTCGTCTACCGCCTTTTCGTGCAGAACTTCAACCTGAATTCCGCCGCTCTGGACGTTCAGACGACGAACAACTTCTACGCCGCGTTCTTCAATCCGTTCACACGCTACGACGTGCTCGTGATCGCGATTCCCGTGGCCGGCGGCGCGCCCCGGACGGGTCCGGCCAAGAGCTTCATTGCCAGGGGCGCGATTCCAAACGCGGTTCATAACGTGACTCCGACGACCTTCTCCAGCTCACCGGCGGGAGCCAAGGTGCTCGGCTGGAGCGGCCTCCCAGACGCGGACGGCAACTACAACCGCAACTACCAGTTCGAGTTCGGCAACGGCACAGCGGGCGAGACGGGCGTCACCACGGCGACTTCGGTCAGCAGGACGCTTGCGCCCGGCAATTGGGTCGGCCGTGTCCGCGCCTGTACGACCGGTACCGCGTGTACAGCGAATTCCAACACCGGATGGGGCATCTGGAACAACGAGTCCGGAAGCCAGGGAGGCTCCGCAGTCTTTAACCTTCAGTAGCGGAACCCCGCAACAGCCGCAAAGCCCCGGAGGCCGTCCCTCCGGGGCTTTGTGTTTTCGCGATAATGGAAACAATGTTGTTTCGAATTGTTTCCGTGTTCGCCGCGGCAGCCATTGCCGTTGTCGCTCAGAACGATACTGCCAAACGGCTCGACTCCAGCGCCCAGGTGCTTCAGGAGATCATGGACGTCGCCGACCGCGCCATCCCCCAGCGTTTGCTCGACCGCGCCGAGTGCCTGGTGATCGTGCCCGGGCTCAAAAAAGGAGCCTTCATCGTCGGCGCCAAGTACGGCCGCGGATTCGTTTCCTGCCGCAAGTCCGGCGGCGTGGGCTGGGGCGCTCCTGGCGGCGTCCGCGTTGAGGGCGGCAGCTTCGGATTCCAGATCGGCGGATCGGAGACCGATGTCGTCATGCTCGTGATGAATGAGCGCGGTGCCAAGCGGCTGCTCACCAGCAAGTTCACGATCGGTGGAGACGCGAGTGCTGCCGCCGGACCGGTCGGCCGGACCGCCACCGCCGAAACCGACGCTCTGATGACCGCGGAGATCCTTGCCTGGTCGCGGGCCCGGGGCCTGTTCGCCGGCGTCTCCCTCCAAGGCGCCACACTTCGCGGAGACCAGGACGCCAACAACGAGCTGTATGGTAGCAAGCTCGCCAATCAGGACGTCGTGATGTCGGACCGCGCGGTCCCCGCGACAGCAGCCCGGCTGCATGGACTGCTCAACAAGTACTCAAGCCGGAAAACGAAGTGATGAAGGGGGCTCTCATGGTCGAGTTGCAGTATCCCGAGGGTCCGTTCACGGTGGTTACCGATCCCGGAGCGGAGGAGTTCGGCGGCTGGATCAGTGATATCGAAAACCTGCCCAGGCTGATGCGTGAAGCGGTACAGAGCCTTCCTCAAGGCGGGCTCGACCGCCACTACCGCCCCGGTGGCTGGACCGGACGGCAGGTGGTCCACCATGTCGCCGACAGCCACATGAACGCCTACTGCCGCTTCCGGCTCGCGCTCACCGAGGACAACCCGATCATCAAGCCGTACGCCGAGGAGAAGTGGGCCGAACTCTACGACGCCTGCAATTCTCCGGTGGAGATCTCGCTCGACCTGCTCACCGCGGTTCACCACCGTTGGGCGCTGTTGATGGGGCACTTGGCGCCCGAGCAGTGGTCGCGGACTTTTATCCATCCCGTCACCGGCACACACGATCTGGCCACCGCGCTCCAAATGTATTCCTGGCATGGGCGCAACCACCTTGGACACTTGCGGCTGTTGCGATAGCAGTTCCTATGCTTCGAACCTTGGTGCGTGATTCGAGCTGAAGTCTATGCCCGCCAGTTCGCCGCCGCCGCATGCCGGTGCTGACTATGGCTTGAGGCGGTAGAGTCCGCTTCGGGCGCACAGGTAGAGGCTCTTGCCGTCTTCCGCCCACGCGAAGTTGTGCGGATGCTTGGGCGCGATCACCGTGCCCAGGTGCGTCCCATCCGGGGCGACGATCCACAAGCCGCCCGGACCCGAGACGTAAACGTTGCCCGCCCGGTCCACCTTGATTCCATCGATCGCGTCCTCGCCCGCCGTCGACGTCATGTCGATGAACAGCTTGCCTTCACCAGCCGTCCCATCGGGATTCACCGGATAGCGCAACACAACCTTCCGGTTGTCGTCCCAGTTGCCCACGTAGAGGAACTTCTCGTCGGGAGAAAATGCGATTCCATTGGGGCCGCTCAGTTCCTTGGACAACAGCCGGAGCCGCCCGTCCACGAATGAGTAGATCCCGTTGAACGGGGTCTCCTTGCGCGGATCCTCGCCGAACTTGGGCAAGCCGAACGGAGGATCGGTGAAGAACAGCGCGCCGTCGGACCGGTACACCAGATCGTTCGGGCTGTTCAGCCGTTTGCCTTCGAACCGGTCCGCCAGCACAGTGACCGAGCCGTCCCGCTCCAGCCGGCTCACGCGCCGGTTGCCATGTTCGTTGATGGTGAGCCGGCCTTGAGGATCCAGCGCGAGCCCATTGGATCCGGGCTGCCGGTACTCGCCGATGTCCGCCCCTGAATATCCGCTCGGATTGCGGAACACCGAGAGCTCACCCGCCTGGTTGTCCGGCCCTGGGACGTACTTGTAGATGGTGTTCGCGTTCGGATCACTGAACAGCAGGTGGCCCGGAGATCCCGGAACCCACACCGGCCCCTCGGTGAATTGAAACCCTTCCGCCAGCTTGTAGATCTTCGGATTTCGCGAGATAATCGCATCGATCCGGGGATCCTTGCGAGTCACATCCACGTTGACCTCGGCGGGCTGGATCGCCACCGGACCCGGCGCCGCACGATGGAACGACAGCTTCGCCAGGCGCACGAATATGAAGTTGGTGGGCGGATTCGAGATCGGACCATTGATCCCGAAGATCGCCAGTTGAATCTGCTGGCCGGGACGCACATTGCGCCCAACCACAAGCTGATTCGGCGCGTTCCAGCCCGCCACCACCGAGCCGCCCTTCTGACCCGCCGCACGCGTCAGTTCGCCGTCCACCCACACTTCCGCGTAGTCGTCGACCGAGATCTCAAACATCGCGGTTGATCCGGCAGTGGAGAATCCACCCACTGATTCCGGGACTGTCACACGGATCCGGTACCAGTTAAAGCTCAACCGTCCGTTGCCGCGCTTTTCCGGCAGGGAGCCGGGCTCGATCGCTTCCCACCCCGAGTCATCGAACTCCAGCGCTCCGCCCCGGGGCGCGATATCGTACGTCTTGCCCCGGAACTCGGTGTCCGTGATTCGCGCGTCGGAATAGCGCCACTGGCCCTTGACCGCCGCCACGCCTTGCTTGGTGGTGAGATCGATTTCGGCGGCGGGCTTGAGTTCGACCGTCGCGCCCAAAGCGAGCACCAGTCCAGCCAGTGCCGCGAGAAGTGTGCGCTTCATGGATCTACCTCGCCTTCACCACGTAATACAGGAACGGATCGGTGACCCGCTTGAACCAGTGCGGAGTGCCGGCCGGGATCACGATCACGTCGCCTTCACGAATCTCCCGCTCTTCCCCGCCCTCAATGGCGTCACCGCGGAACTCGTCCGGTCCCGTCTGCTTCAACCCGGTGGCGCGCCCGCCAGTGACCAGCGCCGCCGTACCCCTGAGGACACGGACGACATCGGCATCATTGATATGGATTTCCGCCATCCCCGGCTTGTCGCGCCGGCTGGCGTGGACCATGTACTTCTCACCGTCGTCGAACAGGACCGCGCCCTTGGCAAAGGCGTCGTCGACCTTCCGCGCGTCAAAGTACGTGGCGTGCGCCGTTTCGTTTAGCGCGGAGGCCCCGGCCATCGCGAACTCTTCGTCCTGTGCGGCACTATTGGCGCCACTCACGCCGATCGCGCCAACCACCCGTCCGCCCATCACCACCGGCACCCCGCCCTGCAGCGGCGTGAAGTCCGGCAGCGCGACCATCGAAGTGCGGCCCTTGGCAATCACGTCCTCGAAGAACTTGGTCGGACGCTGGAACAAGGCGGCTGTCCGCGCCTTGCCGATCGCGATGTTGGCCCCGGCGGCAAAGGTTCCGTCGAGCCGCTCCAGCGCCATCAGGTTGCCGCCGTCGTCGACCACGGCAATCACGCCGCCTGCGTTGTTCCGCAGGGCCTGTGATACAGCGGCATGAATAACCTTGCGCGCGCCCTGGATCGTGAGTGTCTGCTTTTCGGCGACCGGTGCGCCGGATGCGGATACGGCGAAGAGAATGGCGGCCGCGGCCATTGTGCGGGGAATCATGAATAATCTCCTTGGCTTGGTTTCACCGCCAAGATGCCCGCTGCGGCGGCGATTATTCCTGAGCCAGCGCCAACAGCCGGTTCACGCTGCTCCAGTTGCGTCCCGTTCCGGTGGTCCCGAGGATCCGTTCCGCCCTGGCAAGCGAGAACTGGGGGCGCGCCAGCCCGCCAGGAAAGTAGACATGCATCTCGCGGCCCCGCACGTGAACCCGGTCCTCACCCGAATCCACCGCCAGCAACTCCTCGATCGCCCGCGCGCCGGGCGCCGACTTCAGGAAAAAGACCAGCAGCTTCCGGGGATCCAAGCCCGGCTCGAACGGATTCGCCTCGACCGCGCTCTGCAGCTCGTCTGCGGTGCGGACCATTGCATCGGTGCGGAATCCGAACCGGAATTCGATCTCGTCCTCAATCCGCGAGGCCGCCTTCACGAGATCGCGCGGTTTTGTTTGAAACACAACGTTGCCCGACTGAATGAACGTGGCCACACCTTGGAACCCGAGTCCCGTGCACAGCTCACGCAACGCCTCCATGCGAATCATGTTGCGCCCGCCGAGGTTGACCGCGCGCAGCAGGCAGACAGCGGTGATCAGCGGCTGAGCCAACCTTTTGCGCCCATCCATTCGTGGAACCGTTCTGCGCCGTTCTCAGCCAACAGAACGGGGGTGAACAGGAGCGGAATGAGTCTGCGCATGAGAGGTTCCCGTAACGTCCAATGGTAGCGCGGGGAACAGCTCCGGATTCATGTATGGCCGGGAGTTCTCCGGAATCGGGAGGATGGACCCCTTCCAAAGCTCACGGAAGAACTCCTCCATCGGCATAACCTCGACGCCTTCATCCGACATCCTCCACTCCGACTCAGCGCAGACGATGATCTTGCGCTCGAGCGGGATCTCCTCGGCCAGGGCGAGCAGCCCCTTATAGTCACGCTTCGTAACATATTCCTTGCCCTTTGACTCGATCGCGATCCGGCCATCGAGCAGGAAGTCGACTTCGAATTGCGACGTGCTGCGCCAGTAGGTGAGCGGGAGCGGTTGAAGCGTGTAATCCAGGAATGCGCGCAACTCGAGAAAGATCTGGTGCTCCAGCGCGCGGCCAAAGCCTTCGGTGCCGGGTTCGACGCGGCCGCGGCCCATCAGGATGTTCGCCACTCCAACGTCGAACAGGTAGAGCTTGGCCGACGTCACCGGTTTCCGGGCCTTGGTTCCGGTGAACGCCGGAAGTTCCCTTGCCACCAGGGTGTCATCCAGGATCTGCACGTACTCGCGGATTGTGCGCGGCGAAACCTGGCAGTCCGCTCCCATCTTCGTGTAGTTGATCTGCTCTCCGTTGGCCAGCGCCGCGACGTTCAGGAAGCGGGAGAACGGCTCCACTTGCCGGATCGCACCCTCCGCGATTACCTCCTCGCGCAGGTAAATGCCGACGTACTGTTCGAGCATCTGTTGCGGACTGGCCGAGTTGAGGACGAACGGCAGACTGCCGAGATTGAGACGCTCAAGGAAGCGCTCCGGTCCGATCTCGCACGACATGAGCGGATGCAGACGCGCCTCAGCAGCCCTGCCACCAAGCAGATTCACGCCCCCGCGGCGGAGCGACCGCAAACTTGACCCGGTGAGAATGAACCGCAGGTTGCGGTCGGAGTCGATCATCAACTGGACCTCGTCGAGCAGCGCTGGCAGCCGCTGGATCTCGTCAATGATGATTACGTTCTCACCTGGCCGGCGGCGTTGCCGGATCATTTCCGGCCGGCGGGAGACTTCCCGTACGACGGTCGCCTGGAGGAGATTGTAGTACTTGGCCTTCGGAAAGGCCTGGCGAAGCAGCGTCGTCTTGCCGGTCTGGCGCGGTCCAACCAGGAACAGGGAACTGACCTGAATCCAGGCACCAAGATTGGCGGCGCGGCGGAACTCGGCCACGGGTTCAGTGTAGCACGGAATCATGAAATCGTACACAAGCCATGCAGAGAATCATGAATTTCTACACATAGAATGCAGTTTTTCATGAATTTCTGACATCATAAGAATCGCAACTGGCTGAATCCAAAGCATGATACAATTCCAGCAGATGCGTACGCTGCTCATTCCCCTCCTACCGGCCCTCCTCACTGCCGCCACCCGCTTCACCGTCGTTGAAGCGACCATCGCCAATATGCAGACCGCGCTCCGCAAAAAGCAGGTCACTTCCCGGCAACTTGTGGAACAATACCTCATTCGCATCGCTACGTATGAGGATCAACTCAACGCCGTGATCAGCGTCAATCCCAAGGCCTTGGACGAGGCGGACCGCCTGGACCGAGAACGGGCCCGCGGCCGGGTCCGGGGGCCGCTCCATGGAGTCCCGATCGCCCTTAAGGACAACATCCACACCGTGGACATGCCGACCACCGGGGGCGCCCTCGCCTTTGCCGGATACCTGCCCCCCTACGACGCGACGCTCACCCGCAACCTCCGCGAAGCAGGCGCCATCCTCATCGCCAAGACCACGCTCACCGAGCTCGCCAACTGGACCGCGGGCTCGCCTACCCCCATGGTGAGCGGCTACAACGCGGTGGCAGGCTTCAGCTTCAGCCCCTGGGATCCACGGATGGACCCACGTGAGCGGGTAAGCGACGGGCGTCCCGTGCACAATCCCGGGGGGTCGAGCTCAGGCATTGGAACTTCGGCCAACTTCTGGGCCGCCAATGCCGGCACCGAGACCTCAGGATCGATCCTCGGACCCTCGAACCAGAACATGCTCGCGGCGATCAAACCCACCGTCGGCCGCATCAGCCGCTACGGGGTGATCCCCATCACCGCCGACCAGGACACCGCCGGGCCGATGGCGAAGTGGGTTGCCGACGCCGCGATCCTGCTAGGAGCGCTCGAAAGCCCTCAACCCGATCCGAAGGACCCGGCCACCACGCGATGCACGCCTCCGCCAGGCCGCGACTATACCAGGTTCCTCAAGGCCGGTGCGCTCCGCGGCGCGCGGATCGGCATCCCGCGGGCGTACTTCTACAGCCCGCTCGCACCTCCGCGCGGCGGACTCAACGACGCCGAGACGAAGGTGATGGCAGAAGCCATCGGGATCCTCAAGCAACAAGGAGCGGTCATCGTCGACCCAGCGGACATTCCGAGTATCATCGATCCCGATCCCGCCAACAACGTCCTGACGGTCAACCAATGCGCCGGCGCGGGACAAGGCAAGGGCGGCGATGCCGGTTGTTCCATCGTGTTCAAGTACGGCATGAAACGCGACTTCAATCAGTGGCTGATGTCGTTAGGTCCGGGCGCGCCAGTGCGGACCCTCACCGAGCTCCGCCAATGGAATGTGGCGCACGGCAAGATGGGTGCGATCCGGTTCGGGCAATCGCGCCTCGACATTTCGGACGAGGTTGACCTCGCGGCGGACAAAGCCCGCTATGAAACGGACCGGGCGCGGGACCTGAAGCTCGCGGGCGCCCACGGAATCGACGAGGTGATGAAGCTCCACAGTCTCGATGCGATTCTGTTCCCCGGCTCGAACGGCTATTCGATCGCCGCGGTGCCCGGCTATCCGACGGTAATTGTTCCGTTCGGGATGGTGCCGAACAGCGGCGGCGGAGCGTTTCCACCCGGATTCGATCCGAAGCCCGTACCGTTCGGCGTCAGCTTCAGCGGACTCGCCTGCAGCGAGCCGCGTCTGATCGAGCTCGGATATGCGTTCGAGCAAGCGACGCGCCGGAGAAAGTCCCCGCTCGCGCCGTAGACTACCGTTGATGCGAGAATAAGCGGAGATGGCTGCCCGCAAGGTGGACCTGTTCTACGTCGAGGCCGGAGGAGGACACAAGTCGGCGGCCACCGCCTTAAAGGCGGTGCTTGATCAACAATCTCCAGATTGGCGCGTCCGGACCGTCAACCTGAATCATGTGCTGGCCTCGGTGGACTGGTACAAGAAGATCACCGGGAAGGGTCTCGAAGACTGGTACAACCTCCTGCTCAAGAAGGGCTGGACCTGGGGCATCGAGTATCCGATGAAGCTCATGCATGGGTTGATTTCGCTCACGCACGGGCGGCAGGTGGCAATGCTCGAGCATTTCTGGAAGCAGGATCCGCCGGACCTGGCCGTCTCACTGATTCCGCACTTCAACCGCGCGTTGCTCGCCGGGCTCCGCCAAGTATCGGCACAGACGCCGTTCGTTACGGTCCTCACCGATTTCGCCGACATCCCGCCGCGAGTCTGGATCGAGCCCCAGGATCAGTACCTCGTGTGCGGCACGGACAAGGCGGTGGAGCAGGCATTCGCCTTCGGCCATCCGCGCGAGCATGTCTTCCGCGTGTCCGGCATGATTCTCCGGCCCACTTTCTACGGAATCAAGCCGGTGGACCGTGCGGCGGAGCGCATCAAGCTTGGACTCCGCCCCGATCTGCCCACCGCGTTGGTCCTGTTTGGGGGTGAGGGATCCGCGGTGATGGTGGAGATCGCGCGGCAGCTTCGGGACAGCGGGCTGAAGATCCAGTTGATCCTGATGTACGGGCGCAACCAGGACCTGGGCCGCAAGCTCGCCGGGATCGGACAGGGCAAGACGCCGGTCCACATGCAGGGGTTCACGCCGGATGTCCCCTACTTCATGCAGATCGCCGATTTTATGATCGGCAAGCCGGGGCCGGGCAGCATCACCGAGGCCCTGGCGATGAAGCTGCCGGTGATCGTCGAGTGCAACTCGTGGACCATGCCCCAAGAACGCTACAACGCGGATTGGGTGAGAGAGCAGGGCGTGGGGCTGGTAGTGCAGGACTTCCGGACCGGGATCGTGGGAGCGGTCCGGGAGTTGATCGAGCCGGGCCGGTTCGAGGAAATCCAGCGGCGGGCGTCCTCGGTCCGGAACGAGGCGGTGTTTGAGATCGTGGAGATCTTGAAGCGGTTGATGCCGGTTGACCGTTGAGCCGGAATGGATGAGACGGCGGCCCTGGAAGCGGGCGCCTCGGATCTGTCAACGGCCGGCTACGATAATCAGGAGTAATTTCGTTCACCTTTGGGTGTG
>VFZX01000291.1 GCA_016871015.1 Acidobacteriota bacterium | reverse complement strand
CAAGGTCTCCAGCCGGTCCCTTTGTTCCTGGCTCATCGAGATTCGTTCCATCCTTCCAGATTCGCGTCAAGAGGAACTTTCTACTTTGCGCAAACCGGAACTTCTCACTTTGCGCCGACACTTTTGGATGATCGATTGACATGCACCAGCCCTTTTGATATAAACGTGTCCTTGACGGTCCAGGGAGGATCCCGCATGCCATCTCGATTCAGGCTCAGCGCGACATTGGCGTTCCCGCTTTGCCTCTTCGCTCAAACACAGCGCGGCACAATCGTCGGAACGATCACTGACGCCACCGGCGCAGTCGTTCCAGATGCCAAGGTGGAGGTTGTCAACGCCGAAACCAACGCCAAGTTCGAGGCCACCAGCAATCAGGCCGGCTACTACAGTGTTCTCTATTTGCCATATGGCCAGTACACCATCAAAGTGAACGCGGCCGGCTTCCGGACCTACTCAATCAACGGCGTCGGTGTGGCCACCGCGACGACGTCGACCGTGAACGTCTCGCTCAGTGTCGAATCGCAGACCCAGGAAGTGCAGGTCCAGGCAAGCCCCGTCATTCTCGAAACCACCACGTCGTCGGTGGGTACCAACGTCGAGCAGAAGCTGAAAGATGACCTGCCAGTGGTCAACCGGCGCAATCCGCTCGCCTACCTCCAAACGGTACCCGGCTTCCAGCCTTCCAACCAGACGACTCTTGCGGGCGGCCGCTATGGCTCCAACAACATCCTGCTCGACGGGCAGTCGCCGGATGTGGCCATTACCTCGCAAGGCGACTTTGGCAACCCCGCGCTGCCTTCCGTCGAGATGATCGGCGAGTTCAAGGCGATGCTCAATTCCGTGCCCGCCGAATACGGACGAACCGGCGGCCCGACCATTTCCTTCGCCACCCGTTCGGGGACCAACGACTTCCATGGCGCGGCGTACGAATACTACGACAACCAGAAATACAATGCGCGGCCTTGGCAGGCGGCCCGAAGGCCAACGGGCTCCGGACACTACTACGGGGTCGCGGCCGGCGGGCCGGTCTGGATTCCCAAGCTCTACAACGGCAAAAACCGGACGTTCTTCTTCGCCGACTACTCCGATATCCGCACGGCGTCCGCTGGCGGCGCAACCGGCATTACCACGGTGGCCACCGAAGCGATGCGGCGCGGAGACTTCTCAGCTTCCGACGTGCTCCCCATCTACGACGTGCTGAACCAGACGCGCGACGCCGCAGGTAACGTTCGATCCATGCAGTTCCCTGGAAATCAGATTCCGCAGGCTCGCTTGAGCAGAGTCTCCAGGTTCTTTCTCGACCGGATTCCCACTCCCACCAGGCCGGGTTCGATCAACAACTTCGTGGGGTCGCTTCCTCCGGAATCCCGCACCCAATGGCTGCTGGCTGTCAAAGGCGATCAGTACATTAGCGCGAATGACCGGATCAGCGGCTACATCCAGGCCAGCCGCCCGAAGAGCCTCACCTCCGATGTTCTCGGCGAGGCATTCGGCAATGCCAACACGCAGATTTTCAACCGCTACCGGCTCGACTGGAGCAGGAATTTCAGCACCACTCTCTCGCATCAATTGTTGGTGGGCGTAACGCGGTCGGTCGCTTCTATCCGTGCGCGCAACTTCGGCCAGAACCTCGGCGCAACCGCCGGGCTGACCGGATTCTTCGACGGCAATTGCCCCCGGATCGAGATCAACCGCGCCCAGGAAGGCGGGTTCAATCTGTGCTTCAATTTGGCCGATTTCACCGCGACAACCAACACCACCATCAACTACTCGATGGTCTACGCGCGCCGCGCGCACACCTTCAAGTGGGGCGTCGAATACCTGAAGTTCAACGTCAACAACAACAGCCGGTCCGGAACGGTGACCAACGCCGCGGGAGCCTTCAATTTCGGGGGACTCAACCCGCGCCCATCGGTGTCGCCAGTCGGACAGAACGCGACATCGCAGACCGACAACACGGGTGGCAACTCCTGGGCCGACTTCTACCTCGGCCTTCCGAAGGTCGCCCACGCCGCCTCACCCGTCATCCTCGGCCTGCGCCAGGCTTACTTCGCCGGATTTCTGCAAGACGACTGGCGGATCAGCCGCCGGCTGACCTTGAACCTCGGGCTGCGATGGGACGTCAACATGCCCTACTACGAGGTGAACGGCCAGTTCTCCCGGTTCGACATCAACACGTCAAATCCGCAAGCAGGCGGCCGTCCAGGCGCGATCCTCTATCACGGCGTTGGACCCGGCCGCACGGGATCCAATTCCTCGGGCAGAACCCACTACAAGAACTTCGGCCCACGTTTCGGACTCGCCTACCAGGTTGACCAGAAGACCGTCGTCCGTGCGTTCGCCGGGATTCTCTACCACGGCATCCAGAACACGAACGTCAACTTCGCCGAGCGCACCGGCTTCCAGGCCTCCGGCGAACCGCTGATTCCGGCGAACCGCTTCGGGCTCTACTACAACTGGGATCAGCCGTTCCCGCAGAACGTGCTGGGCACGGTCCCCAACACCGATCCCAGTTTTCGGAACGGACAACTCATGCAGGCTCAGGACCCCAACGGCGTCGCTCGCGCGCCTTCCTCGTACATGTGGAGCCTCAGCATTCAACGCGAACTGCCCCGCGGTCTGTTGTTCGATGTCGCCTACGTCGCCAACAACATGAAGAACGGTACGGACCGGCTGGAGCTGAACTTCCTTCCCGAGCAGTATTGGAACCTCGGTCCTCTGCTCGACCTGCCGTTCAATGACCCACGCGTGCAAGGGCGGGGATTCGCCCTTCCCTTTCCGGGCTTCAATCAGAACCTGCCGCTCTTCCAGGCTCTGAGGCCCTTCCCGCAATACCAGAGCGTGGCCGAGAACGCCACCAACGGCACGTCGAGCACCTATCACGCGGTGATGATCAAAGCCCAAAAACGCTTTGCTGGCGGCCTGTCCTTCCTGGCGAACTATACGGCCTCGAAGTTCATCACCGACAGTCAGTGGGCCCCCGGCGCGTTCGGCGCCTTTCCGACAATTCCAAACAACCGCAAACTGGACAAGGGACTGTATCGCTTCGACATTCCGCAGAGGCTGGTGCTGAGTTACTCGTATGATCTGCCGTTCGGCAAAGGCAAGAAGTTCCTCAACAAGGGGCGAGTGGCCGACTTGGCCGTGGGCGGTTGGAATGTTACTGGCATCCAGCAATACCAATCAGGTTGGCCGGCTGCCTTTGCCGGCTCGTTCAATACGGGTATCCCCACCATTTCATCGCGAGCCAACCGCGCCGCCGGCGTGCCCGCACGGAGCAACATCGCATGCCGCGACATCGAGTTCGGCAACCCCGCGCGGAACTACATCTATAACGCCGGTAACGCAGCCCAGGCAGCCCGCACCGGCCGGCCCTTGGCGTTTATTCCTTCGGGGGACTATGCGATCGGCAATACTCCGCGCATCGATCCGAAGGCCCGGCAGTGCGGCCGCATGGATGAGACGCTGACGATCTTCAAGTCGTTCACCATTCGCGAATCGCTCCGGTTCCGCTTCGGGGCCGAAGCCTTCAATCTCTTCAACCGGCATACCTGGGAGAGTAGCGGGAACGGCCAGCCGGTCACTGCGCCGAACTTCGGCGAGATTATCCCGTCACAACCGTTCGGCCCTCGCACCGTGCGATTAAAGTTCAGAATGGAGTGGTGACGTTCGCCCGCATCGCTCAATGGGTGTCCGCGGCTGCGCTGGCCGTTCTTGCCGCCGCCTCCGGACAGTCACGAGCGATATTCGTGGACGTAGCAGCGAAGGTGGGACTCACGGGCGTGTCCTTCTGCGGCAGTGACACGAACAAGAAGTACATCCTCGAGAGCATCGGCAACGGAGTCGCGCTGATCGACTACAACAACGACGGTCTGCTCGACGCTTTCTTCGTCACCGCCAGCCGCCTGGAAGGTTTCGCGGACGGGCAAACGCCCACCCACCGTCTGTACCGCAACAGGGGAGATGGTTCGTTCGTGGATGTGACGCGCCAGGCCGGGATGGATGGATCCGGCTGGGGTCAGGGCGTTTGCGCCGGAGACTATGACAACGATGGACACACCGATCTTCTGGTGACCTACTACGGCGGCAACCGCCTCTACAGAAACTCGCCGGAAGGCCGCTTCCAGGAGGTTGCCACGCAGGCCGGCCTCCCTCACAACACGCGCTGGTCCACCGGTTGCGCCTTCGTTGACTATGATCGTGACGGGCGGCTCGATCTGTTCATCGCCAACTACGTCGTGTTCGATAAGGCCGCCATTCCGCTGCCAGGCACGTCGCCCAACTGCAAGTGGAAAGGCGTGGACGTGTTGTGCGGCCCCATGGGCCTGCCCGGCGAAACCAACCAGCTATTTCACAACGAGGGAAACGGCCGCTTCCGCGAAGTATCCGAGTCTTCCGGCATCGCCGCCGTGAAGGACCGCTACTCGCTCTCGGTAACCCCGCTCGATTTCAACCGCGATGGATGGACCGACATTTACGTGGCCGTGGATTCCAAGCCCAGCATTCTCTACCGCAACAACCGCAACGGCACGTTCACCGATGTCGCCGTGGAAGCCAGCGTCGCCTATCGGGAAGACGGCCGCGAACAGGCCGGCATGGGCTCGGCGGCGGGCGACATGGACGGCGACGGCCACCTTGACATCGTCAAGACGAACTTCATTGATGACACACCGAATATCTACCGCAACCTCGGCGACGGCGCGTTCGAAGACGTGGTGCATTCCTCCGGCGCCGGCCGCAACACCATGTTCATGGGCTGGGGCGCGGTGTTTTTCGACTTCGACAACGACAGTCGCCCCGACATCTTCATGGTGAACGGCCATGTCTATCCGGAACTCGAAGCCCGCCTCCCGGATCAACCTTACCGGCAGCGGTCTATCCTCTACCGCAACGTGGACGGCAAGCGATTCGCGGATGTGAGTGCACAAGGCGGTCCCGCGGTGTTGGCGCGCCATGCCGGACGTGGACTGGCTGCCGGCGACTTCGACAACGACGGCTTCGTCGATCTGTTCCTCAACAATATGAACGAGGCGCCCAGCCTGCTTCGCAATAGCGGAGCAGCGGCAGCCGGTACGGCCAACTTCCTTTCGCTGCTTCTGGTGGGCGTCAAGTCGAATCGAAGCGCGATTGGAGCACGGGTCACCGTCTCCGCCGGAGGGCGCTCGCAGGTTCAGGAAGTCCGGTCCGGCTCGTCGTTTCTTTCGCAGAGCGACCTGCGCCTGCACTTCGGTCTGGGACCGGCGGCCGCCGCGGATCGCATCGAGATCCAATGGCCGTACGCCGGATCCAAGGACATGATCGCCGGAGTGAAGGCGGGCCAGTTCCTGACCGTAGTGGAAGGCCGGGGGATCGTAAAACCGTGAAGCCTTCCTTGCATCTCGGCGCGCTGGCCGCTTCGCCGCTGCTTCTGTTCCCGCAGTCTCCGGCCGGCTGGACGCCGGAACGCCCTTGGCCGCAAGCATCGGCGTGGGCCGGTTCACGGAGTTGCGCGGGTTGCCACGCGGACTTGTACCGCCGCCAGGAAGTGAGCAACCACGCCCGGTCACTACGTCCGCCCGCCGAAATCGCCGAGTTCAATCAGGGCCTCCCGTACTCGCATCACGACCGTTCTTCCGGCGCCACGCTCACCCTGGAACCCGGTCCCGTACTCAAAACTGAAAAAGACGCCGGCAGCCAATCGCTCGTCCTCGAGTGGGCATTCGGCAGCGGCAAGAAGGGAATTACACCGCTCGGCCGCGCACAATCCGGCGGCGCGATGGTGGAAAGCCGTCTGAGCTGGTACTCCAACGGTGGCTTCGGCGTCACCACCGGCGCAGGCCAGCGCGAACCGCGTTCATTCGCCGAAAGCCTCGGACGCACTCTCACCGAAAAGGAGGCGCAGGATTGTTTTGGATGCCACACGACCGGATACACGCCCGGACAACCGGCCCCGGCACGCCACGAGATGGGCATCCGCTGCGAGCGCTGCCATGGTCCCGGCGCCGAGCACATCCGCCTGATGGGCAGTGCCGGAAAGCCACCCGACGCAGCGGGACAGCGCCGGATTCTCCATCCGGGCCGGCTGGACGCAGCCTCGCAGGTGAGCATGTGCGGCGTCTGCCACGGACGCACGCCCGCTGACACGGACGTGGCGCTGCTTGCGCGGATCGAGCGTGATCCGAACACCGTGCGATTCCCTTCGCAGCGCCTAGTGCTCAGCCGCTGTTACAACGAGTCCACCGACGGCCTTGCCTGCAGCCGCTGCCACGATCCTCATACCAACGTATCCGCCCTCGCCGCTGACAATGACCGCGCATGCCTGGCATGCCACTCCAAGCCGCGCCGCACCTGCCCGGCGGCCACGCGCGACTGCGCCTCCTGCCACATGCCCAGTGAGCAGGTAATGCTGCACTCCCGCTTCACCGATCACTACATTCGGGTGAGGGTCCGCGGGCAGGGCACGAAGGGCCGGCGATGACCGCACGCACCTTCATGCTTGTGTTGTGGACGTCGGCGCCGCTCGCGGCTCAGCCCGGTACGCTGTCCACGGCCGGCGAGGAGTTCGTTTCAGAGAAGTTCCAGGCCGCCAAGCAGGCTGAAGCGTCCCGTAACTTCCCGGTGGCCATCGAAAACTACAGCGCCATCCTGCGGAAGTACCCGGACGCCATTCCGGAGGTTTATCAAAATCTCGGCCTGGTGCAGTTTCTCGACCGGCGTTACATCGAGGCGATCGTCACTTTCGAGCGCGGCATCAAGCTGCGCCCGGCGATGGCCGGCTCCCGTTTGTTCCTCGGCGCCTCCTATGTGCTGGCCGGGAAGCCCGACCGGGCACTGCCGCATCTGCGATTCGCGCATCAAGCGAGCCCGTCGCAGGAAAGCGCGATGTACTCGGGCCTCGCGCTGCACGCCCTGCGCCGTTACCAGGAGGCAGCGCCGTACTTCCGCTTTGCGTTGTCGCTATCCACCAATCCCGACTACTTTCTTCACCTGCTCGGCATTTGCTATCTGCGCATGTCCGAACAGCTAGGCAACGAGATCTCGAGACGATTCCCCGAGTCCACCTATGAGCACACCATGCTCGCCAGAATCGTCGACGCACAGCAGTTCTATCAAGTGGCGGCCAAGGAATATCTGGAAGCAGCTAAACTCGACCCGCTGAACGCATCCTTGTTCCTTCCTTTGGCCCGCTGGCTGGCGGTCCTAGGGCTAGATGCCGCCGCCGAACTCGCCTTTGACCGCTACCGCCGGCTGCTGCCCTCCGAAGCCGGAGTGTCATTGGACCGGCGCGACCTGCCCCGCCGCGACCTGGCAGACGTCGGTATCAAAGTGGACTACCTCGCCGAACTGGCAGGTCTTCCGCCCGTCATCGCTCCATTGCCCCCCGCGCCTCAGTTCAATGCCGCGATCAACACGGAGTTGAGCCGGCGCATTGCCGCTGCTGGCACCGCGGGCGACGTTTGGAAGCAGGCCGCCGCCCTGATCGCCGCTTCGCGCTGGCCGAACGCCGCCAAGGTGCTCGAAACGCTTCGTCCGCCTCCCGGCGACTGGCTTCGCGACTACCTGCTGGCCTCGGTCCTGCTGCTCGGGGACGACGCGGTTCAAGCCGAGGCCGTCGCCGCCCGCATCAAGCTTCCTCCCTCGGTGGCCGCATCCGCGCCGGTGCTGCTGCTGCGCTGGGAGATCTGCCGGCTGCTGTCATTCCAGAGTTTCCAGCGTCTTACCGACGAACACCCGAGCTCAGCCTGGACCCGTTTTGCCCGTGCGCGCAATCTCGACGCGCAGGGTAAACGGGAAGCTCTCGACGAGTACAATGCCGCCCTGGAGGCCGACCCTGGCCTCCCCGAAATCCGCATCGCGCTCGCCGACTTCCACGTGTCCAACTCCAACTTTCAGGAAGCGCTGGCGCTGTGCCAGAAGGAACTCGAACTGAACCCGCTCTCCACCGCCGCCAGGATCCGCATCGGGCGCATTCACATCGGCCTCCGTCAGCCGGACAAGGGTATCCCCTTCATCGAAGAAGCGCTGAAGAATGACCCGGCCGACCCGGACGCCCATGCCGACCTCGCGCGTGGTCTGGAGTTGACGGGCGACGTCCCCAAGGCCATCGCCGCCTATGCGCGCGCGCTCGAACTCGATCCCTCCATGAACCGGCTGCGTTACGTGCTCGCCCGGCTGTACCGCAAGATCGGAAGGCCGGACTTGGCCGAGCGTGAGAACCGTCTCTTCCAGAAGAACGAAGAGAGCGCGCGGCAACTGCTGCTCGAGCGTACGCGCAAACTGCGAGAAACCGCAACGGCGGCGGGCCGGGCGCAATGACAGGCCGGCGCCGCTTTCTTGGCGCGCTCGCCGCGGCGGCGTCCGGGGACCTCGGGTTGCCGTTAGCGCCCGATCCTTACGCGGTGCGATTTGTCGACGTCGCGCGGCAGGCAGGGCTGCGGGACGTGGTCTACTACGGCGGCGTCGGCAAGGTTAACTACATCGTGGAGGCCAACGGCTGCGGCGTCGCCTTTTATGACTACGACCACGATGGCTGGCTCGACATTCTGGTGTTGAATGGATCGCGCCTCGAGGGGTTCCCAAAAGGCCGGGAACCCACGAATCACCTCTACCGCAACAATCGTGACGGAACGTTCACGGACGTCACCCGCCAGGCCGGACTGGCGCGCTCCGGCTGGGCGCAAGCGGTTTGCATCGGCGACTTCGACAACGACGGCTTCGACGATCTGTTCATCACGTACTGGGGCACCAACGTCCTTTATCGAAACAACGGCGATGGCACCTTCACCGACGTGACCGCGCGCGCGGGTGTCGGAGGCGACCCCAAGGGCTGGCACTCCGGATGCACCTTCATTGACTACGATCGCGACGGCAAGCTCGATCTATTCGTTGCCACCTACCTCGACATCGACCTTGCGTCGCTGCCGCTGCCCGGTCAAGGCATCCACTGCACCTGGAAGGGCGTTCCCGTCTTCTGTGGACCGCGTGGTCTCAAAGGCGCCCGTAACATCCTCTACCACAACAACGGCGACGGCACATTCACCGAAGTCAGCCGCCCGGCGGGAATCCTCAAACCAAGTGGCTACTACGGCATGACCGCGGCGGTCACCGACTTCAACGACGACGGCCTCCCCGACATCTACGTGGCTTGTGATTCCACGCCCAGCATCCTCTACCGCAACAACGGCAACGGCACGTTCACCGATGTGGCCGTCGAACACGGCGTGGCCTATAGCGAGGACGGCCGTGAGCAAGCGGGCATGGGCCTGGCGTTTGCCGACACCGATGGCGATGGCCTGCCCGACATCGTGAAGACTCTGTTTGCCGACGACATGCCGGCCCTCTATAGGAGCGAAGGCAAAGGCTACTTCTCCGAACGCTCCATGGCGGCAGGATTGCACGTGGTGACCAATTACGTCCAATGGGGTGCCGGCCTGGTGGACTTCGACAACGACACCTGGCCGGATCTTTTTTACGTCACCGGCCATCTGTACCCGGAGTTGGACCGGGCCAATCCCAACTACCCCTATCGCGGTCCGCGCATCCTGTTCCGCAACCTCGGCAACGGGAAGTTTGACCACATCACCGCTTCCTGCGGTCCCGGGCTCAGCGCGCGCCACTCCAGCCGCGGCTGCGCGTTCGGCGACTTCGACAACGATGGCGACATGGACATCCTGGTCATGAACATGAACGAGCCGCCTTCGCTGATCCGCGCGGATTCCACCTCCACGAACAACTGGCTCAAGGTCAAGCTTGTGGGCACCGTCTCCAACCGGACGGCCATCGGCGCTCGCGTGCGCGTGCGCAGCGGCGGGGGTTCACGCGTCCAGGCGCAGGAGGTGCAAAGCCAGAGCAGCTACTATTCGGTGAACGACCTGCGCCTGCACTTCGGCCTGGGCCGCGCCGAACGGGCCGATGCGGTAGAAGTCCGCTGGCCTACCGGCAAGACCGACACGTTCCGCAATGTCGGCGCCAACCGGTTGGTGCTGATCCGCGAGGGCGAAGGCATCGTCAGCGCGTCGGGTCTTCGGTAGCCGCCGCAATGCGAACGCGAATCGCCTTGTGTCTCGTACCGCCACCAATCGACACGCATTCGCAGGCAGATGGGTGGGCTGTTTGACACGGCGTTGTGGGTCCGTCAAGCTGCCCCTGCGTCGGGCGGCCACCACGTGTGACCAAACAGTAGTTCTGCCCGCGCCTCACCCTCGGTGCACGGCGGCAGCATTCAGCCGCCGCCACGGGATGGTTGGGCCGGGTCTTTTGGCAGCCAGTACGTGTCCAACACGGGCGTTGCGTACTTTGGCGACACACAGAAGGTGATGAGCGCCGAAATCAGGAGCAGCGTATCCCAGCAGCGATTGGTATTCTGGCGTGGGTCAGCAGGGATTGCGCGAGGACTGGCGTTTCCCGTAGCATGCCGGCAATGTGATTTACAGCCTCTATCCATCGCGTGCGACACGATTCGCTCACCTCCCTGCGCCCAACTGTGCTAACCCAAGTTCGTCACTGGACCATCGATTTCAGCGATTTTCGAGGTTTCAGTCAAGACAAGCGCCGTGTTTTCAGTACGCGTGTCCGGAGAACACGATGTAGTGTAGAC
>VFZX01000290.1 GCA_016871015.1 Acidobacteriota bacterium | reverse complement strand
GTAAAGTTAGTGGAATATGGCTCTTGGATATTGATTAGTCCACGCGGATCGAGTATCATGGGACTTCAATCCCGTGAGTGACGCGGACCCCAAAACGCCCAAGACGTACGAGCAGTTCGAAGCCGAGGTAGCCAGGCTTGAGCGCGAGTTGGCATCCCCAGAACATTCAGGCGGCGAAATGTTCCGGGACCGGCGAGGCGAGGGCTACTTCGCTTCTGACTTTTTCTTCACTTTCGCCCATCGGGCCTTGGCGGCCTTGGATGCGATCTCCTTGCGCTGCTCGGGCGTCAGTTTCTCAATACGCGCCGCTGCGCTGAGTTTTCCGCCTTTGGCGCCGTGCGATCGGAAAAACTCGATCGCCTCTGCGGGAAGGGTATTTCGTGCCATCGCTCCTCAAGCATAACCCGGTTGAGCATCTTTCTTCAATCGCTACGATTGACATGCAAAGGGGGTTTAGTATATCCTGAAGGAGGTTCAGTATAGTGTGCCAGCCCTTGCCACGAATTTCACAACGAACACGGGGGAAGAAACGATGAGCGTCTACCGTCCGACGTACAGGGACCCGAAGACCGGCGAGACGAAGGAGTCCGCCCAGTGGTGGTACGAGTTCACCTACGCTGGCAAGCGCTACCGCGAACCCGCGCGGACGACGCGGAAGACGATCGCGGTGGCGGCAGAAAAACAGCGGCGCCTTCAATTGGAGCGGGCGGTAGCCGGATTGCCGAGCGAGTCGCGCACTCAGCGCGTGGCGTCGGTCAAAGACCGAGTCGCGCAGTACTCGGCAGACTACGCATCGAGCCACCGGGAGAAGTCGCAGGTGTTCTCACGGCAGCGGCTCGAGCACGTCCAGCGCTTGCTCGGCTCTTGCCTGCTTTGCGAACTCAGCGAATCGAAGATTCAGGAATACATGCGCATCCGGCTGAGTGAGGGAGTGGGTGGGCGGACGATCAACATGGAGGTAGGGGAGTTGTCGCGGGCGATCAAAGTCAAGTGGTCCGCCGCGTGGCCGACCGTCCGGAAGCTCGAGGAAAATCACGAGGTGGGCCGGGCGTTGAGTCCCGAAGAGGAAGACCGGCTGCTGCGGACTGCCGCCGAGGATGAATCACCGAACCGGAACCCGCTGCTCTACACGTTCCTGCAAGTATCGCTCGCCACGGGAATGCGCGTAGGCGAGATCATCGGCGCACGGTGGGAACAGATCGACTTTGACGCCGAGGTAGTCACGGTAGGCAAGGCGAAGACGAAGCGCGGCACGGGTCGGCTGATCCCAATGAACCACGAATTGAAGGCGGTGCTCGAGTCTCATGCGGCGTGGTACTCGGACCCCACACGGTTTGGAGAGATCCGCCCCGAGTGGTACGTCTTCCCTGGCCGCGACGGGCGTCCTGAGGCGGGCAAGACGCGGGCACTGGACCCCACGTTGCCCTGCCGGAGCCTCAACTCGTCCTGGGACCGTATCCGGCAGCTTGCGGGGGTCGACTGCCGACTTCACGACCTGAGGCACACGGTCGCCACAAAGATGGCCGAAGCGGGCGTCGCCGAGTCCACTATGCTCTCCCTCTTAGGCCACATGAGCCGGGCGATGCTGGAGCGGTACAGCCACATCCGGATGACCGCGAAAAGGGAGGCGGTGAAGTCGCTGACGCGGACGGATTCGAATGGGGTCCCCAAAGTTTCCCCCAAAGTGGCCATCGCTCGGGTTATCCAATGACCGCTAAGTCCTTTGTTTTCTGGTGAGCGCGGAAGGAATCGAACCTTCAACCTACTGATTAAGAGTCAGTTGCTCTGCCAATTGAGCTACGCGCCCGTCCCTGCGATTTTGCCCCTTCAGTATACCATACCCCCGGTTCCTCATCAGCCGCCACTCCCCCGCCCGCCGCACCTCCTCAAACCCCGGCTGCCCCTTCACCGGCCCCAGCCATTCCTCAGGCGGATCCCCCCGGACCAGCAGGTATTCCACCCCGTGATATTCTCCCCCGTACGACCCGCCATCGCTGATCCACTCCTGGTACACCGGCAGCGCCTCCACCCCCGCCTTCCTCCTTACCACGCCGAACCGGTAGTCGATCGCCGCCGTCCCCGCGATCCCCTTGTTCCAGACGATCTCGTAGTTCGGGAAGTGTATGTAGGCAGGCCAGTTGCGGAATCCCACCGCGTGCATGATCCCGAGCATCCGGCCCTCCGCGGGCAGGAACGCGGCATCAAATCCTTGGTTCTGCCGGTTGAACTCCACGAAGTATTGCCCCCGCAGACCGGTGTACACCACCGCCCCCGCGAACATGGCGATCCGCAACCTCCGCCCGGACCCCAACGTGCTCAGCAGCACGATCACACCGGCAAACAGAAACACGCTGAACCGCTGGTACAGGACCGGCTCCCGCGGGATCTCCGGGGGCAGCAACACGCAACAGGCCAGCGCCCCTCCCGACAGGATCACCAGCGGACGCCGCGCCTCGCCCCGTAGAACCACATTCCGCCACCGCCAGAGCGGAACCAGCATCGCCGACGCCGTCACCAGCGCAAGCAACGGACCCGCCGCTCCCGGCAGCACCTGGTAGAAATCCATCAGCGGGAAGGTAGCGCGGATCCCCAGGTTCGCCAGATAGTGAGTGGCGTAGTACTTGGCCATATAGGCGAACGTGCTTTCCTCAGGCGGACGCCGCATCCACCAGACGCCGAACGCAGCCAGCGACGGGACTGCCACCAGCACCCGCCACCAGGCGCCGGGACGCGTCAGACACACCAAGCCGAACACGCAGATCCCAAACAGGAACGCCAGCGCATGGCAGCAAAACAGCGCAACCAGCAGGACCGCCACCAACACAGTCCAACCCCAGTGCGCCCCCGCCCGCATCGACCGCAACGCCGCCCACACCACCAACAGCAGCACCGGGACCGACATCGTGAACCCCACGAACCCGTACACGGCATTCAAGTGGTACAGCAACAGGAACGCCAGCAGCGTGTACCAGGCATCGCCGCCCACCTCCCGGATCAGCAGCAGCACGGCCAACGGCAGCAGGGTGATGTACATCAGGTAGAACGCCCGGTTCCCCCACTCGACCGACGGGAACAGCTTCGATCCCGCCACCACTAGATGGACCACGTTCGCGTTCGGAAACATCGGGTGGACTGAGTAGTACTCCGCGAAACGGCTTCCCGGCTCGCCAATGTGGCGGTAGATCGTCGCCGTCGCCAGATGGTTCGGCAGGTCGACAAACGGCAGCAGGCGGCTCGACAGGATCAGGCCCGCGTTCGCCGCCAGCAGGGCTCCGGCGCCGAGCCAGAAACGGGAAGTCACTCCCTGGCAATCGGCGGATTGCGGCGCGGCGGATAGACCGGCTATTCGTACCGGAGTGCGGATGCCGGATCCACCCGGCTCGCCCGCCGGGCAGGCAGATAGCAGGCGGTGAGAGCCGCGGCCAGCACGAACACTGCCGCGGCAGCGATCACAGCCGGCTCCACGGGATCCACTCCGAATAGCACGTTCCGCAAGACCCGCGTCACGGTGAGCGACAGCGCCAGGCCCGCTGCAAGACCGATCCCCGTCGAGCGGATTCCACCCGCCAGGGCCGATCCGAGCACCCGCGTCTGGGATGCGCCCAACGCCAGCCGCACGCCGATTTCCCGCGTCCGCCGCGCGACGGTGAACGCCATGAGCCCGTAGAGTCCGATCGTCGACACGATCATCGCCAGCAGTCCGGTGAAGGTGGCGATGGTACCGGCCAGCTTGACCGTGAAGAAGGATCCCTCGAACGCCGCCCGCAGAGTGCCCTGATCAAACACCGGAACATTGGGGTCCATTGAGGCCACCACCTGCCGCATCGGCGCCAATTGGACGGATGGCGGCCCGGCGGTCCGCACGAAGATGGTCTGCTTCAAGTTCTGGCCAACTTGGTTGAGGCTGAAATGGATCGCGGGGACCTTGCCATCCTGCGGATTCGGCGAAAGCCCGTCGCGCGCCACGCCGATCACCTCAAACGAAGGTGTCTCCCGCGCATCGGCGAAAATGATCTGGCCCACCGCGTTGACCCCCGGGAACATCCGCCGTGCGAGGGCTTCGTTGATGATCACCGCGGGCCGCGCAGCCTCGTTGTCCAGCGGCCCGAAATCGCGTCCGTACAGCAACGGCATGCCGATGGTGTCAAAGAAGCCGGGCGATTGGACGTTGGTGTTCACATGCAGCCGCGCCTCCTTCGACCGGGATCCGCCCCAAATGCCGAACAGCGACATGCCACCACCTGAAAACGGAACGATCCGCGCCACCGCCACTGATTCCACACCGGGGAGCGCGCGGACCCGCTCCTGAAGCTCGCGCAGAAATGCGCGGCCCTGCGGCTGCGTGTATTTGCCCGCCTCGAGATCGATCGACCCGATGGCCACCCGGTCGAGTTCGACGCCGTGGTCCGATCGGGCGAGCAGCATCATGCTCCGGCCCACCAGTCCCGCGCATACCAGCAGCGTCAGGCACAGCGCCACCTGGACCGCGGCGAATACCGTGCGAAGCCGTGTGCGGCCCGCCGAGCCTCCGGCGCCCGTCTCGCCCGGCTTGAGTCCGGTCTGGATGGAGGTCCGCGAAGCCGCCCACGCTGCCGGACCAGCGAAAGCCAAGGTGGCCAGCAACGCCAGCACCAACGCTGCGATCAACAGGTTCGAATCCACCCCCGCCTGCAATTCGATCCGGCCGATGCCATCCTCCGTCGGGATCATCGCTGCCAGAAGTTCGGAGCACCAGACTCCGGCGATGGTCCCGGCAGCGGCGGCAACCAAGGCGAGGATCATTCCCTCGGCCAGGAACAGGCGGATGATCCCAAGCCTGCCAGCTCCCAGCGCCAGCCGGATCGAGATCTCCCGCCAGCGTCCCGCGGCGCGGACCAGCAACAGATTGGCGACGTTCGCGCAAACCAGGAAAAGCGACAGCAGGGTCAGCACCCCCAAGACGGCCGTCATCGCCGAGGCGTCGCCCGAGCCCAGGTCCTCGTCGACGGAATTGAAACGCGCCGTGCGGAACGTCATGTCCTTGAAGTCCGCCGCGTGCTTGAGCCGCATCGGCACCGCCACCGTCGCCAGCCCTACGTTGGCCCGTCCAGACGGGTAGCCTGGAGCAAGGCGGCCGAATACACTCAGCCAGGTGGCATCCCGGCTCGCCAGTTCGACGCCCGAGTACATGCTAACCGGGAAGAACAGATCCGCAGGAGCGGGCAGATAGTTTCCGCGGAATCCCGGCTCAGCGACTCCAATGATCGTGAACGGAGCGCGGTTCAGAATGATCTGCTGGCCCGGCACTGAGTCCGCTCCTTGAAACCTGCGCTGCCAATACCGGTGGCTGATTACCACCACGGCTCCCTCACCCAACACGGCGTCCTCATTGGGTTGGAACCCGCGTCCGAGGACGATCCGTGTCCGGAGCGCCTCGAAGTAGTTGGACGAGACCGCTTCACCGCGGACACGCTCGGTTTGCCCGCCCGCGGCGACTGAGACTGCTACCGGCTGACGCGCGGCCACGTGGGAGAACGACTTGAGGTCCCGCCGTAGATCCGCGAAGTCGGGATACGACAAGTTAAGGAACTGCCCCGCGCGGTTGGAGCGGCCGATGAGCACCAGCGAATCCTCGCCGCGAATGCCAGGCAAGGGCTTCAACAGAGCCGCATTGAAGAAAGAGAAGATGGTCAGGTTCGCGCCCAGCCCCAGGCTCAACACGAGAACCGCGGCCAGCGCGAGTCCGGGATTGCGCCGGAGCGACCGGAACGCCGAGCCAAAGTCGGTCAACAGGCTTCGCAGCATCATGAAGACTTCATTACACGCGGGATTCCAAACCCAACCCGTTGAAAAGCCGGGGAGCCGCCGCGGGCCGCTGTCCGGATATGGGATTCTTCGGCCACCATTGGGACTGCGGTATCGAGCCGTCCGGAAGCTCCTCAGAAAGAACGTGGTCATCTCACGCGCGAACCCGGTCTCCCAATCGCCCGTGTAGTCGTCCTTGCGGCGGATCAGGACCTCGACGCCCAGAGGATCAGCATGTTCCTTCAGATACGTTCCGAAACACGTGGCATGGATCCCTTGGCCGAGATTGGCATTGGCAACACGCGGTGAGCCCGCGCCGTTCCCCACTGGTCCACCGGGACTCCGAAGAACGGCGCCAGCACCGGATGCTTCGAAGTGGGTTCGTTAATGATCCGGGCGATGGTGCGCGGATCGTAAGTTGTCCGCAGCGGCGGCCATGTCGTCGTGATAGGCGAGCCGCAGGGAGATCCCGCCGCCCGCCGAGCCGCTTGTCGCCGCGAATGCACGGCGCGGGCGGGGAGCACACGTTTCTCTCGAATTTCCGGCATCCAGATTAAAACTCCAGCTTCAGCCCGAATTGTACGATCCGAGCATTCGATAGAGTCGACCGGATCGTCCCGAAGGCCGGGGTGTCCAATACCGATCCGGGATTACCGAACGCCGCGTGATTCCAAGTATTGAAGAACTCCGCCAGGAATCGCAGGTTCAGGCCCTCGCGCAAGCCGGTCACCTTGGTCAGCCGTAGATCCCAGAGGTGCGCTCCGGGACCACGGATCACGTTCCGCCCCAGGTTGCCGAAGCGGGACCGGGGCGCAAGCGCGAACGCAGCCGGATTCAGGAACCGGTCGAGCCGGGAGCGGACACTGCCGTCCGTGGTCATGGCGGCCCCGGCCACGCGGTCCGCGCGGCCACCGGTTCCGGGAGCGCCTGCCTGTCCGTCGCGATCCAGATTGCTCGCGGAATTGGTTACCGAGAACGGCGTGCCCGACTGAATCGTGGTCACGCCTGAAAGTTCCCACCCGGAAAACAGGATCCTTGGCGCGCCCCGGGCGGCCTTGCCGAACGGATTGGGAAGGTCCAGGTTGTAGCTGACCACGAGCCTGTGCGTGCGGTCGAAATCGGCGAGGCCGCGGCTGGCGCGCAGGTCGGCAGGATCGCCGGTCGCGCCCGTGAAATAGCGGACTCCCGAAGTCGAATCGTCGAGCGCCTTGCCGAATGTGTAGGCGCCGAGGATCGATGCACCGCGGGCGAAGCGCTTTTGAAGGGTCAACTGTCCCGAGTGATAGTCGGACGTTGCCCCGGCCTGCGACTGTGTGATGGTCGTAAGTCCATTGAACGGACGGACGAACGCGGACCCCACCAGCCGCGGATAGTTGATATTGGTCGCGCGGAACAACTGAAGTCCACGCGTGCCCACGTAGGAGGCCGCGGCGAGCAATCCCGTGCTGAGCTGGCGCTGAATCCCGAAGTTCCACTGCTGAACGTAGTCGGAGCGCGTATTGGGTTCGATCGGTCGAATGGAAAGCGTGCCGCCCGGCGTAGTCACTGTTGGCTTCGACAAGTCGATCGCGGCCGGAAAGCGGTATCCGCGCGGAGGGTCGGCGGGGCGCACGACCACGGTCTGGTTGGCTGAGTAGGGCGGCTCGAACAGTTTCTGTTGCGTCACCTGTCCCGAGCGCGAATCATAGAAGATCCCGTAACCGCCCCGGAACACGGTGCCCGCTCCAACCGCGTAGGCGAAGCCGAAACGGGGTCCGAAGTTGGTCCGGTCCGGGAAGATGGTCGACGCCGGAACTCCGGGACTCTCCCCTCCGATCACCAGCCCCGAATCGGTTCCCGCGCCGCGGTAACGGTCAGCATAAAAGTTCAGGAGCCGGCCGAGCGCGACATCGGTCGGCGGCGTGTCGTACTCATACCGCAAGCCGATGTTCAAAGTCAGGCGGCGGCCTGCCTTCCAGTCGTCCTGAACGAATAGCGCGTAGTTGGAGGCACGCATGTCGATCACGGCGGGACCGTTGGCGACGATCACCTGGTTCGGCGCGGCCAGCAGAAAATCGGCAAACGCGTTCGTGCTGTGCTGCCCGTTGAAGGAGAACCGGCCTTGAAACGGCACGCCGGACGACATCATGAAGTTGCGCCGGAACTCGCCGCCCGCCTTGATCGAGTGCGCGCCACGGACCCAGGACAGGGTGTCGGCGAACTGGAAGTTATTCTGCTCGTCCTTGAAATCGTTGCCGGTGTATCCGTAGCCGAGGAAGCCCGTGACGAGGATGCCGGGCAATCCGGGCACGTTGTTCAGCGGCTCGATCCCCACGCTGCGTGGATCGAAGCGCTGAACATCAGTTCCAGGCTGAGGGAACTTATAGAAGCCGAACCGGAGTTCGTTGAGCAGATTCGCCCGGAACAGGTGCGTTTCCGAAGCCGCCCACTGGTTGCTGATGGCCTCCGCCACGCGGCCGAAACCGGGCAGGCGGTTCTGCGCTGTGAACGAATAGGAGCTCGAGTCGAAGTACCGGATCATGAGGCGGTCGTTCGGCCCGAACACATGGTCGCCGCGGATGGTGAACTGGTCTGCGTCGAAGGGGGTACCGAACTGCTGCAGGAAGTTGTTGCGGGGATCGGTGGTGTTGGGCAGCGGCACGAATCGTTCGAGAAGCTGAGCCGAGGTTGGGCTAACGCGGGACGCGGGCACCGTGTTGCCAGCGAACGGTTGCGCGGTCAGGGGATCGCGCACCGCCGCTGGAAACTGCCCGCGCCGCTCCTCAGCGGTGGGCACGCGCCCGATCACGATCGCGGCTGACGAGTTCGTGTTGCGCTGGCGGATCCGTTCGATCCCGGCGAAGAAGAACGTTCGGTCGCGCCCGTCATAGAGCTTGGGGATCCGCACAGGACCGCCCAAAGTCCCACCGAACTGGTTCTGCACGTTCTGTCCGCGCCGCGCGGCGAAGAAGGGCCGCGCCACCAGCTTGTCGTTGCGGAGGAATTCGAAAAGGTTGCCATGGAACTGGTTGCCGCCCGACCGGGTGACGACGTTGACCACCGACCCGGCGTTGCGTCCGTATTCCGCGCTCGCCATGCTCGTGATCACCTTGAACTCCTGGATGAAGTCGACGCTCGGGATGCCCACTCCGAGCGCGTCGTTGTTCATCGGGTTGTTGTTCACGTTGCCATCCAGCAGGTAATTGTTGCTCCCGCGGCGGGATCCGTTGACGCTCGGATTCTGAGTTCCGAACCCAACGTTCTCCGCGTTCGGCGGATCGGTAACCACGCCAGCGGTGAGGCCCAGCAGTTGGGTGAAGTTGCGGGTGGCCAGGGGAAGCGCGCCAATCGTCTGCCGTTCAATGACACGCCCTTCCGCCGAGGACTCGCGTTGCAGCAGCGATGCTGTTTCGTTGACCGTGATCGACTCGGACACGGAGCCAAGTTGCAACCCGAAGTCCACGACTTCCGTTTCCGTGATCCGGACCACCACGTTACTCCGCACAGCTTTGCTGAATCCGGGCGCTTCAGCGCTGAGGTCGTAGGAACCCGGAGGAAGGAGCGGCAGTGTATAGTTGCCACTCGAGCCCGTGCGCGTCACTTGCCGGGCGCGGGTCTGGTTGTTGCTGGCGGTGATCGATACGTTGGCTACGAGGGCGCCGGCCGGGTCGGTGACAACGCCCCGGATGGCCCCAGTGGTCTGTTGCGCGAAGGCCGCTCCCGAAGTCAGGGCGGCCAGGAGAAGAGAGCGTTGCGGAATCATGACGGCATTCCTTTCGTTCGCTATCCAATCCGGCATAGATAGCATATCGAATGGGAGGAATCAGCGAGGCCTCGCGGAACATCCGCGACTCCGGCGGAGTCCAACGAGGAATGGACGCCTCCGCGAATCCTTGTGAGCCGCTCTGGCCGATGGTCGCGCTGGAAGCATCGGTGTTCTTCTCCCTGCCAGCGTGGTTCTCCATCACCTACCCGGCTTGGCCCTCCAGCAATCCCGGCGGGTTCGCCGCCGCCGTTGCGCTGGCCGCGGGATCGGCCATGGTCTTCTATCACGTGATCCCCGCACTGTTGGGCAGGAGCGCCGCGAGGCCTCAGGGGCGGACATCGGGGTTGGTCACCTGGCTCATCCGCGCATGGCTGGTTACGGGCGCCGTCTTCTCGCTCAGCGGCGCTACTCAATTCCAGGGCCTCGCCCTGAGAGCCTTCCGCTACGGGGATGCCAATGTCCATCTGTGGAGTCTGGCCGTGATCCCACTGATGGGGCTGGTTGCCGCGGCAGCAACGGCCTTAGCCACATCCATGCGGTGGCGCAAGCCAATTGGGGTCTCGTGTTGCGCCTTCGGACTTGTATTCCTGATCGGGCTCTTCATTGCACAATGGGAAGGTCTTTCGGAAAGAACCCTCATCGTGCGTGACGATCCGGAGGCCACATTCTGGGCCATTCTTCCGGTGGCCGCGCCGACGGCGGTGATCGGGTTCCGGATCGGCAGATCGGGAGCGACGGCCCGCCAAATCTGGTGGACCGGTGCGCTGGGTGTGGCCGCCGCAATCGCGGTTGCCGCGACCCTTGCCGCGTTTGCCAAAGTTGGCGGCGCGAACTTGCACTGGAAGCCCTCCCTGTCCATTGACTTCACGTTCGCGCTGGTTACCGGATGGACCGATGTCCGGGCAACTCAGGTGTTGTGGGCCGCCGCGGGCCTCACCGGCTTCGGACTCTGCGTGGTGTCCGCAACCTGGTTGGCGGAGGCGGTGGCCAATTGGCAGTTTAAGTGCCTCCTCAGCAAAATCTGTGGGTAGCTGGCGGCTCGGGTAGGCAGCCAAGGTTGTGATAAAGCGAGAGTTCCATGACGCGGTAAGTGCGCAGGCCA
>VFZX01000289.1 GCA_016871015.1 Acidobacteriota bacterium | reverse complement strand
GAAGGCGAGGTTGGTGCGCTCGCCGTCGGCGCGCATCCAAAGGGACACGGCGTCGGAGACGTCCTCGGTCTTGATCCAGCCGCGGTAGGTGAAGGTACGGCCGGTGAAGTCGATAGGGATGCTGGCGATGAGGCTATTGAAGGCTTGGGGGCTGGTGGCGGTGCGTTCGATGCGGGCGGACTGGCGGCCACCGTGGAAGACGGTGTTGTCGTTGCTGATGCCGGCAGCGGTGGCGGTGAAGCCCCAACCGGGAGGGAACTGGCCGGGGTTGCCGTTTTCAAAGCCGAGGATGTTGGCGACGTTGGTGCGGTTGAGTTGTTGGGCGCCAGCCGGTAAGGCGAGGGCAGCGATCACGAGCGCGAAGAGCGATAGACGCATGATGGGATGTCCTCCGGGATTTCCGTTATTGGTTTCCCGGCCCCACTTAGTATACACCCGACGCCTCACTCCCGGGCCGGAGTTGATCAGAATGCCTCTTCCGAAGGCGGGCCAGCGCTTGCGAATGGCTTCTTCGGACCATCGCACGGAAACTAGAACCGGAATCGGTTGCAAGAGTATTCTCGCGCGGCCAGGCGCCATCTCCTTCCTGCGGCGGCCTGTTTCTGTCTTCCTTAATTGCGTGACACAGCCCAACCTGCCAGTAATTGCTGCTCACAATTGTCCGAACCGTTCGTGCCCGGTCGGTGATTGCGCCAATGCTTCGGTTGGGGACTGCATACTGCGGATTACGCAGCGCGTTGTCGACGGCCTTGTAGATGGTGATCGTGACGGCGTCGGCCCTCCGCTCGCTGCCGGCGGGCGAGATGAAGGACCATAGACTCCAACTCATCCCAACTCCTTCCTTGACTCGATGCCGTGCACCGGCTGCCAGTCGTTGGTTTCCATGGCATAGTAGCTGGCGGTCCGGTCCGGTGAAATCTTCATCAGGTCCGAGCGGAGGAGGTCTCCTTCCGCCAGATTCACAGGGGTGTCCCCGCTCGTGGAAGCAACCCGGCGCCGCAGAGTCGACCCGACTGTCTTCCGCAGCGCGGTTGCCTTCTTCAGATAGTCGTCGTAGCTCATGCCTGTCGCCTGCTGCGAAAGGGCCGCGACGTGGTAAGCAACTTCACTTCGTGGATCTCCCCTCTTGTTGGAATTGTTTGAGCCGGGATTTCGATTTGTGCTTCCTGGCTCCAATGAGTAGACACCAACCCGCCTGACCCGGATGTCCGAATGAAATCTGAGTGCTTCCTTCTGGGCGCGTCGCCAGTTGCTGCGGATCGCTTCTTCGGGCCATCCGTGCAAGAACAAGACCGGAATCTACGCCTTTACAGAGTGTCCCGCGGCCGCGTGGCTGAGGTTCACATTTATGGTGATGGCAGCGCGTTGGAGAGGTTGATCCTCCGGTCCCGTGAACCATCCCGTGTGGATACGCTGCGGGCAGTCCTGCATTCAGTCAAGCCCTTCTGCTTGGCGAAGCTACGGGTCCGCGACGTTCCCGCCCAGGTGCGGGTTCAGCATGTCGATCTTCGCCCGCGCCGTGGGCAGATGTAGGACTCCAACTATCGCGCATCACAACCAACGCGGGCGCCGCGAGGCCGTGAGGGCCCCCTCACAAGCTGTTGATCACTGGAGCCGCTGGTACCATGGTAGTTAAATGCTCGATCCCGCCGAGATCCAGGCGATCATCGAAGGCCGTCACGGTGATCCCTTTCGCGTCCTGGGTCCTCACGCGGTACCCCGCGACTGGCAGGACGACGCCTGGCTCATCCGCGCCTTCCTCCCCCACGCCGAATCAGCATCCGTGATTCTCGAATCCGGCGAAGCCGCGATGCTTCCCGCCGGCGGCCCGGGCCTGTTCGAAGCAGAACTCGACTCCAACCCCGGCGCCTACCGCTTCCGCCTCCGCCACACGGACTCGGAATGGGAAGAAGAGGATCCCTACCGCTTTCCGCCGGTGCTCGACGCATTCCCCTTGCACCTGCATGGAGAGGGCACGCTGTACAAGGCCTACGAGACGCTCGGAGCCCACCCGCGTGAACATCACGGCGCGTCTGGAACCGTGTTCGCCGTCTGGGCGCCGAACGCCGAAGCTGTCTCCCTCACCGGCGACTTCAACGGTTGGGATGACCGCCGCCATCCGATGCGCCTGCGTGACGGTGGCATCTGGGAAATCTTCATGCCTGGTCTCGGCCAGGGCACCGTCTACAAGTACTTCATTCGATCCAAAGTGAACGGCTACCGGATGATGAAGGTCGACCCGTTCGCCTTCGCCGCCGAAGTCCCGCCCAAGACCGGATCGATCGTCTGGGACACCACGGACTACGAATGGGGCGATCAGGAGTGGATGGATGCGCGTCCCCGCACCGACCCGCTGCACTCGCCGATGTCGGTCTACGAAGTGCACCTGGGCTCGTGGTTGCGCGCCGAGGAGAACCGCTTCCTCACCTACCGCGAACTCGCCGACCGCCTGGTGCCCTACGTCGCGCAACTCGGCTTCACGCACATCGAGCTGATGCCGGTTCTCGAACATCCTTTCTCCGGATCGTGGGGATACCAGGTAACCGGATACTTTGCACCCACCTCGCGCCACGGCACGCCCACTGACTTTCAGTACCTCGTCGACCGTTGCCATCAGGCCGGAATCGGCGTTCTTCTCGACTGGGTTCCCGCGCACTTTCCGCGTGACGAATGGGCGCTCGCGAACTTCGACGGCACCTGCCTCTACGAACACGCCGACCCGCGCCAGGGCGCACATCGCGATTGGGGAACGCTGATCTTCAACTTCGGCCGCAACGAAGTGCGCGGATTCCTGGTGTCGAGCGCGCTCTATTGGCTCGACCGCTTTCACATCGACGGACTCCGGGTCGACGCCGTCGCCTCGATGCTCTACCTCGACTACTCGCGCGAGTCTGGCGACTGGGTTGCCAACCGCTATGGCGGACGCGAAAACCTGGATGCCATCGAGTTCCTGAAGCGCTTCAACGAAGTGGCGCACGCGGTCCCAGGCGCGATCACGATCGCCGAGGAGTCCACCAGCTACCCGATGGTTAGCCGCCCCGTCTACACCGGCGGGCTCGGCTTCACCTTCAAATGGAACATGGGCTGGATGCACGACATGTTCCACTACTTCCGCTGCGATCCGGTCTACCGCAAGCACGACCATCAGGACCTCACCTTCAGTCTGCTGTACGCATTCTCGGAGAACTACGTTCTGCCGGTTTCGCACGACGAGGTGGTCCACGGCAAGGCGTCGCTGATCGGCAAGATGGCGGGCGACGAGTGGCAGCGGTTCGCCAATGTTCGTGCCTTCCTCGCCTACATGTACACCCACCCCGGGAAGAAGCTCCTGTTCATGGGTTGCGAAATCGGGCAGTACGAGGAATGGAGCGAGGAGCGCAGTCTGCGCTGGGACCTGCTGCAGTTCCACTTCCACCGTCGCCTTCACGGGATGGTCCGCGAACTGAACCGGATCTACCGCGCCGAGCCTGCCCTGCACGAAGTGGACCACGATTGGAGCGGATTCGAGTGGATCGATTTCCGGGACGTCGAGTCGTCCGTCATCTCCTTCCTGCGCTGGCCGAGGGACCGCTCCCATTCGCACGTGATCGCGGTCTGCAACTTCACGCCGGTGGTCCGCCATGGCTACCGCATCGGAGTCCCGCGTCCCGGCTATTACGAAGAGATTTTCAATTCCGACTCGAGCAGCTTTGGAGGGAGCAACTCCGGCAATGCTGGCGGCGTAACCGCGGTGCCGGTTCCGAGCCACGGACGCGCGGCGAGCATCACCATCACACTGCCTCCGCTCGGCGTGCTCGTCTTCCGGGGTCCAGGCTTGCCACGGGAGGATAATGGCGAAAAAGTTTGACATCGTGATCGTTGGCGCTGGCCACAACGGACTGGTCGCGGCGGCCTACCTGGCGCGGGGCGGCAAGGATGTGCTGGTCCTCGAACGCCGCGAAATGGTGGGTGGTTGCGCGGTGACGGAACAAGTGTGGCCGGGCTACCGCGTCTCGACCGGCGCGTACTTGCAGAGCCTGCTGCTTGACCAGATTGTGCGCGATCTCGAGTTGAAGCGCTACGGCTATCACGTCGAGCCCAAAGAGCCCCCGTTCTTCTCTCCGTTCCCCGATGGCCGCTACCTGTTCATGTGGCAGGATGCCGCCCGCACGCACGAGGAGGTCGCGAAGTTCTCGCGGCGCGATGCCGCCAGGCTGCCCGAGTACGAAGCACACCTGGAGCGGCTCGCCGAAGTGGTCGAGTCGCTGCTGTTGGTCACGCCGCCCGAGTTCCCGCCATCGAGCATCGGCGGATTTTTGGACTGGCTGAAGCTCGCCGGAAAACTGCGCGGGCTGTCGGCGAAGGAGATGGCGGCGCTCGTACGGATCTTCACCCAAAGCGCATCGGACTTTTTGGATGATTGGTTCGAGTCGCCCGAGCTCAAGGTCACGCTGGCCACGGATGGCGTGATCGGCGCCAACGGGGGTCCGCGGTCGGCGGGCACGGCGTACATCCTGCTGCACCATTGCATGGGCGGCGTGGGAGGACGCCGCGGAGTCTGGGGATTCGTGCGCGGTGGGATGGGAGCCGTATGCGATGCGATGGCTGAGTCGGCGAAGAGCCGCGGCGCGGTGATCCGCACGGAGGCGGGAGTCGAGCGGATCCAAGTGCGCGGCAATCGCGTTACCGGCGTCGTGTTGCAGGGGGGTGAGGAGATCGAGGCGCGGACGGTGTTGAGCAACGCCGATCCGAAGGTCACCTTCCTGCGGCTCCTCGATCCTAGCGTCTTGCCAGACAGCTTCGCGGACGAGATCCGGCGCTTCCGCAGCGAAGGAACGTCCTGCAAGATTAACCTCGCCTTGAACGGACTGCCGGACTTCCGCTGCCTTCCCGGCACACCCGGCCCGCAGCACCGCGCGACGATGCATTTGTGCCCGTCGATCGATTATGTCGAGCGCGCATGGGACGACGCCAAGTACGGGCGTCCGTCTCAAGCGCCGCTCCTGGAGATGACGGTGCCGACCATGTACGATCCCTCGCTCGCGCCTGCCGGACGCCACGTGATGGGAATCTTCCTGCAGTACGCGCCCTACACGCTACGCGAGTCCAATTGGGACCACGAGCGCGAGCCGTTCGCCGAACGCGTGATCGATCTCATCGCCGGATATGCGCCAAACATCCGCTCGATCATCGAGCACCGCCAGGTGCTGACGCCCCTCGATCTCGAACGCCGGTTTGGAATCACCGGTGGCAACATCTTCCACGGCGAGATGAGCCTCGACCAGATGTTCGTGATGCGCCCGGCCGCTGGCTGGGGGCGCTACCGGACGCCTGTCGATGGACTGTATCTCTGCGGATCTGGCACGCATCCCGGCGGCGGTGTGATGGGCGCGCCCGGTTACAACTGCGCGCGCGAAGTGCTCCGCGACCTGCGATAATCGAATCCGATGAGCGCGGAGCTGAACCTTCAACGGCTCGGGATCACCTTGCCCGAACCGCCCCAGCCGGTGGGCGCCTATGTGACCTGGGTGAGGACCGGAAACCTTGTGACCACCTCAGGCCAGCTTCCCTGGAAGGGAGGCGTCATGCAGCATCCGGGCCGGCTCGGTGAGCACGTGACCACCGAGGATGGATACAAGGCCACGCGCATCGCCGGACTGAACGCTCTCGCGCAGCTCAAGGCCTGCATCGGCAATCTCGACCAGGTCCGGCGCATCGTGCGCCTGGAGGGCTACGTGCACTGCGCCCCCGGATTCCGTGAGCATCCGCAGGTGCTTGACGGCGCCTCTGATCTGCTCATGCAGGTGTTCGAGGAGCGCGGCCGCCATGTCAGGATCGCGCTCGGGATCCCCGACATGCCGCTCAACGCCTGTGTCCAGATCGTCGTTTGGGCCGAAGTCGACTAGCGATTCTACTGAGCTACGCGGACCGCCGTCTGGTTGTGGTTCTGCTTTATGCCGCCCGCCTTCAAAGTGGTCTTTGTTTTCATCGTGGGTCTCCTTCCATTGACTTGAGAGGACCGCCTCCCCTGGGTTATGCGGCAAAACTTGGCGCTCCCGCTCACAATGAGCGAGAATTTTTTTGCCGCCCGGTCCGCCGGCCAGTGTGCGACACTGGCTGCATGCCGGTGAGCAGCGCCGCGGCCCGGGCCGATGACGTGGTCATCCTGCACGAGGCCAGTTGGCAGACCTACAAAGCCCTGTCGGCGGATTCTCCGCCGGGCAGTGGCGTCCGGCTGACCTACGATCAGGGGCGCCTTCAGATTATGACTCTGTCCGCGGGGCACGAACGGCCGAACCGGGACCTGTCCGACTTGGTTCTCGAAATGACAAGGCTGCTGGACATTGATTACTGCCCCGTCGGCTCGACTACGCTGGAGCGCGAGGATCTGAAGCGCGCATCGGAGCCGGATTCCGCCTTCTACTTCCGGTCGCCGGAGCGGGTAGCGGCGAGGTCGGAGATCTCGCTGCCCAGCGATCCACCGCCCGATCTGGTGATCGAAGTGGATGTGAGCCGCCGCTCGCTCGACAAATTGCCGCTCTACGCGGCCATGGGCGTCAGCGAGGTGTGGCGCTATCGCGACGGCCGGGTCCGGATGTACGTGCTCGGACCGGACGGCCGCTATGAGGACGCCGCGCAGAGCCGGTGGCTGGCGCCGCTGACCCCAGAGGCGGCTACCCATTTCATCGCGGCACGGACCAAGCTGCTCCGCCACTCGGCCTGGGCCGCCCTGATCGCCGCGTGGTTTCGCTCCGCCCGCCAGAATCCTTAAACCGGCTGCAACGATCCCCGCACTAGTAGTACACTAGAGTTTTCGGCTCACGCCGGTGAAGGGCTTCTCTGCCCCGAGCAGTTCCCTCCTCAATTTCCCTTTCAACCAGAGGTCAAGTTATGTACGCAGTGATCGAAACCGGCGGAAAGCAGTATCGCGTCCAGCCGGGCGACGTGGTCCGGGTGGAAACGCTTCCCGGCGAGGCAGGATCCATGGTCGAGCTCGATGCCAAGCTCGTGGTCAGCGATTCGGGTCTGTCGACCGCGCCCGCCAAGGTCCGCGCCACGATCACCGGACATGACCGAGCCCCCAAGGTCATCGTCTTCAAATTCAAGCGCAAGAAGCAGTACAAGAAGACCATCGGCCACCGGCAGAACTACACCGCGTTGCGGATCGAAGAGATCGCCTAGGAGAATCGAAGCATGGCACATAAAAAAGGTCTCGGCAGCTCAAAGAACGGACGCGATTCGCATTCCCAGCGCCTCGGCGTGAAAGCCTTCGCCGGACAGACGGTGACCGGTGGCTCGATCCTGGTCCGGCAGCGCGGCACCCGTTTCTACCCCGGCGAGAACGTGGGCATTGGCAAGGACGACACTCTGTTCGCGAAGGTCCCCGGCGTGGTCCAATTCCGGGACAAGGGACGGCACGGGCGCTTCATCAGCATCCAGGCCGTGGAGACGGCGGACTCCAACTAAGCCCGCTTGTTCATCGACGAAGCGACGATCCTGGTCAAGGCCGGTGACGGCGGCAACGGGATCCTGGCCTTTCGGCGCGAAAAGTTCGTCCCCAAGGGTGGACCCTCGGGCGGCGACGGCGGGCGCGGCGGTAATGTCGTCCTGGCCGCGAGCGAACACTACAACACGCTCCTCCACCTGCGTTACAACCCGGAACACCGGGCCGCGCGCGGACGCCATGGCGAGGGATCGAACAAGACCGGGAGGACCGGCGCTTCGGCCGAGGTCCCGGTGCCGGTTGGGACGGTGGTCTACGATGCCGATTCCGGCGATCTGATCCATGACTTCACCCGGCACGGCGAGAAGTTCGTGGTGGCGGAAGGCGGACGCGGCGGACGCGGCAACGCGCGCTTTGCGAGCTCCACCCACCAGGCGCCGACCGAGCACGAGGACGGCAAACCGGGCGAGTCCCGCCGCTTGCGCCTGGAACTGAAGCTGCTCGCCGACGTCGGTCTGGTCGGTTTTCCGAACGCCGGCAAGTCGACGCTGATCTCGCGCATCTCAGCCGCGCGGCCGAAAATCGCCGACTATCCCTTCACGACGCTCGAACCCAACCTCGGCGTCGTCCGCCTCGACGACCATCGCACCTTCGTCGTGGCCGACATCCCCGGACTGATCGAGGGCGCGCATGAAGGCGCCGGACTCGGCATCCGGTTCCTGCGCCACATCGAGCGGACCCGCGTGCTGGTCCACCTGGTCGACATGTCGGAACTGACGGGCCGGAATCCGTCGGACGACTTCAAGGTAGTGCTCAAGGAGCTGGCCGCCTTTTCCCCGGCACTCGCCGCCAAACCCATGATCGTCGCCGCGAGCAAGATGGACGTGATGCAGGATCCCAAGCCCGTCGAGAACCTCAAGCGGATGGCGAAGCGCCGCGGACTCCCGTTTGCCGCGATCTCGGCCGTTACCGGCGCGGGCATCCCCGAGCTGCTCAACCTGCTGCGTGGATACATATTCCCGGAAGGATCATGAGGGTCACCGTCATCGGCGGCGGCATCATCGGACTCGCCACCGCCTACCGCGCCCAACAGCGCTATCCGCGCGCCGTGGTTACGGTGCTGGAGAAAGAGGCGCAGGTGGGCCGGCACCAGTCCGGCAACAACTCCGGTGTACTGCACTGCGGACTCTACTACAAGCCCGGATCGGTGAAGGCGCGGATGGCGGTGAGCGGGATCCGGCGGATGATCGCCTTCTGCGAGGAACACGGGATCCGGCACGAGGTGTGCGGCAAGCTGGTGGTCGCGGTAACGCAGGAGGAGGTTCCGCGTCTGGAGGAGCTGCACCGGCGCGGGACGGCGAACGGACTGCGGGGGCTGCGCCGCATGGGTCCGGAGGAGATGCGCGAGATCGAGCCGCACGTGGCGGGCGTCGCCGCGGTCCGGGTGCCGGAGGAGGGCATCGCGGATTACAAGGCGGTGTGTGCCAAGCTGGCCGGGCTGTTGAGCGGCGCGGTGCGGACCGGGGCGCGGGTGATGGGGATCCGCCGCGATGGCGCGGCGTGGCGCATTGAGTCAACGGCGGGGGACTTCGCCGCCAGTCTGCTCATCAACTGCGCCGGGCTGCATTGCGACAAGGTGGCCGAGATGGCGGGCGTGGACCGCGATACGCGGATCGTCCCGTTTCGCGGCGAGTACTTCGAGTTGCGGCCCGAGGCGAGAAGGCTGGTGAAGCACCTGATTTATCCGGTGCCGGATCCGGCGTTTCCATTCCTGGGCGTGCATTTCACGCGGATGATTGGCGGGGGCGTGGAGTGCGGTCCGAACGCGGTGCTGGCGTTTGCGCGGGAGGGCTACCGGATGTCCGAGGTGCGGGTGGGCGAGCTCGTGGACGCGCTGGCGTATCCGGGGCTGTGGGCGTTCCTGCGGCGGTATCCGGCGATGTGTTGGTACGAGTTGCGGAGGTCGCTGAGCCGGCGGCTATTTTGCGAGTCGTTGCAGCGGCTGGTGCCGGAGGTGCGGGAGGAGGATCTGGCGCCGGGCGGGGCTGGGGTCCGGGCGCAGGCGTTGACGCGGAGCGGGGAGCTGGTGCAGGATTTCGACTTCCGGTTTCAGCCGGGGGCGATTCATGTGTTGAACGCGCCGAGTCCGGGGGCGACGGCGTCGTTGGCGATCGGGGATGAGATCTTGGATGAGGGCGAACGGCGGGGATTGGTGCCGGTTACGAACGGCGCTTGAACACGGCTTGAATTGAACAGGCGCAAACCGTTCGCGTGCCCTTGTGGCCGAGGCTGCACAGCTGCGTCTCGTGTGGCGTTCGCGCCGCCCATTCGTCGGCGTCGGCGATGCCCTCGAAGTCCGCAACGAACTTCGGCCCCACATGTTCAACTGAGGCAAGCTTCTCGGCGATCTTCCGGAGGCCTTCCTGCACCAAGCCGTGGTCCAGGTGCGGCTGGAACTCTGCCGCGAGCCCATCGATTCCCCGGCCAGATCGGCAGATCGGGCCCCTGTTCACGTTTGACTACTGGAGCAAGCCACTGGTTCTACCAGTGAGACTGGAAGAGGTTTGACCGTTCCGGGAGTGGGGTCGGGCGTAGAATCCTCTTCACGTGGCTTGATGAACCAACGTGAAGAGGATGTTTATGTCTCAGATTTACCAAAGCCTAGCCCATTCCAAATGGGACTGCAAATATCATGTGGTCTTTGTGCCGAAGGGTCGGCGGAAGGCCATTTTCGGCGTGGTCCGGGCGAACCTCGGACCAATCTTTCATGCGCTGGCCAAGCAGAAGGAGTGCCGAATCATCGAAGGCCACCTGATGAAGGATCATGTGCACATGTGTATCGAGATTCCACCGAAGCACCCAGTAGCGTCGGTGATCGGATTCATCAAGGGCAAGAGCGCGATCGCCATTGCCCGGATGAACGGGAAGGAGAGGAATTTCAGCGGCGAACACTTCTGGGCGCGCGGCTACGCGGTGTCGACGGTCGGGTTCGAGTTGGAGCAGATTCGCAGCTACATCCGCGAGCAGGAGCACGCGGATTGAAGTGAGCCCCTGGCGTGAGACACGCAGTTAAGACACTGTTCGCCGCCGACTGAAAATCCATTGTACGGCGGCTGGTTCTGGCTGCAAGATGGCGGTCATGGAAGACCGCGGATTTTTTCTTACCTTGCAAGCCATTCGCAGGCAGCTGGCAGCGATGCCCAACGACCTGTA
>VFZX01000288.1 GCA_016871015.1 Acidobacteriota bacterium | reverse complement strand
GAGGTATTGACAATCGCGCGGAGAAGGTGTAAGGTGAAGATCGAGCCGCACCCGCCCTTGATAAGTGTCAAGCAAGAATCCAGGCTAAAGTGTCAAGGATGTGTCCGGTCGCGCACCCCACACATTGCCCGCCATGTCCCAGCATCCGTACGGACTCCGGCCCAGCGGGTACTGATTCACCGGCGTGGTCCACCACAGTTGCGACTCCTTGGAGTTGCAACGCGAGGCGTCCCACTCGTCCCCCCACGGATACTTGAGATTCCGCTGTCCGTTCCACGACGCCGCCTTGTACCACTGCTCCCGGGTGGGCAGCGCGTAGCCCTTGCCGAGCCACTCGCAGAAGAGCGCGGCTTCGAATTGTGTCACGTAGATCACAGGCTGGTTGTCCTGGTCTGGCTGGTTGTCCTGGTATGAGCACACGTTCCGACGCTTCTGATGCGGCGGGACCATCTGCTCGTACTCGCGGTTGGTCACCGGGAACTCGCCCATCTCGAATTCTTCGTCGACCGGTCTCAGGGGAATCTCGATGCGAGCCTTGGCTGCCTCGCCAAAGAAGCCGGACAACAATGCCCGCGACGCGTCATCGTCCAGAGCCTTGGCGATCTCGACCGCGGATGCGAGGGCAGGCCCGTCACGTTGTTCCCTGTCAAACAGGCCCTTCAGGATCCCGGGCATCCGCTCCTTGCCCCGGCAATGGTCCGCACATTCCACCGCCGTCGCCGGGTCGATGTTCCAGTCAACCTCGTAGTAGTAGCGGGACAGGAACCGCAGCAGCGTCACCATCCACGGTTCGCACGGAGGCCTGGGCGCGGTCTTCATCACCTGCCAGGCGAACAGCACGCGCCCCTTCTCCAGCAGGCCGCACAGCAGGTTCTGCCGCGACGCTTCATCGCGCTGCGCCGCCGCCAGACACAGGGTTTCTTCCCAGCCCGGAGCCGGGTCCGCGCATCGCTTGAGCAGCTCGTCCTCGCCAAGCTTCTCCTTCATCCAGTAGGCGGCCAGGTATTCCTGAAACGAGCGGTGGACAAACGAGAACCGCTTTCCTCCAGCGCCGGCGACCAGAACCGCGTCGCGTACATGGAGCCGGTCGATGATGGCTTCCAGCTTGTTCTGATCCCGGGGACAATTGTCCTTGAGGTATAGGGCAAGCCTGTTGGACAAATCGTCCCGCGAGACCTGCAAGGTGACATCACGCTTTAGAGTGCCGCCCGCCTGCTCCTGGAGCTCGAAGGCAAGCTGGGCGAGAAAACGCCGCTTGTCGTGCTTGGCCATGGGTCCGGTGTCGAGCCCGCGGCCCTTATGCCAGTCGTGCAGGAGCTGGTCGACGCAGGCCGCGTAAAGCTCAGCGCGCCCGTGGGGAAGCTCGCCGCCGCCAAAGTGGATCCGCACAATCATGGCCGCGAGCAGCGCCCGGCGCGCCATGTCCAGGATCTCCCGGCGGCCCCGGACCACGTTCCAGAGGTCGTCGACGCCGACAGCCGAATTCACCTTGCACCAGTCGCGGAAGAAGGATTCGATCTGTTCGTCAGTGAAGAGGCAGAGATCGTAGTGCCGGTAGCGGTTGGCGTCGAACTGCCGGTCCTTATAGTCATGCGGACGGGTGGACACCACCACACGGCTGCGGTCCGACAAGTCGAGGTTGTCCACCGCCTTCATGACCGCCTCACGGCGGGACACGTCGAAGACCTCGTCCAGCCCGTCGAACAGGAGCAGCAGGCCGTGCTGGCGCTCCTGCTGCTTCAGGAATCCGTCGGGGAGCGGCTGGGAGATGGCTTTGCTGACGTGCGCGTCGAGGGCGTCCCAGATCAGGCCCTTGTGATTCGCCAGATCCTGGTCCAACTCGCGGAATTCGTAGAAGACCGGCAGGCGCACGGCCGAGCCGGTGGCCCAGGGGAAGCGGTCCTCTCCACCGAGCATCTTCCATGCGTTGGCCAATGCAAGGCTGGAAAGGAGCGTGGACTTGCCCGTCCCTGGTTCGCCGACGATGACGGCGCGGCGCGGAGAGTCCGGCGCCAGGAGGAGGCTGGCCGGATCGCGCTTCTGTTCGCGTTCCGGCTGCCGCTCGCGGAGGGCCAGATCGGGAAGCTGAAAGACGCGGGCCAACTCGATCTCGGGACCGCCGGGGGTCGTGCCAAAGCCCTTGAACCGGATCTTGCCTTGCTCCTGGACGGTCTTGTTCAGGAAAAGGTGGCGAGCCTCGGTGTTGGGCGGTTGCCGGATCTCGGCGCCGGCGTCGCGTGCCAGGCTCTCGATGTCCTCGATCAATTGCCGGCGCAGCTCCGCGGGCGCCTTCTCGCCAAAGCGCTCGTACGTTTCCCGCAGCAAGTCAGCCAGCGCATTCGTGTCGACGTGCGCGTAGCGGCCATCAGCGGCCTTGTTTAACTCCTCCCGGACTCGCGGGAGCTGGAAGAACAAGTCGTAGACACGCTTGGAGCCCCGGTCAAGGATCCGCTTGCGCCACGCCAACTCGACACGCCAGCGGCGGTACCGCCTGGAGCCCCAGTCGAAGACGCGGGTTGCGAGTACTAACGGGTTAAAATTCATGTCGGCCGGCACGTGTTATCACTACACTAACACGGCAGGCCGCCTGTAAACGTTCCGTGGTGGCTAGAAAATGATCCGTCCGCTGAACTGGATCTGCCGCCCGAACACCCCGCCCCGCTGGGAAACGATCTTGCCGAAATTGGCCGACGTGACGCCCAGATCAGGATCGCCCGCCGGGAACCGGTTGGTGAGGTTGTACGCCTCGGCCCGCAGCTCGAACTTCAACCGCTCGGTGATCGCGTACTCCTTGGCAAGCGTCGTGTCGACATTCCAGAACCGCGGTCCCGTCAAGCCATCCCACTGGAGCGGGTTCGACCGCCGCGTGAACGCGGGAATCTGGCGGATCTTCGCCGTATCAAACCACCGCGCCTGGGTCGGATTGTCGATCTTCGGATTCCCCGAAACCTCGAGCGCGCCCCAACGCAGGAACAGGCCGGTGTTGAAGGTGAACAGCGTGCTGAGCGACCAGCCGCCGGCGATGGCGTCCGCGGCCTTGTTCATGCCGTTCATGTACTTGCGCCCCCGGCCGATGGGCAGCTCGTAGATCGCGGCGCCGGTGAAGCGCTGCTTGGCGTTGGCGGCCGGCTGCCAGGTGACGGTGTTGGTGAAGTTGTCCTGAACATCGAAGAACTGCTCGTTGCGCTCGGCGTTGTAGTTGTAGCCGATCACGAAGTTCCAGCCGTTCGTGAACGGACGCTGGAACTGCATCTGAACCGACTTATAGCGGTTGCCCCAGCCGCCGCGGAGCGTCTCGGTAAGTGCCGTATACTGCGGATACAAGCGGGTCATCTCCTGGACGGCGACCATCGGCGTAGTGCGGAGTTGCCCGGGCATCCTATCGGCCGGGAGCAGATTGAAGAACGGATTCGGGACCGCCGCGGTGCTGGCGACGCCGATCCGGTAACCGATCCGCGGATCCACCTGGTTCACGTCGTAGGCATACGGCGCGGACCGGCCCACGTTCATGAAGAAGGTGATGTCGGCGAGGATCTTGCCCGGCAGTTGGCGCTGGACGCTGAAGTTGAAACGGTCGTTCACTCCAGGGGTGAAGTCCTGCTGATACCAGGTGCCGGAGGTGCCGAGGCCGGTGTAGCGTCCCAGCGTCTTTCCCGTGACCGGTACGAGACCGGCCGGGAAAGGATTCGAGATCCGCTGTTGGGGCACGCCCTGAAGCTCCGGAAGAGTCGTGGTGCGGGCATCGAAGCCCGGGAGCGGCACGGATCCCAGGATGCCCAGTCCGTCGACGAGAGTCGCCGGGACGATGTAACGCGCCCAGCCGATGCGGACCGCGGTGGCGTCGTTCACGCGCCACGCAAGTCCAACGCGCGGCATGAAGAGATTCTTGGGCGCGTTCCAGGAATTGCGGTTGCTCGAATCGGTGAAGATCCAGGCGCCGTTGTAGACCGGCGGAGCCGAGCGTAACGCCGTCGCCGCCGCGGGAAGCTGCGGCGCGCGCGCCTGGAACTCCGGAATCGGATTCGTCAGGTCGAGGAACCGCGAGAGCCGGTCCTGCGTGTCTCGCATCGCGGTGAAGTACTCGTAGCGGAGGCCAAGGTTCAGGGTCAGGCGCTGGGTGATCTTGACGTCATCCTGGAAGAACAGACCCATGAAACCAACGCGCGGCCGCTGGATCGGGATCGACGCGATCGCCGAGCTTCCATCCAATGCGCCGAGCAGCAGCGTCGCCCAGCCGTCGCCGCTCAGGGCGGTGTTCGGATTGGCGAAAGTGTTCGCCGTGAGCCCGGGACCGAAATTGAACGTGAACGACTGCGGACGGGCCGCGTTCACGCGCTCCTTCCGGTATTCGCCGCCTACCTTGAAGTAGTGCCGGCCGTGGTTGCGCGAGATCTTCGACTCGACGTTGTAGGAGTCGGGCTCCTGGAACCAATATCCCGTGCGGCCGAGCGCGGTGTTGGACCCGGAGCGGTTCACGTTGATACCCGGATAGTAGAGGTCCGGCAGGCCCTGCAGGTAGCCGCGGTACCACGGATTGCCGGCCCAGAACTTCTCTAGGTCGGATTCCTTCAACAGCGCCGCGGGAACGCCAAACGAATCAACAATCGAGTTGTAGGCGCCGCGGATGTTCCAAACGGTATTCGCGTTGAGCGTGTAGACCAGGTCGCCCGAGAAGCTGCGGGAATGGCGCTTGGAGCCATCCACTGGCTGGGCAAGGGACCCGTTGGTGTAGTTGTCCTGCGCGGTAAAGGTGCGGAACTGGTTGAAGCGTCCAAAGACCTTGATCCGCTCGCTCACGTTCCAGTCCACGCGTTCGCTGATGTTCCAATAACGGAAGCGGTTGGCGAATCCCTTGCGGAAGTTGTTCACGAGCGCGAAGCCGTCACCCGGTTCGTTCGCCTGCCACACGTCGTCCACGATCTTGCGGCCAGTGGGGTCGATGCGTGCCGGCGGAATGATGTTGCCCGCGAACGGCTGCCGCGTGATCACGCCCGCGTTCACCTGCGTGGTGTAGGGATCGAAGATCGTCCGCAACCCGCCGGTGTTATTGATCGACCGCGAAAAGTCGCCGCGCCGCTCGGCTTCGTTGGGCAGCGTGTTCAGCGCGCTACGCGGCTCGATCGTCCGCCAGCCTTCGTAGGAGAAGAAACTGAACAACTTGTTCCGCTTGATCGGATTGCCGAGCGTGCCGCCCCACACGTGCTGCCGGGTCAGGTTCGACGCCCGGGTCACGCGGTTGGCCAGCGCGTTGAGCTTCGGGTTGCGGCCCAGGTAATAGGTGGTCCCATGCCAGTCGTTGGTGCCAGACTTCATCGCCACCGACAGGATTCCGCCGGCCGAATGTCCAAACTCGGCGTCCACCGCGTTCTGCTGCAGGTTGACTTCGCTGACCGCATCCATCGGAGGCGTGTAGCTCGACTTCTGCGCGGTCATCGACGGCGAGCCGTCCAGAATGATGTCGTTCTTCTGGTTCGTGTTGCCGCCCACGTCGAACTGCGACGCCGCCCAGTGGTGGAACGGGCTCTGCTCAGCTACCGACCGGATGACGGTCGCGGGATTGAGAGACACCAGCAGGAACGGATTGCGGTGGATGATCGGGAGGCTGTTCGCCATCTTGGTGTCGAGCGTCAACGCCATGGTCGAAGTGTTGAACTGCACGGCCACCGGAGGCGCGTCCACCGTGATCGACTGCTGCGTGTCTCCTGGCTCCAGAGTGGCGTTGACGGTGACGTCGCCACGCGCCTGCACCAGGATGTTGCGCTGGGTGAACTTCTTGAACCCCGACAGCTCAACGCTCACCGAATAGTTGCCCGGAATCACGAAGTCGAACAGGTACTGTCCGGTCTGGCCCGTGGTAGCCGTGACCACGACGGTCGTGCCCTCATTGACGAGAGTGACACTCGCGCCGACGATGACGGCTTGGCTGGAGTCGACCACCAGACCTTGAACGCGAGCCCGGCTGTCCTGGCCCGGAAGAATCGATGCAAAGGCGCACAAACAAAGTGCGACAGCTATTTTCCGCATGGTGCCTCCCTGAAGGCGGTATATCCTCTCAATGCTAACACACGCCAAAGCCTACGGAACGGCCCAGTACCGGCTGCGTGCCTGGACCACCAGACCGCCGCGTGCCCGTACCTCGATCCGCCGGAAGCCCTCCATCCGCACCGGATCGTCCGACACGTAGCCGAGGCTGTACTGGCTGCGCAGCTCCTCACCGATCTTTGAGAACGCACCGTCAATATCGAGCCCCTTGCGGACTTCCAGGAACGCGCCTCCGGTCTCGCGCCCCAGCCGCGCCAGCACATTGCGGGCGCCGCCATTGAATCCGGTGAACAGGATCGGGTACACGAGCGCATCCACACGGAGCGCCGCGTCGATGGCGCCCGGAAGGTCCGAGTCACTGCCCACGTCGACACCGTCGGTCAGCACGATCATCGCCTTGCGCCCCGTGGGCTCGCGCAGCACCGTGCCCGCGCGCACGATCGCATCATAGAGCAGCGTGCCGCGTGAGGTGGGACGGTTCAACTCGGCGCGGGTCGGCGTGTCGACCAGCGATAGCGCGTTCTCGATCGCACGCCAGTCCGCCGTCAGTCCCTGGGCGAAGAACACGCCCATGTCGAACTGGAGGATAAACACCTGGTCCGACCGTGGCCGCAGGACCTGGTTGAGGAACCGGAAGGCCGCGCCACGCTGTTGCGCCATCACGCGCTCCTGGCTCATGCTGGTGTCGACCAGCAGGCCGAGCGTGAGCGGGAGATCCGTTTCGCGCGAGAAGTAGCTGATCACCTGCGGGCGGCCGTTTTCGAGCACGGTGAAGTCGTCACGTGAAAGATCGCGGACGAAAGCGCCGTCGCGGCCGCGCACGGAGGCCAGCACGCTCACCACCTTGACCCCCGTGGTAAAGGTGGCCTGGGCAGCCAGGGCCCGGCCGAAATCGCGGCGAGACAAGTGGATCACCGCGGGACTCCGGTTTCGAGCCATCCCAACACTACCGCCCGCCCGTGGCGCGCCACCAGCCGGCTGACTCGCGACCGTGCCGCATCGTAGGCCTGCCGCATCGCGGCTTCATTCGGCGGACGGGCGACGTTCGATTCAACGAGTGCCGTATCAGCCGGCGGCTTCGAAGGATCCTCGAGGTACTGCACCAGCCCCTCCTCGAACCATGCCGGAACCGCGCGCCGCGCCCGCCCCTGAACAGCGAGATGCAACATCTCATGGAGCAGGACCGAATCAAGCGCGCCACGCGACCGGAGCACATCCGCCGGCTGCAACCGGATCTCGCCACGCAACGTGCTGGCCGCCACCCAGCCGGGCTCGCCGGTCGCATCCCGGAACGCAGCCGTTGATCCGAACACCCGCACGCGCGCCGGACCGGACAGCCGGCCTCCCACCCGCCGCTCGGCTTCCCTCAAGGCGCGGGTCAACAAATCGAGCAGGCCGGACTCGTTCGTGGTGGCCCACACTTCGAGTCCCGGGGCGCTGAGCTTGCGCCAGGCGTCCTGCGGCTCACCGGCGCCGTCATAGTAGAACGCCAGAATCTGGTGGTAGTTTTCACCCCGCTGCGCGCGTTCGTTCGCACCAATCTGGCACAAACCGACCCCGTGCCCCTCACCCGATCCCTCGATCCAGATCCGGTTCCCCGAACGCGCGAGGCGGAACAGCGGACTCCGGACGCGATTGCCCGTCGCGCGCTGGAACTCCTCGTACGGCGCGGTGACGCCATCCACCCGGACCTCGCGGGCCCGGCCCGATCCGGTGCGCCCGGTCACGGACACCTCCCGGGCGTCGATTTCCATCCGCCACTTTCCCGTGCCCCGGCGCTGACATGCGGCATCGGGCTTGGACAACAGGTACGCAAGCCGCGGTCCGCCCCAGGCCTCGTGATAGCTTTCGAGGATCCCGCCGCAGTCCTTGTGATAGAAGGTGAGCGCGGGTTTCCCCCCGTACCAGAGGATCTCCCCGGAAGTCGCGCGCGCCGCCGACCGGACCCCGGCAGTCCGGGCGTCGAGCCGGTAGTCCTGGCAGTGAGTCGACTCGCAGAAGTCGAAGCCCTCCTGCTGATGGCGGCCGCGGTGGGCCATCGCCCAGGTCCGGGCGGCTACGGCCATGGCCTTCAGAGCTTCAGGGGCGAATCCCGAGGCCTCACCGGCCAGCACGCCTTCGACATACTCCTCCATGTCCACCGTGCGGATCTTCTGATCCTTGAACATCCGCACGGTGACCGCGGGGAGCGGCGCCGGGCGAGGGCTCAGGTTGGCGAACACCCGGCCAGCGATGGGAGCGGCTGATCCGCCTCCCTGCCCTCGCGCGACGAACACGACGAGCGCTACTTCGGGGTTCCGCGCCGGAGCCCAGCCAGCGAACCAGGCGCGCGTTCCGGTGCGTCCGGGCGTGGCCGTGGTCCCGGTCTTTCCCGCCACCGGCACACCCGCGGCGGCGGCCAGTTGCGCGGTTCCAAATTCGACCGCGCCTTGCAGTCCTTCGGCGATGACCGCATGCTCGGCGCGCGCCAGCCGGACATAGGCTTGCAGGAGCTGCCCCGGGGTAATCTGGACTCCGTGCTCTCCGAGCGCCAGTAACTTGCGCTCCTCGGCGGACCGGGGCGGATTCACCTCGAACCCCTGCTTGCGCAGGTGGGCCACTAACCGGTCCGGGGGAATGCGGTCCGCCAGCCCGGCGAAGTAAGAGTTGCAGGAGTAGGCGAGAGCGGCGCCGGGATCGAGACTCGAAGCCAGCGACGGATGCACGCAGCCGAGCGTGCGGGTGCCGATTTTCAGATCCCGCCGGCAGACCAGGGGGTGGCGTAGCGCGGCCGGATCCGCGGCTTCCACGACGAACGGCTTGATTACGGATCCGGGTGAGTAGCTCTGGTCCGGCGCCCCGGAACGCGCCAGCACCCGGCCGGTGCGTACGTCAGCGGCGATCGCCGTTCCCTGGATGTCCCGCATTGCCGTTTCGAGCACTGCCTGCCAGGAGGCGAGCGCCAGCAAGGGGACCATGCCCCTACGGTAGCGAATCCGGGGGCCGGCTGGCCAGTTCGATCAGGTAGCGGTGGCGTCCGGTGCGGGCGTGGCTGCAGGAGCGGTGTCGAAGATCAGCCAGACCCGTGCAGCGGCCACGAGGCTGCGGAGAGCAGGGCTGGAGTCCAACGCACGAATCGAGTTTAGCTGAGGCGGAATCGGCGTGGATTTCGCAGAGCCTCAAGAAGGAGGACTCCGTGCAGATCAAGTGGGACTTGGCTTCTTGTGAGGCCTGCATCCAGAAAAACCTCAATGACCCCAAGCGCGTGCCGTGTGCGAAGTTGAGAGGCGCGTCGAGGGACCAGATCCTGCTGACGTCGTGGGACCTGGTGGGGGTCCCCTGCCCGTTCACCGCCTCGTGGGAGGAGGTCAGGCGCGCGGCGCAACGATACAACGGGGGGAGCATGCAATCGCGGGCCTCCCAAGAGCTGGCGAAGATCAAGACGAGGCTGAGCAGTTCCTCGAATCCGGTCGACCACGGCTACTTAAAGGGAAGTGATGGAGTCAACAACCCTCACTCGTTTGTACTGGAGTCCCGGAGGTTGACGGTGTGGCTCCGCAGACTGCCGCCGGACAAAGAGCGCGAATTCTCTGACTGGTTCTTCGTTCAAGGGCTGGAGGTTGCGGTCGCGCAGATGACTCTGTTGCAGAAGCTGACCGCGAGTGCCAAGCTGGCGGTTCCGATGCTTCCGGCGCAGGGCAAGAAACTGGTCGAGGAACTCCTGTCCAGCATACCGATTCTGGTGGCGGTACTGGGGGCGCTCGCCTTGTCGCCCCAGAAGTACGTCGCCTTCTTCCGGGCGGTGTTTTACGGCTCCGGAATCGTCACCCAGGCCAAGGATTACCTGAGATCGTTCGGATATTGGCTCGCCGACGCCGGCGGCGCAACTTCGTATCGCCAGCTTAAAACGGGGGCGGAGGCGCTCGCGCACTTCATGGCGATGGCGATCGCGGACCTGGGGCTGGCGGGTCTCGAGCGGTTTATCAGTTTCCTGAAGACCAAGAGCGCGAACGAGATTGATGCCGCGGCCAAGAAGGGCGGCTACGACGGCACCGAACAGGGCGGCAAACCCAAGGCTGCCGCACCCGAAGGTGTGCCCGTGAAGCGGCTTAAGCTACCGGCTCCTGGCGTTAGGAAGGTCGCGGCGCATCAGGTCAAGCTTCTGGAAGGAGAGTACAGTGGATTTCGGGAGATTTCCAAGCTCGATGGCGGAATCGCCATGGTGGTCCGGGAGCCAAGTGTGGGCCGCTGGATGTGGCTGGCGCGGAAACTGAAGGCCAGGTCCAAGCTCAAGGGAGTCGGATCGAAGTCGCTCAAGGGTAAGCTGCCCCGGGCTCTGCAGCCGCTGGGCGGACTCGTGGCCCTTGAGGATATCCCCAAGGACGGACTCAAGTCCACTGGGCGTAAGTGGAATCCGGAGCACTCCGGCCTCCAGCATTTGAAAGGAAAGCCAATCTTCGAGGTGAAGCCGGGTACCGAAATCAAAGGCATCAAGAGCGACACTGTGTGGGAAGAGTTCGCGGTAGTAGAGGTTGCGCGACCGGACACATCCTTGACACTTTAGCCTGGATTCTTGCTTGACACTTATCAAGGGCGGGTGCGGCTCGATCTTCACCTTACACCTTCTCC
>VFZX01000287.1 GCA_016871015.1 Acidobacteriota bacterium | reverse complement strand
CGATCGGGCAAGGACCAGAAGTGGCAGCGCCTTTCGGAGACGCTGGATTTGCCGGACATGTTCGATGCGAACAAGAACCGGCGCAAGCTGGTCATCTTCAGCGAGCATCGGGACACGCTGAACTACTTGACCGAGAAGCTGGCGGACCGGCTGGGCAACCAGAGTGCGGTGGTGACCATCCATGGTGGGACGCCGCGCGAGCGTCGCCGGCAAATCCAGGAGGCATTTGAGAACGATCCCGAGGTGCTGGTGTTGGTGGCGACGGATGCGGCGGGCGAAGGCATCAACCTGCACCGCCGGGCGCATTTGATGGTGAACTATGATCTGCCGTGGAATCCGAACCGCATCGAGCAACGGTTTGGGCGCATCCATCGTATCGGTCAGCGCGAAGTCTGCCACCTGTGGAATCTGGTGGCGCACGAGACGCGCGAGGGTGAAGTGTGGCATCGGCTGCTGCTGAAATTGCAGACGCAGCGGGATAGCTTGGGGGCAGCAGTCTTCGACGTGCTGGGTCAGGTGTTCCGCGACCAGCCATTGAAGGACTTGCTGATCCGTGCCATCCGCTACGGCGAACAGCCGGAGGTGAAAGCGAAGCTGGAACAAATTGTGGACCGTGAGCTGGACGTGGACAAATTGCGGTCGCTGATCGAGGACCGTTCGCTGGTGCATGAAAAGCTCGACCCGGACCGCGTGCAACACATCCGCGATGAGATGGAACGGGCAGAGGCCCGGCGATTGCAGCCGCACTACATCGGCTCATTTTTCCTGAGAGCCTTCGAGCAATACGGCGGCAGTGTTCACCGGCGCGAGCCTTTCCGTTACGAAATCCGGCATGTGCCTGCGCCGATTCGACATCGCGACCGGGTGGTGGGGCAACGCGCGCCGGTGTTGAAGGCGTATGAGCGCGTGACCTTCCACAAGGAATACATGCGATTGGACGGGAAGCCGCCGGCAGCGCTGGTAGCGCCGGGCCATCCGCTGCTGGACTCCGTGGTGGACCTGCTGCTGGAGCAGCATCGCGATTTGCTCCGGCAAGGAGCGGTGCTGGTGGACACGAACGACAAGGGGACAGAGCCGCGCGTGTTGTTTTACCTGGAACACAGCATCACGGATGGCCGGCGCGATGCGGGGGGCAATCCGCGCGTGATTTCGCGGCGGCTGCAATTCGTGGAAGTGGGCCGGGATGGCGGGCTGGTGAACGCGGGGTATGCGCCGTATCTGGATTACACGCCGCTGACCAGCGAACAGAAAACGCTGGCGGAATCCGTTCTACATGAAGACTGGCTGGGCGAAGGCTTGGAAAGCCGGGCCAGTTCCCATGCGATCCGGACGATTGTGCCCGACCATTTGCGGGAAGTGAAAGCCCGGCGCGAGGCGCTGATTGACAAGACGCTGCTGCAAGTGAAGGCGCGGTTACTGGCGGAAATCCGGCATTGGGATGAGCGGGCGAACACCTTGCGGGCGCAGGAGGAAGCGGGACGCAACAAAGGCAGTTTGAATTCCAACAATGCCCGGCAGCGGGCGGACGAACTGAGCGGGCGGCTGCAAAAGCGCGAAGACGAGTTGAATCGCGAACGGCAGATCACGGCCCGACCGCCGACGGTGCTGGGCGGAGCGCTGGTGATTCCGGCGGGCTGGTTTGAGCAGGCGGCGGCGGGTGGCGAAACGCCCGCGCTGCGCGAGACCCCGCCACCGACCTTCGGCGTGGCGAACAAGGAAGTGGAACTTCTGGCGATGGAGGCGGTGATGGCGCAAGAGCGGTCATTCGGTTTCGCGCCGCGCGATGTCTCGAAGGAGAATCGCGGTTACGACATCGAATCTCGGTATCCGGCGAACCACGAGAAGAAGGGGCAACTGCGCTTCATCGAGGTCAAGGGCCGGGTGGCCGGAGCGGACACCGTGACGGTGACGAAGAATGAAATCCTGACGGCGCTGAACAAGCCGGAGGATTACATCCTCGCGCTGGTGTTTGTGGGCGCGACCGGCGCGGAGAAGCCGCTCTATCTGATGAAGCCGTTCGACCAAGAGCCGGATTTTGCGACGGCGAGCGTGAATTTCAGGTTGAAGGACCTGCTGGGTCGGGAGGAAAAGCCGAATACAAACAAACCGAAGGAGAGCCATGTATAACGCCACCACACATTATCAGACGAGTTTCCGGGTCAATGACACGGATGGGGACGCAATGATGCGGTTGAAGGCCGCCGTTTATGGCTGGGTGGTGAAGAAGGAATCCGACCGTGTGGTGAAGCAGGACAAGGGCGGTTTCTTCTTCCGCTGCAATTGGGCGAATCTCTATGAGACGCACTCGACGATTTGCACGGACACGTTTCTGTCCAAGGATGGCAATGCGTGGGCGATGCGCTACACAGAGATTGACAAGGAGTGCGGGCGCAAACGCTTTTGGTATTCGGACATCGGACTGAAAAAGGAGGGCGCGGCGGTGATCGTGTCGGTGCGGGTGGCGTTCGCGTGGAACGCGGAGGATTTGAGCCATGAGCATGAAGATCCAAATCCGTCTGTGCCGGTGGTGGTGCGCTATTTCCTGCAAAAGAATCATGTGTTCAGCGGACGATCCGAGTTCCGGCTTTTGGAGAAGCCGATTCCCTTCAACGAGCCGGGCGTGGGCAAGGCGTTGTGCAATTTCATCCAGTCCCCGGAGCGCCGGTATCCGCTGGTGGTGTTCAACGGCGATTCGGCGGAGCAAGTGAGCGAAGCCAAAAAGCTGGCGCGGGAACTCACGGGCAAATGCATGGTTGCCATCATCGCGACCAACATCGAGCTGGCGGAGGAAATCAAATTGTTCCTCCCCGCCGATTACCGGATTCCCTTCGGACAGTTCCGGGTCTTCTTTCCGTTCAGCGGACGGCGTAACTCGCCGGTGCGCCATCGGTGGTATGACATCCATAGCGAGGAATATGCGGAGCAGCGGCAAGGGATCGTGAATGGACTGCTGAGAAATCACAGCCTGTTGGAGGCAGGCGCGGTGGAGACGGTGGAGGAAGTCCGCCGGCTGGTGGCGCGGGATGAACTGATGAAGGTGAAGGTGGAATCACCGGACCAGCAAAAGCAACTGCACGAGTTTCTGGAGGAACATGCCCGCGTCGCCGCCGAACGGGATCAAGCGAAACAGGACGCATCATTTTTTGCCTCTGAATACGACCGTCTGGACGACGAGGTCAATAAGTTGGAATGGCGTTGCAAGGACTACGAGAGCCGGCTGGAGACGTCCGGCGACGGCGCAGCCGTGGATGTGGCGACACTACTCCCCGTGTTGCCGACGAGTCTGGCGCAAGTGGCGGAGGTCGCGGTGAAGTTTTTCCCGAGGTTAGTCATCACTGAGGCCGCAGTAGAGGCGGCGCGTGAATACGACGAGTGCAAGTCCATCGCCGAGGCGTGGGAAATGTTGCGGCATCTGAACGAGGCCATGTATCGCATGAAATTTGATGAGGGGAGCAAAGAAATCGAGAAGACGTTTCAGGACCGGACGGGCTACGAGGTGGCGATGAAGGAAGGGCCGAGCACGAAGAACGACAAGAAGCTGATGGACTTGAGGAAGCTTATGCACGGCGGACGGGAATACGACATCAGCCCGCACCTGAAGCATGGCAACAAAGAGCCGAAACTGGTGCGGATATATTTCGCCTTCGATGAGAAGGGCAAAAAGATTGTGGTGGGCCACATCGGTCGGCACATCCCGAACGCCACGACCAAGACGATGTAACCGCATGAACCCGCCCGACTATTTCAATCGCGTGGCAGCCATTACGGGCGGCCTGTGGGAGCAACTGAAAGACCCGGTGCTGGCCGGGCCGTGGAAGCAGCTCTTCGCGCAAGTGCAGAGTCCGCGCCATGTGCTGTCCGAGTTGCTGCAAAACGCGGATGACGCAGGGGCGAAGTCCGCGAGCGTGCGGGTGGTGAACAACGAGTTCGTGTTCGAGCACGACGGCGAGGATTTCAACGAGGAGCAGTTTCAATCCCTGTGCCGGTTCGGCTACTCGAACAAGCGCAACCTGCACACGATTGGTTTCCGGGGCGTCGGCTTCAAATCCACGTTCAGCCTGGGCGACCGCGTGCGGATTCAGACGCCGACGCTGGATGTCTATTTCGATCGCGAGCGGTTCACGCTGCCGGTGTGGAGCACCAACGCGACCGGGACGGCGCGCACGCGCATCAGCGTGCGGTTTGCCGACAAGCTGCGCGAGCGGCAACTGCGGATGAATTTTGAGGAGTGGATCACCAGCCCGGTGTCGCTGCTGTTCTTCCGGAATTTGCAGGAACTGACGATCGAATCGCACGCCGTCCGCAAGGAAGTCGTGGCGCGCGGACCGATTGCCGGGTCGCAGCGCATCCGGCTGACCGGAGCGAGCACGGAGGAATTGCTATTGGTCCGCTCGGCGGAGGAAGCGTTTCCGGAAGACGTGGTGAATGAAATCCGCCAGGAGCGGAACGCGGATGACCTGCATCTGCCGCCGTGTTCGGTGGAATTGGTTCTGGGGCTGGGCGGCGACCAGCGGTTGTTCGTGGTGCTGCCGGCGGGCACGGATGTGGACCTGCCGTATTCCATCAACGCACCGTTCCTGCAAGATCCGGCCCGCCAGAAAATCAAAGAGCCGGAAGTTTCGCCCTGCAACCGCTGGCTGCTGGAACGCGCCGGACGGCTCGCGGGTGAAGCGATGGCGGCGTGGCTGGGCAAGGACCAACTCACCGCCGCCAACCGGGCGAATGCCTACGACTTGCTGCGTGGACCAGTCACCGATGCGGCCGACCTGACGACCAGCGCCACGAAGCAGGTGATGGACGCCATGCTCGCCGCCGTGGAGGACGAGCCGGTGCTCCTCACGACCGAGGACCGGCTTGCGCCGATTGGAGAATGCACTGCGTTGCCATCCGAATTGCACGAGGTGTGGGATGCGAAGGAGCTAAGAAGTGTCTTCGCGAAGACCGCCAAGCATCTGCTGTCGGCGGCGGTGAAGCCCAGGGCCTGCCGGGCGTTGGAAGCGCATGGCTGGATCGAAACCATTTCAGCGGAGACGGCACTGCAAACATTGGCCGCGCAACCGGTCGTGCCGAAACCCACGACATCGGTGCGGTTGCAACTGCTGTGGAATTGGGTGGAGGAGAACATCGGCTGGGACTGGAATGGGGAACGCCGCCGCACGTTGCGGATTGTTCCAGTCGAGGGTCAGCCGACACTTCAGCCCGGTAATGAAGTCATTCGCGTTTCGGCGCGCGGGCAGCAACTCTCGGAGGCGGACTGGAATTTCATCTCGAATTTCGCGCTGGCGATTGATCAGGAATGGATCACCCACCTGAACAAGCTCAAGACGAAGGATAAAGAAGAAGAAAAGCATCCGGCGCTGACGCTCTTGCAGGTGCTGGGATTGCATGAGCCGAGCCAGGTGGACCGCATCGCGGCGCAGGCGTCGCGGCGGCTGCTGGCGCGCGGCAAAATGCCGGTGGAAGATTGCGTGCGCATCGCGCACATCTTTGCGGCGCTGAACGCGACTGTGCCAGAGGATTTCCGATACGTCACCGAAGACCTGCATCTGCGGCAGACCAAAGACCATCCCATCGTGTTCGACGCCGACGGCGAGGTGGAGGCCATTGTGCCAAAGGTGTGGGCGGCGCAACACCTGTTGCACCCGGACTACGTTCAGGAATTCAAATCATGCACCAAGGAGCGGTGGTATGAGTGGGCTTATTCCAGCAAAAGTAGGTTGTATTCAACCATTCCGTTGACACTCCAGACGAAGGAACTTTATTCGCGCAGGCAGCTTGGTGAATTTCTCCTCACCCGAGGCGGTGAGAACCCGAAGGAGTATCGCTATAGGAACGACCGCTTCGAGCTCGATGACTTTGATTTTCCTCAGGAGATTCTCGCCGATTGGCAAGTCCGTGCGTCAACCAATCCCGGGTTGTGGGCCGCAGTGGTCAGAGCAATGCTTCGAGATCGTCTAGTTTCTTGGAAGAACGCATTCCGTGTCAGCGTGCGGCAAGTGAGCACGCAACGCACAACCAGTGCCTTGAACTGCGGCTCGTTAGTCCCTGCATGGCTGGTCCGGCTGCGGTCCTTGCCATGTCTCACCGACAGGCATGGACATTTCCGGACTCCCGCCGAATTGCTTCTGCGCACAGCAGAAACGGAAACGCTGTTGGACTTAGAGTCATTCGTTGCCGCCGAATTAGACGAAAACGGCGACCAGAAAGCGCTGCTGCGCTGGCTCGGGGTCAGGGATACCTCACTCGGCTGGGAGAAGGTCGTCGAACGATTGCGCGTCCTGACAAAACTTAAGGACACCATGCGGGTGCTGGCGGATGTGCTGCGGTTGTATGAAGCGCTCGACCGCATTGCGCTGCGCTGCTCGGCCGAGGACTTGAACGCATTGGGCGCGGTGTTTGCCGCCGAGGGGTTGGTGTTGAGCAACAAGCTCGAATGGTTTTCATCCGGTGAACTCTCTCTGCACGCCGATCCGGAGGATGACTCGCCGGTGGTGCATTCGGCGGCGCATGGGCTGGCCCTGTGGCTGCGGCTGGGCGTGCCGGAACGTCCCGCGTTGGAGAAGAGCCTGGAATGGCTGAAGACCCTGGAGACGGGCACTCGGCTGGAAGGTGTTTCCTACAGGCGTGCGTGGGTGGCGCTTACGCGCGGCGGGCAGCGGGTGTGGAATGAATTGGGCCACTGGCTGAGTCTCGACCAGACTTGGGAAGCGGTGACGACGCTCAAATATCGCGTCTCCATGCGCAACCTGACGCGCTGGGAAAAACTGACCGCGCCGACAAAGCGCGCGGCGGCGGATTTGCGGATGCTGCATGGCGAAGTGGCCGAGGAAGCGCCGTTCACGGTCACGCGACCGCTGGCGGAAGTCATCACCATGCAGGTGACGAACGTGCAGACCATTTCCGGTCGTGCCCGGCGGATGGAATGGTTGCAACCGCTGGCCGACGGCCTCTGCCGGGTGAAACTCCGCGACGAAGCGGCGACGGCGAAGGTGCGCGAGGTCGCGCGGCGGCTGCTGAACACGACGTGGCAGACGGTGAGCCGGCTGGAAGTCACGCCCTACATTGACGGCACGCCCGCCGGCGAGCCGCTGATGCCGAAGGTGCTGTGGGCGGACACCAAACTCTACCTGGTGGACGCGGCCACCGTGCGGCTCATGCGCGATTTGAAGGAAGAACTGACGCGTCCGTTCGGCGTGGCGGAGGTCATGGAAGCGGTGGCGGACTGCATTGATCGCGACGCGGAATTTGTGCGCGAGTATCTGGCGGCGAATTTCGAACTCGACGCGCAAGCGGAATTGCCGCCGGGCGAAGGGAAATCCGACGAGGAAGAGAAGCCGGATGGCGGCGAGGGCGAAGGCCAAGGCGAAGCCGGCGGTGACGAGGGCGAAACCCAGCCCGAGGAAGATGAGGATGAGACGGGCGAGGCGGATGAAGGCGATGAAGACGACGTGCCGCCCGAAGAAGAGGAAGGCGACGATGAGCCGCCGAAACCGGAGAAGCCGCCCAAGCCGCGCGAGCCGAGTTTCATGGACCGTTATGCGAAGGCGCGGGGCTTCCGCTGGCAAGATGCAGAGCGCTGCTACACGCACGCGAGCGGCGCGTGGATCGCCAAGGGCGATGCCCCGTTCAACTGGCAGGAAGGGGTGGACGGCAGCGACGCAACCAAGCGCCTGTTTGTGGCGGAAGCGTCCCTGGCAACCGGCGTGGAGATTCCCTACGAACTGTGGCGGCTGATGGAAATCAATCCGGACTCCATCGCGCTCGTGTTGTGCGGCGATAATGGCGATCCGAACGAATGGAGTGCCACCGACCTGCAACAACTGAAAGCCGCCGGGCAGATTCATCTGCACCAATCGCGATTCATTTTGAAGGAAACCAACTCAGGAACATGAACAAACCATACGATTTTCAAAATCTCTCCGGGCTTGCGCCCGTGGATTGGATTGACGAGCTGCATTTTATCGCCACCGGCATGACGTGGGACTACGATTTGCGGCGGATGTCGACGGGGGATAATCGCCGTGATTTTGGGCCTGGCGTTTCCGGCAATCAATTCTCAGCGAAGGTGGAGACCTCCTTTACTGAGCTGAAGTTGCAGCCGCCCTATCCAGACAACTCCTACCACATCACTCTGAAGCCTAATCTGCACCTTTTGGATTTGCGCAACGTGCCTGATCCGATCTTCAGCGGGAAATACTATGACGCGAACCGCTCGCATTCATGTGAGATGCTGAGTCAGAATCTGGATTACCTGCATGCTAACGGATACGATGGCGTTGTCCGATACAGCAAGCCTGCCCTCGAAGAAGAGCGATTCGAGATCGTTGTTGCCGTGCCTCCGGACGCAATTGGGAAAATGACCGTCACACAGGTTCAGCTGCTGGGCAACTGCTCTGGCGAACTGAACATCATCAATCCTGACGGCAGCAAAGTCCCGATGTGCAATTTTTATCCGAAATCAGAATGAGTGCGCCCAAGACATTCTACTACTTTGCCTACGGCTCGAATTTGAAGCTGTCGGAGATTCGGCGGTCGTGTCCGAGCGCTGAACGAAAGCACCGCGTCAAGCTGGCCGATCATGCCCTCGTCTTTCCGCGCAAGTCCGAAGGCAGGCAATGCGGTGTGGCAAGTGTTGAAGTTCGTGCAGGCAGTGAGGTCTGGGGCGGAGTTTATGAGATCGCGGAACTTGAAAGGCAGCGACTCGAATCTCGCGAAGGGTTCAAGCCGAATCGTCCTTTGGCCGCGAACTCTTACGTGCCAGCCAATCTGACAGTGTTTGTGGACGGCGATGCGGCCAAGCCGATGGAGGTGTTGACGTTCATCGCGAACCCGCAAACCAACCCACCGTTGCCCAATCCCGAATACAAAAGCCTGATTCTCGCCGGGGCGGGCGAATGGAAGCTCAACGCGAAATACATCGCGCAGCTTGAACAAATTGTGACCACCAAACCATGACCTACAAAAAGAAACTGATCGAAGTGGCGCTGCCGCTGGAGGACATCAATCGCGAGGCGGCGAGGGAGAACTATATTTACAAAGGCAATCCGTCCGGAATCCACAAATGGTGGGCACAACGGCCATTGGCGGCTTGTCGGGCCATGGTGTTTGCATCGCTGGTGGATGATCCGTCCGAGCGCGTGCCGGAATTGCTGGCGGATGCGGGCAAACGCGCGGCGGCGGAGAAGGAACTCAAGGCGCGCAAGAAAGCCTGGGCGGAATTGAAGGCGACCTTCGACAAGGCGAGCGGCGCGGGCATGAAGTCCGTGGCCGATCCTGGGCCACAGCCGAAAATTGAGGATGTCATCGAGGAGCAGGAACGCGAACGTTTGTTCGACATCATCCGGCAATTGGTGAAGTGGGAGAACTCGAATAACGATCGTGTGCTCAATGTCGCCCGCGCCGAGATCATGCGCTCGTGCAACGGAAACCCTCCTCCCGTTTATGATCCGTTCTGTGGCGGCGGCTCGATTCCGCTGGAGGCGCAACGGCTGGGACTGGAAGCGCACGCGAGCGATTTGAATCCCGTGCCGGTGCTGATCACAAAGTCGCTGATTGAAATCCCGCCGAAGTTCGCGGGCAAACCGCCGGTGAATCCGGAGTCGAAGAGGAAGTTGGGTGCTTCCGGCTCGTGGAAGGGCGCGGCGGGGCTGGCGGAGGACATCCGTTACTACGGCCAATGGATGCGCGACGAGGCGGAGAAACGCATCGGCCATCTGTATCCCAAGGTGAAGCTGCCGAAGGAACATGGCGGCGGCGAAGCGACGGTGATTGCATGGCTGTGGGCACGCACCGTGGCGAGTCCCAATCCTGCGGTCAAAGGTGCGCATGTGCCACTGGTCCGTTCATTTTGGCTGTCCACCAAGGCCGGAAAGAAAACGTGGCTTGAACCTGTGATTGGTAAAGATGGCATGTCTTTTCGATTCGAAATTCGGAGTGGCAGAGGTGAGCCACGTGCCGGGACGGTTGGTCGTGGCGCAGACGTATGCTTGCTGACTAACACCCCAATGACGCGCGACTATATCCGAGCAGAAGCTAAAGCTGGTCGTATGGGTGTGCGGCTGCTGGCGATAGTAGCTGATGCGCCAAACGGGCGAACATACGTTGCACCAGATGAAGCGCATGAGAAGTTAGCATTGAACCTCGATCCACCGATTAATGTACCAGAATCTGACATAGTTGGCGATCTGAGATACTTAACGCCTGTTACCTATGGGATGACCAAGCATCGCGATTTGTTTACGACGCGACAACTCACCACACTCTCAACGCTTTCCTCGCTTGTGTCAAAAGCGCGAGAAAAGGCGCTTGAGGATTCGAAAGGTGATGAAGACTGTGCGAATGCCGTTGCGACCTACCTTGCTTTCGCGATTAACAAATATGCCATTTACGGCAATGCACTGGCTACGTGGTATACGAAAGAAGACCGCACTTCGATGCTCTTTGGCCGCCAGGCGCTGCCGATGGTCTGGGACTACTGTGAAGTTAACCCGTTGACTGAAATTGGTGGTTCGATTGTAAAATCATTGTCAATCGTAGCGGACGTGATTGACAACTTGCCGCTAAATGTTCGACCTGGAATGGTGATTTCCCGCAGTGCGACTGATGTGCCTTCAACTCCGAAAGTTGTCTTCAGCACTGATCCGCCATACTACGAC
>VFZX01000286.1 GCA_016871015.1 Acidobacteriota bacterium | reverse complement strand
TCGCCCTTCGGGCTCCTTACGTCACGCGCGCCGGGGAAAAGGCCCCATTTTCTCCGAAAATGGGGCGTTCAGGAAACCAAGAAATCCGGAATATCGAGGTATTGACAATCGCGCGGAGAAGGTGTAAGGTGAAGATCGAGCCGCACCCGCCCTTGATAAGTGTCAAGCAAGAATCCAGGCTAAAGTGTCAAGGATGTGTCCGGTCGCGCAAATCCATGACAGCGTTCTTCGAACGGAGTCTCGCCAGCCGCTGATACACTAGACCCATGTTGAGTTCCACCCGCCGCGGATTCCTGGCCGGATCCGCCGCAATGCAGATCACACGGGCCGCCGCCGGAGACAAGTTGAAAGCCGGATTGATCGGCGTGGGGGGGCGTGGACGGGGCGCGGTTGTGGACCTGCTCACCGGGACTGAAAACGTCGAAGTCACCACGATGGCGGACCTGTTCGAGGACCAGCTCGAGAAGAACTTGGCCTGGCTCAAGAACGAGCCGCGCAACGCACCGGTGGCCGCTCGCGTGAACGTCGCGCCGGACCGCCGCTTCACGGGGTTCGACGCCTACCAGAAGCTCATCGCGTCCGATGTCGACATTGTGATGCTATGTACGCCTCCGGGCTACCGTCCGATGCATTTCGAAGCCGCGGTGGCGGCAAAGAAGCACGTGTTCTGCGAGAAGCCCACGGGTACGGACCCGGTGGGGGTCCGCCGGTTCATGGACGCGGCCAAGAAGTCCCAGGAGCTCAAGCTGACCGTGGTGTGCGGCGCGCAACGGCGGTTCCAGAAGGAGTACATCGAGACCATCGACAAGATCCGCAACGGTGTGATCGGCAACGTGGTTTCAACCGCCTGCTACTGGATGAGCGGACCCGTGATCAAGCAGACTTCGCGGAATCCCTCGTGGGGTGACATGGAGTGGCAGCACCGCAACTGGTATTCCTACGTCTGGCTGTGCGGCGACCAGATTGTCGAACAGCACATGCACAACATCGACGTGATCTGCTGGCTGCTGAACGCGCATCCCATCAGCGTGGTGGCCTCCGGCGGAGCTTCGTGGCGTCCGCGCGATGAAGTGCATGGCAACATCTACGACCACATCTCGGCGGACTTCACGTTTGCCGACGGGGTCCACATGTTCAGCAACTGCCGCCAGTTCCCCGGACGCATGTACAGCAATGTCAGCGAGCTTGCGATTGGGACCAAGGGCCGCAGCAACTGCCGGGATCTGGGAACCAAGGGCGAGCCTCCGATGGTTGCCGAGCACCGGGCGCTTGCGGCGTCGGTGCGCGGCGATGGTCCGTACGTGAACAACGCGATGGCGGTGGCCGAAAGCACGATGACCTGCATCATGGCGCGCGAGTCAGCCTATTCGGGACAGGAGCTGACCTGGGACATGATGATGGAGTCCAAGCTCGACCTGATGCCGAAGGCGTTCGGCTACAAGGAACGCATGACAATGCCGCCGCTGCCCGTTCCCGGCCAGTACAAGTTCATCTAAACCGCCATGCTGACCGGATATGTATCGGACGAGAACTACGTCGCCATCGCCGGCGTGACGGTGGATATCGAGCGCCCGGGCGGAGAGCGCGTGTGCACGGTGCAGTCGAGCGCACGTGGAGCCATCCACGCCGCGATTGAACCGGGCGAGTACGATTTCGTGCTGGTGCGCGACGGCTTCGGATCGAAGACCGTGCGAGCCGTGGCGGATCCGGAGCGGCCCCTGCAGTTCCGGCTGCTCTCCGACACTCTGCTGGGCTATGCTTGGCCCCGCTGGGTGCGGTCCGGCGAGCGCAGCGAGTTCCGTGTTCACTCGGTGGAGCCATACCGGTTGTCGCTGTGGCGCTACGGACTGCGCAAGGAGTTCGTGAAGCTGTACGGCTGGTTCGACGAACACGGTCCGCGGGCGGTGATGCAGATTACGCCCGACGGAGATTTCACGCAGACCGGAGTCCGGTGGAACAAGGTCGGATACCGGAGCCTTCACCACACGCAGTACGCCGTGGGGCCAGAACGGAGCGGACTTTACTATTTCCACGCGAAAACCGAATCCGGCCGCGAGTTCTTCTCGTTTCCATGGGTCGTGGCGCCAAGCAAGCCTTCAGCCCGCATCGCGGTGCTTGCGTCCACCAACACCTGGAACGCGTACAACAACTTTGGCGGACGCAGTAACTATATTAATCCGGCGGGACTTCCGGAGCGGCCCACCGTCAACGGCCGGCAGGACCTGGTCCGCTATGGACGCTCGACCTTCGGCACCTGGGAGTATCCGGACCAGGAGTACAAGCCGCTCTCATTTGACCGGCCCGAGCTGGGCAACCACATTCCGGAACACGTCGAGGCCGGGGATCCGATCGAAGGGCGCATGACCTGCGGCCTGGCGCCGGCCGAATGGCGTCTGCTCGCCTGGCTCGAGCGCGAGCAGATTGGCTACGATCTGTGGGCTGAGGCGCAGCTTCACGACGGATCGCTCGACCTGGACGCCTACCGGGTCCTGATCATCCAAGTGCACCCCGAGTACTGGTCGCGCGATATGTACATGCGGGTGAAGGCGTGGGTCCATGAGCGCGGCGGCAAACTAATCTACCTGGGCGGCAACGGACTCAACTGCGAAGTCGAGTTCCTGCCCGATGGCTCGATGCGGTGCTTCTCGCAGCTTGTCTCGGAGGGTGATGGATCCCTGGCGATGCGCGACCCGGCGGATTCATCGCGGCGGTGGGAGAGCCGCTTCCACCGGCGGTTTGAGTCCGAGGCGAACCTCATTGGCGTGGTGACAACGCACACCGGGATCATGACGGCCGCGCCTTACCGTTGTCTCGATCCGGAACACTGGACGTTCGCCGGAACCGGGCTTCAGAATGGGGACCTGTTCGGAATCCAAAGCCAGCACGAGCGGATCCATGGCGGCGCGTCGGGGCACGAAACCGACAAGATGAGCCCCTACACCCCGGCGGGAGCAAAGCTGCTCGCCAAGGGTCTCAACCCGGATCAAGGCGGATCTGAAATCGTCTACTACGAGACGGCGCCGGGAGGAGCGGTGTACTCGGTGGGGTCGATCAACTGGGTCCACTCGCTGCTCGTGGATGACGCCGTCTCGCGCATTACTGGGAACGTGGTGCGGCGGTTCGCGGATCTGTAGGCGCTACCCCAGGCGGCGGCTCAGCTCACTGTCGATTTCGGCGAGGAAAGCTTCCGTGGCGAGGTACGGCTGATCGGGACTGATCAGGACCGCGAGATCCTTGGTCATCTTGCCGGACTCCACCACGTCGACGCAGACCTTCTCAAGCTGCTGGGCAAAGTCGACGACATCCGGAGTCGAATCCATGCGGCCGCGGTACTGGAGTCCTCGGGTCCAGGCGTAGATTGAGGCGATTGGATTGGTCGAGGTCGGCTTGCCCTGTTGATGCAGGCGGTAGTGGCGCGTGACGGTGCCGTGCGCGGCTTCGGCTTCAACCGTGGATCCGTCGGGCGACATCAGCACCGAGGTCATGAGCCCCAGCGAGCCGTAGCCTTGGGCGACGGTGTCGGACTGCACGTCGCCATCGTAATTCTTGCAGGCCCACAAGTATCCGCCGTTCCACTTGAGGTTCGACGCCACCATGTCGTCGATCAGCCGGTGCTCATAGCCGAGTCCCTTGGGTTCGAACTGGGCCTTGAACTCGGTGTCATAGACTTCCTGGAAGATGTTTTTGAAGCGCCCGTCGTAGGCCTTGAGGATCGTGTTCTTCGACGACAGGTAGACCGGGTAGTTGCGGCCCAATGCGTAGTTGAAGCAGGCGCGGGCGAATCCGCGGATCGAGCTGTCGAGATTGAACATGCCGAGCGCGACTCCGGGTCCGTTGGCCTTGATGATTTCGCGTTCGATCGGTGCACCGCCATCAGCGGGAGTGAAGCTGATCCTGAGCGTTCCAGCCGAGGGGAAATGGAAGTCCTGCGCGCGGTACTGGTCGCCGAATCCGTGGCGGGCGACGACGACCGGCTTGTCCCAGTGGGGGACGATGCGGGGCACGTTGCGGCACACGATCGGCTCGCGGAAGATCGTCCCGTCGAGGATGTTGCGGATGGTGCCGTTTGGGCTCTTCCACATCTGTTTGAGTCCGAACTCCTGAACGCGCGCCTCATCGGGGGTGATGGTGGCGCACTTGACGGCGACGCCATGCTGTTTTGTGGCGTTGGCGGAGTCGACCGTGATCTGGTCGTTGGTTTCGTCGCGCTTCTGGACTGAGAGGTCGTAGTACTTGAGGTCGATGTCGAGGTAGGGCAGGATGAGCTTTTCGCGGATCCATTGCCAGATGATGCGTGTCATCTCGTCGCCGTCCATCTCGACGACGGGGTTTTTCACCTTGATTTTGGGCATGAGCCCATTATTATCGCAAACAGGCGCGGATCGATTTCGATTTGGTGCGTGCGAACGTCACGATCCATGATTGTGCCGTCCCGCGGCTTGTGATAGGCTGCACACCATGGTCATGCAAGTGGACCGCCGGACCCTGCTGGCCGGAGCCGCTTCGTGCGCCGCCGCCTTCGCCGCGCCCTCACGCCAGTACCGCGCCGCGATCATCGGCCACACGGGCCGTGGCAACTTCGGACACGACTTCGATATCGCGTGGAACGGCATCGGCCAGGTGGCGGTCGCCGCGGTCTCGGATCCGGACGAAAAGGGGCGGGCCCGGGCCCAGGCTCGAAGCGGCGCCGCGAAGGGATACGCGGATTACCGGGAAATGCTGCGTGCCGAAAAACCGGACCTCGTCACCATCGGTCCGCGCACGGTCGACCAGCGGATCGAGATGATCACCGCCGTGGCAGAGGCAAGCGCGCACATCCTGATGGAGAAGCCCCTCGCGGGCAGCGTGCCCGAGGCGGACGCCATCGCGAAAATCGCGGCGCGCCACAAGATCAAGATCCAGTTGGGACACGGCGCCCGGGTCTCACCGCTTACGGCCACGATTCACAAGATGGTGGCCGATGGAGCCATCGGGGAGTTGGTCGAGATCCGCGCGCGTGGCAAGGAAGACAAGCGGAGCGGCGGTGAAGACCTGGTTGTGCTCGGCACCCACACGTTCGACCAGATCCGCCTGTTCGGCGGCAACCCGAAGTGGGTCTTCGCCCACGTGACGGCGAAGGGGCGCGAAATGGCGCGCGGCGATGTGCGCCAGGGCTCGGAGCCGGTCGGATTGATCGCGGGAGACAGCATCGAAGCGCTGTTCGGACTTGAGCGCGGACTGCACGCTTCCTTTTCATCGCGCGCCAACAGCCATCAGAAAGGGGAGCGCTTCGGCATCACCCTGTGCGGCGCAAGAGGGATGATCTGGCGCGGAGCGGTCCGTGGCGGCGAAGCATACATTCTAAGGTCGCCGGATTGGCGCGGCTCGTGGGAGCCGGTCCGCGCCGGATCCACGAATCAGACCCCGGCGTTCAACCCTGTCAATAACACCCTGGCGCTCGACCTGTTGAGCGCGATCGAAGAGAATCGCGAACCGCTGTGCGGGATCGCGGAGGGCCGATGGACCATCGAGATGGTCTCCGGCATTTATCAATCGCAGCGGTTGGGGCGGCCTGTCCCGTTCCCGCTCCAGGACCGCCGCGACCCACTGGCGACCATGTAGGGCATGTCCATGTCATTCTCCCGGCGATTCCTGTTTACCGCGGCCGCGATTGGCTTCCCCGCGATCCGCATCGGCCGCGGCAGTCCCAATGAGAAGTTCCGCGTGGCCTGCATGGGCGTCCGCGGCCGCGCGGGACACCTGATGCGCGGCTTCGCGGAGCTGCCCGAAGTGGACCTCGTGACTCTGTGCGATGTCGACTCGCGGCTCTTTCCCCAGGCCGTCGCCGATGTCGCGCAGCGGCAAAAGAAGCGCCCGGCGACGGTGCAGGACTTCCGCCGTGTGCTCGACGACAAATCGATCGACGTGCTGTGTGTCGGCACGCCGGACCATTGGCACGCGATCCCGACCATCCTCGCCTGCCAGGCCGGCAAGCACGTCTACGTTGAAAAGCCGTGCAGCCACAATGTCCGCGAAGGGCAGGCGATGCTTGCCGCGGCGCGCAAGTACAAGAAAGCGGTTCAGGTCGGGATCCAGACCCGCAGCGCACGCCACTTCATTGAGGCGCTCGACTACATCCGCTCCGGCAAGATCGGCAAGGTGATCCTGGCGAAGGGTTGGGAGACCGCCAGACAAAAGCCGGTCCCGCCCGTGGCCGACGGCGCGGTTCCGGATGGCGTGGACTACGATATCTGGCTCGGTCCCGCGCCGAAACGTCCCTTCAACCAGAACCGCTTCCACGGAAGCTGGCGCTGGTTTTTCGATTACGGCACGGGCGACCTGGGCAACGACGGGGTCCACCGCATCGACTATGCGCGCCGGGGGCTGGCGGCGGGATTCGAAGCGCGGGGCCAGAAGTTGCCGGACTGGCCGAAAGCGGTGTCGGCCAACGGCGGCAAGTTCTTCTTTGACGACGCCCAGGAGTGGCCGGACACGCTGACGGTGACCTGGGATTACCCTGGCGCCACTCTGATGTACGAGCTTCGCATCTGGACGCCGAACACGATGGAGTCCCACGAAGAAGGCGCCGCGATCTATGGATCAGACGGCTACGTGGTGATCACCAACGAGACGTGGCGCGCCCACGACGCCAGGGGCAGCGTGGTCAAGCGCGGGGAAAGTTCCAAGGAGACCGAACACGACCCGGGCCACAAGCGGAACCTGCTCGCCTGCATCCGGGACGGCAAGGCGCCGGCCTGCGACATCGCAATCGGCCATATTGCATCGTCGCTGTGCCATATCGGCAACATCGCCTGGCGTGTGGATCGTAAGCTGCATTGGGACGCGGTGAACGAACGGTTTGCCGGTGACGAGGAGGCGAACCGTTATCTTGGGCGGTCCTATCGCCCGCCTTGGGTCCTGCCGAAGGTGTAGTCTTAGCTTGTCCACGCCGCCGCTCCTCTGGCGGACGAGGCTCTTGATGCAAGCGCGGGAAACGGCACGGTCCGGGCATGGTTGTTCCCCGGGCCGGTCACACGCCCACGCTCCTCCAGGATGGAAGCGTGTTGTTCACGGGCGGCCTGGCGCACGACGGCCCTACTGCCACAGCGGAGATATACAATGCTGAGTTGCGCCGGTTCGTTCGGGTACCGGACATGTCGATCGCTCGCGAACGCCACGCCGCGACCCTGCTGGATGATGGCAGGGTACTCATCGTCGGCGGTACGGTCGTCCGGCCGAGCGTAACCGCCGAGGTCTTCGATCCCGGACGAATCAGTTCTCCGGTGCCGGGCGGATGCTCGTGAAACGGTACAAGCACGCCGCTGTCCCGCTGGATGACCATCGCTTGCTGCTTCCTGGAGGCGCCGACGAACGTGATTGGAACGGACGGCGCCAGAGTTCAGAAGTTTATCACCTGGACTCCGGCCGGTCGATCTGGGCTGCCCCGTGGCGCCACCAACGAAAAGAGCGGCCCGGATTGCTCCGGACCGCCCCGATCGCCCCCACCCGTCAGCCCTTTCGCACCTTCGGATTCTCAACCCGGAGGTTGTTGTTCACCTTGAACACTCCGAACACCGCATTCGCCTGCAGGTTCGCGATATGGCTGTCGGACTCATTGGCCACCACGCCCTCCAGCGTTACTTCACCGTTCTTGACGATGATCCGCAGCGGAGGTTGCGCGCCGAGCGCGTACCGGTTCAGCGCCGTGTGGCCGTAGACGGCCAGCGCTACCCGGATCCGGATGTCATCGTCGAACCGCGATAGCGGCAACACTTCGATCCGGTTGATCACGCTGCTGACCCCGGGGACGCGCATCGCCACGCGCTCGGCGGACGTCTTAAGGGTAGGACGGGTCACGGCGCCATACAGCGTCACCGTGCCGTCATTGAGCGAAAACGAGAGGTTGTCGAAAATCCCGTAGAAAGGCAGCGTCACCAGTTCGCGGCGCACCTTGCGGGCGGCTTCGGCGGCGTCAGACGCGGCGTTCTCCACTGCGCCGGATGCGGCGAGCGGGGCCAGGGCGAGGACTGCCGTCAGGATCGTGTGAGAGAGGTTGGAAAGTTTCATTGTTGTTTTCTCCTTCTGATCCATAAAACGTGCGAGAAAGCCAACGGGATTCGCCTTCCGGCGGGTTTTACGAAATCTTCACAACCTTCTCAAAAAGCCAGCCGCGCCCCCAATTGGACCTGCCGCGGAGTGTTCCCCTGGCTGTTGATCACGCCGAACGCCGGAACCCCGAACACCACCCCCGGACCACCAAAGACCGGCGTATTCGTGAAGTTGAACGCCTCCGCCCGGATCTGCAGCACCACCCCTTCATGCAACTGGAAATTCTTGATCAGCGACAGGTCCAGATTCACCGTCCGCGGCTGCCGCACATCGGGCAGCGTGCGGGGATTGTTGCCGTGAGTGAACGCCGCCGGCTGGCTGAACACCGCCGTATTGAAGTACCGCGTGAGCCGTTCCGTCACCGGACCCTCGATCGCCGCGCTGGTCCCGTTGTTGTTCGGCCGCTGCGTGCCGTTCGCTGGAGCGCCCGCGCCGATCAACTGGCCGAAGGAATTCGAGTTGTTGACGCTGGTGAGCAGCACCAGCGGAACCCCCGAGGCGAACGTCGCGATCCCATTCATCTGCCAGCCGCCGATCGCAGGTCCTTTGCCGGGAAGCTGCCAGGTGCCGCTCATCACCAGCCGGTGCTTGACGTCGTAGGTCGCAAGTCCGCGTTCAGCGCGGCGGTTGTGCCAGTCCTGGACATAGGCGTAGGGCGGCGAGAGTCCCGTTCCGGACGTCGACACATCGTCAATCAACTTGCCGAACGTGTAGGCGCCCAGGAACGACAGGCCCTTCGCAAAGCGCCGGTCCACGCGGATCTGCATCGAATGATAGACCGAACTCCCGTTCGACTCCTTCTCGATGGCGATGATGTTGAACTGCGGATACGGCCGCAGCAGTTGCGCGCGCTGCACTGTGGGACGGCTCAGCAGAGACGCCGGATCGCGAATCACGCCAGCGAACGGATTCGGAACTTGCGTGAGCAGCGAAGTACCTTGGGCGAGCACGTCCGTGGTGAGCTGGTTCGGCGCGCCGAACACCGACGGCAGGCTGGTTCCCTTCGATCCCGCGTAGCTCACCTCAAGCAAAAGTCCCGCCAGGAGTTCGCGCTGGATGTTGAGGTTCCACTGCTGCACATACGGGGTGCGGTCATAGAGGTTGGGGGACTGGAAGTCGAGCCCGGCGAATGACCGGAGTCCAAGCGAGCTGCCGGTGGGCAGTGCGAAGCCCTGCGGGAAGGGGTTGGAGATCCGGTTGACGGGCGTGAGTCCTCCGTCGGCCGAGGTCACCATCGGCGTGCTCGATGCGAATCCTGCGTTGCCGCCTCCTCCGAGCGTTCCCGCGGCGGTGGCGCTCGACGCCGAGAAGAACATCGCATAGCCGCCGCGGAGCACCAGTCCCGCGGGAGTCCGCCACGCGAATCCGAACCGTGGACCCAGGTTGTTGCGGTCCGTGAAGAACTGCTTTTCGCGATTCACGCCGTTGAACTCAAGGCCGCCGCGCAAGGGCCCGCGGCCCGCAATCGACACGGTCAGTGGGCTGTCCACCTCCGGATTGAACACGCTCAACCGGTTGAACCGCTCGCTGCGCGGGATTTCGATCTCATACCGCAAGCCCAGGTTCAACGTGAGCGACGGCGTGACCTTGTAGTCGTCCTGGAAAAAGATCCCGTAGTAGGGGCTCTGCGTCGAAAGGTGGGTGTCGTGCGAGATCGTGCCCGCTTGCGGCGAGCCAAGCAGGAACGATGCCATCGAATTCCCCGCCGTTGCAACGGCCGCGGTGGGATTCGGTCCCTGCGTGAAGGCTTGGTTGAACGTGAACTGGCCCGCCGGGAGGTTCCCCTGGTAGAAGTTGGTCCGGTTCACGCGAACCTGGACCCCGAACTTCATCGAGTGGCTGCCGCGGAAATAGGTAAAGTTCTGCTGCGCCGTGTAGGACTCGAGGCTAAAGCGCGCATTGAACGACTCGCCGATCGACCCGAAGCCCGTGATGTTGATCACCGGGAATCCGCGTTTGTCCGAGATCGCCGTGATCTCGCGCGGCATTCCCAGCACCTCGGTGATATCGGTGCCGAACGAGAACGACCGCCGGTTGGTGAACAGACGCGAGTAGCCAAGCGTGGTCTCGGCCAGGAGCTTTGGCCCGATCGTGTGGCTGTAGTTGAGCGACGCGCTGTGGCCGGGGCGCGGGATCGACTGTGGACTGGGTTGTCCGATGGTGCCATAGAAGTTCGGGTTCACCTGGCGGAAGTCGCGATAGCTCAGACGGCCATAAAGCGTCCGGCCGGTGCCGATCACCTGATCTCCGCGGACATCGAAGTTGTCGTCGCCGATCGCGCCCGCCGCGCTGACGATGAAATTGTTCAGATTGGCCGGACCGGTGCCTGCTGTGTTCGGCGCCGGATAGAACGTCAGCAGACGCGCCGCCACGGGATCAATGCGCTGCGCTGGAATCCGGTTGCCGGGGAACGCGGTGCGCACGAATCCTCCGCCGGGCGCCGCCGTTGTGGTGAGCGGGTCGAAGATGGTCACCGCTGCGCCGGCCGCGGTCACGGTCGAAGAAAAATCGGCTCTGTAGCGGAATCTGTGGGCCTGAGTGAGTGCAGAGAGAAAGGTGACGATAGGGGTGCGGTGGGTGGTAGCA
>VFZX01000285.1 GCA_016871015.1 Acidobacteriota bacterium | reverse complement strand
TGCGTCTTCCGGCTCACCCAGCGGGTGAACCCCTCGCGGATCCAAAACTTCGCTCATTCCGCCAGTGTCGGCCATCTTCCGCCACCCGCGCTCGTTTCAACTGCCTGATCTAGGATGAATATCCCTACGAGATCACCAAGCGCAGGACCGAACAGTCGCTCGTGAACCTGGTGAGCCTGCGCGCGCTCCAGATCGCCGCGGCACGCTACTTGGCAGTGAACAAGCCCGCCTTCGCCGACGGCCAAAAAGACGGCGGCAAGATCGTGATCGCTCTTCCCGCCACCGATTCAAGCTGGCAGCCTGAGGAAAGGCCGCGCGACGAATGGAAAGGCATTGAAGTGAGACGCGGGAAGAAGCCCTCCGACGCGGTGCGCGAATTCTTCGAGATCAACCGAACTGGCGAGTTTGCGCTGGACTGCTACAACGCGCAGCTTCTGGCTTACTTGAAGGGGCGGCTCGACTACCTGGGCGACGTCCGCTTCAATTTCGAGTACGCCACCGCGACCCTGAAGCTGACCGCGGACCGTTCCATCATCCCCTACACCTACGCGGTGAATCAAACCTTCGAGATGTTGCCCGGAGATGGAGTCTCGTTCAAGAAGCCGGGGGCGCCGGTGAACAGCCCGGACGCCAACTACAACCTGCTCTACCTGGGCAGGGGCCGTTACTATGGCCACGACGGGGGAGACATGAGCGCCGCGGACCTGGAAAAGAAGGGCTACAAGTTCGACGCCAAGGCGCTGCTCCGGTGGCCGGTCCCGGACGGCAACGTGCCGCCACTCTGGCAGATCCGGCCATAGCCCCCTTTTCATCCGCCGCCAACGGTTCTATACTCTCTCCATGCTGGGTCGCAGACTTTTCCTTGCCTGCTTGTGCCCGTTCCTCGGAGCAGACGGGCAGACCGCGGACGTCATTCCGCGCCTGAGAGCACACCTGAAACAGACGCTGTCGAAGCTGCCGGACTACACGTGCCAACAGACCATCGTCCGGACCAGCCGCGAGGCGGACAGCAACCAATTTAAACCTGTCGACACAATCCAAGTCCAGGTCGGGCTAATCAACCGCAAAGAACAGTACACCTGGCCCGACTCCCGCCAGTTCGACAATCGCGAGCTGCGCGACCTCGTCGGCAAGGGCATCGTCAGCACGGGCAATTTCGCTGACCACGTCCAGCACATCTTCCTCACACCAGAAACTCAATTCACGCCCCGCGGACCCGAGACCGTGGACGAGATCAGCGCCATGCGCATCGACTACGAACTGCCGGTGGAGTTCTCGCGCTATGTCCTGCGCATCCCGCCGAGCGAGGCTGAAGTCGGCGTGAAGGGCAGCTTCTGGTACGATCCGGCGACGCTCGACCTGGTCCGGTTGGAAGTGATCGCCACCGACATTCCTCCCGAGCTCCGTGTTTCGGGCCTGGCCAACGACTTGCGCTACAGCCGCCAGCCGATCGGCCAAGCCATGGTCCTGCTGCCGCTACGGGCCAAGCTGGTGATCACCGATCTCGACGCCAAAGAGGAGTACCACAACTCGATCGCGTTCGCCGGATGCAAACAGTATCAGGCCGAGTCGTTGATCAAGTTCCCCGGCGCCGACGAGGAGCTTACGCCGCCGAAGCTGGAGGGTCCGGCCCGGTTGAGCAGCGTTCCATCGAAAATGCGGCTGGATGTGGTACTCGACCATGACATCGAGCCGGAGAAAGCGGCCCTCGGCGAGGCGGTCCGCGCCGTCCTGGTGAAGCCCGCGGTACACGCGGGCGAAGTTGTGGCGCCAGAAGGGTCCACCGTGCACGGGCGGCTGGTGCGGCTCGAAAAGGAAGCGGTGCCCTTCCCGCACTTCGTCACCGGGATCGAGTTCCATACGATCGAGATTTCCGGGAACCGGCTGGACCTGCACGCGACCATGCAGGAGGCCGGGCCTTCATCGGCTCTGATTAAGCAGCAAAAGCGTCTGGATCCGGTGTTCACGAAGAAACGCTCGGCGCGGTTTGATATTCTGGTTCGGGAGAAACCCCGGGGTGAGGGTGTCTTGCATTGGGATGCCAAGCATCCGAAGATCAAACGGGGATTGAAGATGGTGTGGGTGACGGGAGAGGATGCTTCCGCGCCGCACCAGTAGCCGGAGGATTCTCTTGCCTCTGCCGACGTACACTGGAAGAGATCCATGGCCACGCAAGTCTGGGAAGCACGAAGAGCCGGCCCCGTTCCCGGCACTGCTGTCGAGCCGCTTTGGCCTGTCACGGTCGACACCTATCATCACATGATCGCCGCCGGAGTGCTCACTTCGGATCATCAGGTGGAACTCCTGGAAGGTGCGATCGTCGCGAAAATGCCGAAGAACGTGCCCCGTTCCTTCTTCACTCCGGAACTCGCGGACGCACTCGCCACGACGATCCCTCGTGGTTGGCACGTGCGGACCCAGGAACCGGTGACGCTCTCCGCCAGCGAGCCGGAACCTGACATCGCCGTCGTCCGCGGCTCGAGGCGCGACTATCTGGGCGCCAGCCGGCATCCCGGTTCCGCCGACATTGCCCTGATCGTCGAGGTCACGGACACCACCGGCCACCGCGACCGTGTCACGAAGAAACGAATCTACGCAGCCGCAGGCATCCCCGCCTACTGGATCCTGGATGTCGCAGCGCGGACGCTCGAGGTCTACTCGGACTGCGACCCGGAGAACGAAAACTACCGGACCGCCCAGATCTTCAGCGCCAACGGCGAAGCGCCCGTCGAAATCCCCGGCGAGACGCCGCGCTTGCTGCCACTCGGCCCAATCCTCAAGTAAGCCACCATGCAGATTCTAGAAGAGCTGGTTACGGTCGACAGGTACCATGAGATGATCGCCGCCGGAGTCCTCACTCCAAACGACCCGATTGAGCTCCTGGAAGGATTTCTCGTCGAAAAGACACCGAAGTCGCCGCCGCATTCTTTCCATACGAACGCACTCGCGGACGCGTTGCGCAGGATGTTCCCGGCTGGTTGGCATGTACGCAGTCAGGAGCCGGTGACTCTCCCAACCAGCGAACCCGATCCCGATATCTCCGTCGTTCAAGGCTCCTTCCTGGACTACCGGGACCGCCACGCAGGCCCCACCGACATCCCGCTTGTCGTCGAAGTCACGGACACCACCGGCCACCGCGACCGCGTAACGAAGAAACGAATCTACGCCGGTGCCAACATCCCCGCCTACTGGATCCTCGACGTTACGTCGCGGACCCTCGAGGTCTACTCTGACTGCGACCCGGACAACAAAGACTACCGGACCGTCCGTGTCCTCACCGCCGCTGACGAGGCTCCAGTCGAAGTCCCAGGCGAGGTATCCCGCCTCCTCCCACTCGCCGCGATCCTCCAGTAGCTACGCCAGGATCCCCTTCACCACATTCCCATGGACATCCGTCAACCGGAAGTCCCGGCCCGCGTACCGGTAGGTCAGCTTCAAGTGATCCAGCCCCAGCAAATGCAGGATCGTCGCGTGCAAATCATGGAAATGGACTTTATCGACCACCGAATAATACCCATAATCATCCGTTGATCCATACGCCAGCCCCGCCTTCACGCCTCCGCCCGCCATCCACATCGTAAACGCTTCCGGATTGTGATCCCGCCCATCGGACCCCTGCGCCGTCGGCGTCCGCCCGAACTCCCCGCCCCACACCACCAGCGTGTCCTTCAGCAATCCGCGCGACTTCAGATCGCGCAACAGACCCGCAATCGGCTGATCCACCTCCCACGCATTCTGCTCATGATCCTGCCGGAGCTTGGCATGCTGATCCCACTTGTACGTGTGGCTCACCTGCACGAACCGCACGCCCTTTTCCGACAGGCGCCGCGCCATCAGACACTGCCGGCCGAAGTCCTCTGACACCGGATTATCCAGCCCGTACATCTTGCGCGTGGCCTCGGACTCATTCGAGATATCCTGCAGCTCCGGCGCCTGCGCCTGCATCCGGAACGCCAGTTCGAACGACTCGATCCGGCCTTCGAGCGCCCGGTCCGGACCCGTCAGCTCCAGTTGCTGCCGGTTCAACTGCTGCATGAAGTCGATCTCCATGCGCTGCACGTTGCGCGGCGTCTCGCTATTGGAGATGAACGGAATGCGCGCGTCCTTGGCCGGCACCCCCACCGATCCCACCGGAGTCCCGGCATAGGGAGCGGGCAGGAACGCCGAGCTGTAGTTGTTCGCGCCGCCGTGGCTCTGCGTCGGGCAAATCGTGACATAGCCGGGCATGCTGTCGTTCTCGCTGCCCAAACCATACGTGATCCACGAGCCCAAGCTCGGCCGGACAAACGTGTCGCTGCCCGTGTGGAGCTCCAGCAGCGCGCCCCCGTGCCGCGAATTCGACCCCCACATCGACTTGATGAAGCAGATGTCGTCGACAAGCTTTGCGACCTCGGGGAACAGATCGCTCACCCACATCCCACACTGCCCGTATTGCCGGAACTCCCACGGCGACTGCAACAGGTTGAACGTCTCGCTCGACACCACCTTCGGACGCGCGAACGGCAGCGGCTTCCCATGGTCGCGCTTCAACAGCGGCTTGTAGTCGAACGTGTCCACCTGCGACGGACCTCCGTGCATGAACAGGAAGATCACGCGCTTGGCCCGCGCTTCGAAGTGCGGCTTGCGCACTTCCAGCGGATTGCCGCCCGCGGTGGCCGCGCGCGACTCCTGGCCCAACAGTCCGGCCAGCGCCAGACTGCCGAATCCCGCGCTGCACGTGCGCAGCAATTCCCGGCGCGAAGGCCGATGAGGAGATGTGGGGTTCCAATGCCGGTTCACGGTACGTACCTCAGTTCAGATAGATAAATTCGTTGGATCCGATAATGGCTTTGCAGAAGCTCTGCCACGCGAGCACCCGCGGATCCCCCGCGCCCTCACGTGCCACCCTCGACATGCGATCGATAAAGCTCAGCGCACGGTCCACTTCACCTGGCGTGGCAGGACGCGAGTAGGCGCGCTCATACGCCTCCCGGACCCGTGCCGCGTCATCCGCCGCCGGGATCGCCAACAGCGACTCCGCCATCTTGCGCGAATGATGCAACACCACCGCGCCATTTAGCATGAACAACGCTTGCGGCGCCACCACAGTCGAATCGCGATCGCCATTCGGAGTCGACGGATCCGGCAGGTCGAACGCGCGGAACAAATCGTACATCGAGCTGCGGACCACCGGAATGTAGACGGCGCGGATGTTGCGGTCATAGTCGATGTCGCCGCGGCGCGAGGTGTTGGCCACATACGCGCGGTCCTTGTAATTCATGATCGTCCCGGCGGGCGTCAAATCGAGATCAGTCGAAACGGCCATGATCGCGTCCCGCACCGCTTCCACTTCCAGGCGCCGCCGGCTCGTCCGCCACTGCCACGTATTCTCGGGATCCGCCTCCGCCGCCTTCGCGTCGTAGGCACTCGACATCTGATACGTGCTCGACAGCAGCATCATCCGGTGCATCGCCTTAATCGACCATCCCTTCTCGATAAAGCGCAACGCCAGCCAATCGAGCAGCGGCTGATTCAACGGCTTCTCTCCCAGCCGCCCGAAATTGTCCGACGACGGCACGATCCCGCGTCCGAAATGCCAGCGCCACAGCCGGTTCACCATCACGCGGCTGGTGAGCGGATGACCGGGCGAAGTGATCCAGCGCGCCAGCTCCAGCCGCCCGCTCGACTGCGTACCCAGCGGCTCCTGCTTGTCCCCCGCGATCACGCTCAGGAACCGCCGCGGGACTTCCTTCCCCAGCGTCCAATGGCTGCCACGGATATGGATTGGCATGTCGGCGATCTTCGCCCCTTCCCGCACTCCCATCGCGCGCGGAAATTCCGGCGTCGTATCCTCGAGGTCCTTCGCTTCCTTCTCTATCCGCGCAAGCTGCTCCCGCGACTCCTGCGGATAATACCGTCGCGCATCGCCCGGCGCGCGGAACGGCCCGAACTTCTCGATCAGCAATTGCCGCAGCGCCTCAAGCCCCGCGTCGGCAAGCGGCTCCTTGCGCCCCTCGGACTGCTTCCGCGCCTCGTTGAACAACTGCTCGTACTTGGACGCCAGTTCTTCGCGCGATCCCGCGAACCCACGGAAGAGCGCCGCCGCCGGTGACGACCAGTCCGCCAGCGGCTTGTTCGTCCCGTACACTTCCCACGCATAGAGCTGCGACGCGGCGGCCGCGTTCGACCTCTTCAGATGCTCCACAAGCTGCTCAAGGAAACTCGCATTCACACCACGCGCCAGCGCGATCTGCGCCGTCGTACGCGGGATCACGCCGCCCGCCGGAATCGCCGCCCGCGCCACACGAAGCTTGGCGAAATAAGGGAACCGCGACGCATGCTCCAGCCGCAGCACGTTCCCGCCCGCCTTCAGTGCGAACACTCCGGCCGGTGCCCAGCCCCCTTCATCCGGCGACGCCTCGCGATTCTGCACCGCCTCCGCGCCCCGCATCACCAGGACCCCGTTGATGTGCAGATCGGCCGTGCCCGCGCCGCGCTCCTCATCCATCATGTCGATCTGATATTCGCCCGCCGCCTGCGCTTCCACCTTGTACTCCGCGAAGTACGGACCCTTGCCGCCCTTCGGCGTGTTCGGTTTCTTCTTCTCGATCTCCCGAGGAACGTTACCCGCGTCAAAACTCCCCGCGTCCCGCGTCACGATCACGCCGCCACGCGCCGCCACCAGCCGGATCCGCGACGAGACCTCGATATCATGCGCTGCCAGCAGGTAGCTGCCCACGCGGCTAAGCGCCTCATCGGTCAGCTTGCGATTCTCAGCCGAAGTGATCTTGCCCGCCTCCTTGCGCTTGGCTTCAACGCTGGCTTCGTGCGCCTCCAGCCGGTCACGATCCTCCTTCGGCGCGAGCACGTACTCGTGCCACTTGGCGACGACGCGGAAATTCTCCATCGTCTTCGAGCTCTTGAAAATCCCCGCCAGCGAATAGTAGTCGGCCTGCGGAATCGGATCGAACTTGTGATCATGGCAGCGCGCGCAGCCGATCGTCAGCCCCATGAATGTACGCGCCACCGTGTCGAGCTGCTCATCGACGATGTCCACTTCCATCTTCACCGGATCATCCTCGGCCAGCATCTTCGCACCCAGCGACAGGAATCCGGTCGCCGTCCACCGCTCAAACTGAGTGGGAAGGTCCGCGGACTCCGGCAGTAGATCCCCCGCGAGCTGCTCGTGGATGAACTGGTCGTACGGCTTGTCCTTATTGAACGCCTCGATCACGTAGTTGCGGTAGCGGAACGCGTTCTTGTACACCAGGTTCTCGTCCAGCCCGTTCGAATCCGCATAGCGCGCGACATCCAGCCAGTGGCGTCCCCAGCGTTCGCCATATCGCGGCGACATCAGCAAGCGGTCCACCACGCGCGCGAACGCCTCGGGCGAGGAGTCGGCAAGGAACGCCTGGACCTCGGCGGGCGTGGGCGGAAGCCCGGTCAAATCGAACGTCACGCGCCGGATCAGCGTGCGCTTATCAGCAGCCGGCGCGGGCGCGACTCCCTTCGCCTCCAGGTTCGCCAGAATGAACGCGTCGATCGGCGACCGGATCCACGCCCGGTTCTTCACCGCCGGAACCACAGGCTCCCGCGGCGCTGCGAACGACCAGAATTTTTCCGCCGGTGCCACCGCCCCCGGACTCGCGCCCCACGGCACGCCCATCTCCACCCACTTGGCCAGCACCGCCGCATCGCCATCGCGCATCCGCGGACCCACCGGCATCTTCAAGTTCCCCGCCTCGTGCCGGACCACGCGCACCAGCAGGCTCTCCGCGGGCTTTCCCGGGACCACCGACGCGCCCCGCGATCCGCCCTTGAGCACCGCCTCGCGGCTGTCCAGCCGCAATCCGCCCATCACCGGATTGCTCGCCGCCGAGTGGCACGCAAAGCACTGCTGCACGAGCAGCGGACGCACCTTCGATTCAAAATAGCTCGCGCCGTCGGAATCGGCCGCAAACAAGGGAGCGGCGAACAGCAGGCACACTGCTCCTCGCCGGTCTAGAAACCGCATACCGGCATCTTATCGCAGGCTGGCCTTGATCTGCTTTAGCTGGTCCGCTTCGGGGATGCTCTTGTAGACCGGATCCAGCGGATAGCAGCCCGAGATCAGTCCGTTGCGCGGCGCCGTCGTGCAATCACTGAACGTCCGGCAGATGCGGTTGTGCGTCATCTTGCCCGATTCGAGCGTGTCCTTCGGCAGCGTGGGATAGGAAAGCACCATGCGCCCCAGACCGACCGCGTCCGCGCCGCCCGACCGGACCACCGCTTGCGCCACGTGCGGCAGGTACTCCTGCAGATAGGAATAGCCCGTCCCCACCAGGATCAGATCCGGAAAATCTTTCTTGAGCGCCTCCGTCACCGCGATCTGCCGCGCGCAGCCCACCAGCGGATCCTCCGGCGGCTGGTATCCATCGGATGGCGGAAACAGCGCCGGACGCTGAATGTGCGGCACGTAGTAAGGACTCCCGCAGCTCACGTTGATCATCCGGATCCCCAGCTCGCGGCACAGCGCCAGAAACGCCCGCGGCTCGGTGAGATCATACGCCACCGGATTCTCCGGATCCGTGCCGAACCCATACCGGTAGGGCACCGGCGCTTCTTCCGGAATCCCCGGCCCCAGCTTGTTGCCCGAACTCCCTGCCGGATCCGGCCGGAACGCCACCCAGTCAAACGCGCTCAACCGCACGCCAATCGCCAGCCGGGTCGCCGCGCGGATCCCCGCCGTGATCTCGCGCAGGAACCGCGTGCGATTCTCGAACGCGCCCCCGAACGGACCCGGCCGCGTGTGCGCGCTCAAAAATTCATGGCCCAGGTATCCGTGGCAATGCTTCACGTCCACGAACCGCGCCCCGCACGATTCCGCGATCCGCGCGGCGGCGATGAAGCGGTCAATGATCCGCCAGATCTCGTCATCGCCCATCACCGGATAATCCTCGCCCAGCCGGAACTTGCGGTTCAGCACCGGATGCGTGTACAGAATCCGCGGCTCCATCTTGTCCTTGCGCCACGGCTTGCAGAAGCGGCCCGAGTGCGTGAGCTGGAATCCGATGAGCAGGTCGTCGCCGTTGCCCACTTCCGCGCGGTGTGTCTCGACTGTCTCTTCCAGCAGCCGCGCCAGCGCGTCGCGCGTCGAATCCTGGATGATCACCTGGTTCGGATTCGCCCGGCCCTCGGGGACCACCGCCATCGCCTCCCCGCCCCAGATCCACTTCGCGCCGCTGCGCCCGAAATTGCGCCACCGCGCGCGCACGTACTCCGACGGCTGTCCATCGGGCTCCGCGTCCCATCCCTCCATCGGATGGATCACCCACCGGTTGCCGATCCGGAATCCGTCCACGTCGAGTGGCTGGGCGAGCGGAGAGTCCGGCGCGGGCAGGATCGCGCTGTCGCAGGGCAGATTCAACTGAAGCGCGGCCAAGCGCGTCCGGAAGGCATCCGGACTCTTGAACGAGGCCACGCGCGGGAACGAAGACATCTTTTCAGGCTACCGCGATATCCTGGAGGTTTATGAAAGCCCTATTGCTTCAGGAATACAAGAGACTCGAAGTGGTCGACATGCCGGTCCCCGCCATTGGACCAGACGACCTGCTGGTACGCGTCAAAGCGTGCGGAATCTGCGGCAGTGACGTGCATGGATGGGACGGCAGCACCGGACGCCGCCTTCCGCCGATCGTCATGGGCCACGAGGCCGCGGGCGTGGTGGAGGCTGTTGGATCCGCCGTCACGGACATGGCCCCCGGCGACCGCGTGACTTTTGACTCCACGGTGTCGTGCGGCCGCTGCTTCTTCTGCCAGAAAGGCCGCATCAACCTCTGCGACAACCGCCAGGTGCTGGGCGTGTCGACTCCCGAATTCCGCCGCCATGGCGCGTTCGCCGAGTTCGTCACCGTGCCCCGCCGGATCTCCTACAAGCTGCCGGAACAGCTTCCCTTCGAGCACGCCGCGTTGATTGAAGCCGTGTCGGTGGCCGTACACGCCGTCAACCGGACTCCGGTGTCGCTCGGCGATTCCGCCGTCATAGTGGGCAGCGGGATGATCGGACTGCTGGTGGTCCAGGCCGCGCGGCTGGCGGGCTGCGGCACCATCATCGCGGTGGACCTCGAGGACAACAAGCTCGACCTGGCGCGGCAGTTGGGCGCGGATGTGGGCTTGAATCCCAAGCACGATGACGTGCCTGCGCGGGTCCGGAAGCTGACGGGTGGACGCGGCGCCGATATCGCGTTCGACGTTGTGGGCGCGACCGCGCCCATCAAGACCGCGATGGCGAGCCTGCGCAAGGGCGGATCGCTGACGCTGGTCGGCAACATCACGCCGGACATTGAGCTGCCGTTGCAGCCGGCGGTGACGCGCGAGATCACGCTGTATGGCTCGTGCGCGTCGAACGGCGAGTATCCCGAGTGCATTGATCTGCTCGCGCGGGGGGCGATCAAGGTGGATCCAATCATCAGCGCGCGGGCGCCGTTGGTGGATGGTCCGAGCTGGTTTGAGCGGCTTTACAACAAGGAGCCGAATTTGATGAAGGTGATCATCCAGCCCTAGCAGCACGGCGCTTGCACGGCGAGGGGTCATCGGCCGCCGCCCCTCAACTCATCGTGGATCTCCGGTTGCAAGGGCTCTGGTGCAAACCGGCCGAGATGAGAGAAAATGACGTAATGCCCTCCTTCGTTCCGGTTGAAGAGTTGTTCGCTGGCCGCCATTTCGACGCGG
>VFZX01000284.1 GCA_016871015.1 Acidobacteriota bacterium | reverse complement strand
CGGAGGCCAATCCAACACGTGCAGGCCAGTACGTGCACTTGTACATGACCGGACTCGGAGCGGTCTCACCGCCCGTAAGGACCGGACAACCGGCGCCCTCATCCCCCCTTGCCGAACTTGCCGCGCTGGTGGCGCCACGAGATCGCCACGGGCGCGGCGCCCCGGTTGATGGCCGTCGTATCGGAGCAGCCGTCGCCCATGGATCCACAGGCGCCGGGCAGCCTCCTGCGGCTGAGCGGAACCGGGTTCGCGCCGGCGTCCGGCGAGCGAGTAGAGTGCGATGCGTCCGCTGTCGTCGAGTGTCACGGACTCGGCGGGCGAGTCCCAGAGTGTGCGGGTCCGGCCGGATTCCCACAGTACCGCCCGGTTCTGTTCGATGAACGCGATCTTGTCGAGGTTGCCTGTGCCGCACAGGCTCGACAGGGATTGGGTGGCCGCGTGAAGGAGCGTGAGGCGTCCGGAATCGAGGCTGATCCGGAAGAGTCCACCGGGCAGTGCGATCGCCGCGCTTTGGCCGTCATCGGCGATTGTCATACCTGTGGGCGCGGCTGGCAGCGGAATGGAGCGGACCTCGGTGAGCGAGGCGGCCATCAGCGTCGCGGCGCCCTTGTAGATCGCGGTTCCGGTGTTGGAAACGATCCGGCAGCCCCCGCCGATTTCGGCCGGTTCGACTACGGGACCCTGCGCCCGCGAGTCGAGCTGGATGACTCCAGGCGATGACGATCCGCCGAAGAACGACGTGGCGAAGTTGACCGCGAATCGTCCGTCGCGGCTGAAGTACGCGAATCCAGGCACGCTGGCCGGTGGCCGGCCGTCGCGGAGGATCGTGGTGCCCCGGAAGACGACCGTGGCTGAAGGAGAGGGACAGACCCCACGTCCGCCGGTGCAGATACTCTCTCTCCAGTAGCTGAACATCGTGCCGTTGGCGCTGGCGGAGGCGGCGGAGATCCGGCTCGGGATCGTCTGGCTGATCTCTTCCGACAACAGGGTCTCGATCCCGCCGTTTGGCTGGATCCGGGAGATGCGGTTGACTCCGCCGAAGGAGGTGGACAGCAGGAGCGCTTCCGCGGCGGCGGGGCAGGGGAGCAGAGCGAAGAGGAATGCCCTCATGTCCCTAAGACCCTTGCGGCGGGCGGTTCCGCTACAGGGGAAAGAGAACTGGTCAAAATGTTTGGCACACCGAGCTTGCTCTGGCCTCGGCCCCGGCCAGCGGCAGTACCTGCCGGGCGATAATGGTTCTAATGGCCATCGTCCCCAGCGCACACGTTCACCAGTCACAACTCGCTGCTGATGTTGAGAATGCCAAGAAGAAGCTGGGTTCGGAAGCGATTGAAGTGTCCTATCGCCTGGAGGCGGATTCCACCGGCGAGCCGTCGATCTTTTTTCGCATTATCCTTGCGGACTGGGCGACGGCGGAAGAGAATCTTCCAGCCGTTACGGGCCGCATCGCGACGACGCTGTTTACCGAGGTCCGGCCATTCGAGAATTGGGGTCTTCATCCCTATTTCAACTTTGGCTGTTCAGCGGAACTGCCGTCCAGCAGTAAGGCGTAACGGGTTGGCCTACCACGACGACTTGCTTGGACAGGCCCTAAGCCCTTAGAAGGGCAGTCTCGTCGGCATACTACGCCGTCTTTCATCTCCTCATCGCCGAGGCGACGTTGAATTGGAACAACGCTCTGCTTCGCACAGCGCTCGGCCGAGCATTCGACCACGGCCCAATGAGACAAGCATCGAGCCGAGTGGCGAATCCGCAGGTATCCCCGTACGCCGGCGAAGATCCGCGGGTCGTGGACACCTTGCGATTTGTAGCCCTGACCTTCGCGCAGTTGCAGGAAGATCGCCATTTCGCGGACTACAACCTCACCAAGGACATCAGCTCAATCGATGCGTTGGCCCAAGTGAAGTCGGCCGAGAGGGTCTTTCATGTCTGGCCATCGATCCGGGCTTCGCAGATCGCCCAAGAGTATCTTGTCTCACTCGTAGTGAAACGGTAAGCCGACTCCCGGCTGTCCTCGATATTCCCTGCGCTGGCGTCTGGCGTCCTTGCCATCCACCGAGACTCGGCCGTCCGGTTGAAGCCGGAGCAAAGCTCGCGCAGCAGCGCCTTGTAGCGTGAATCTGAGTCCGCCCGTTCACTTCACCCAGTCGGCGACGAAAATGTTGAACTCGTACCGTGACTTGGCGTCCTTGTCCGAGCTGAACACAACGCGCTTGCCATCCGGCGAAAACTCGGGGAACGACGAAAAGCCGCCGAAACCGGTCACCTGCTCGAGTCCGGTCCCGTCCGTGTTCATCAGGAACAGTTCGAACTTCCGCCCGTCGCAGTTGTGCTTGTTCGACGAAAAGATGATCTTGCGGCCGTCCGGCGTGAAGCTGGGAGCAAAGCTCGCGCAGCCGAAACTGGTCAACTGCTTCGGATTCGCGCCGGACGCACCGGCCACGAATATCTCCATCTTCATCGGAGTCGTCAGATTCTCCCGCAGCAGCGCCTTGTAGCGGTCCATCGCGTCATGCGCCGATGGATGGTTGGCGCGCCATACCAACTGCTTCCCGTCACGCGAATAGACCGCGCCGCCGTCGTAGCCCTCCGAACGGGTCAACTGCTTCTTGCCGGTTCCATCCGGATTCATCGACCACATATCGAGGTCGCCTGACGCCATCGACGTGTAGACGATCTTGTTCGTCTTCCAGTTGACGGTCGCTTCCGCATCGTAGCCGGGCGCCTCGGTGAGACGCTTCACCAGCTCACCCGCCGCCGTGGCGAGGAAAATGTCGTAGCTCGGATACACCGCCCACACGTAGCCCTTGCTGCGGTCGGGTGATGGCGGACAGGCAGCGCCGCCCTCATGCGTCGAGGCGTAGACGATATGCCGGTTGTCCTTGAGGAAGTAGCCGCACGTCGTCCGGCCCTTGCCTGTCGACACCATCCGCTGACCGGATCCGTCGGCGTTCATCACATAGATCTGGTCGCACTCGTGCGGCGGCCGCGTCGACTGGAACACCAGCCGCTTCCCATCGGGCGACCAGTAGGCCTCCGCGTTCTGGCCTCCATGCGTGAGCTGCTTCAAATTCGCCAGCCGGCCGGACTGCGCCCATGCCGCCGCGGCCGCCAAAACCAGCCACAAGCCCCTCATGCCGTTGCCTTCAATTCCGCCGCGAGCAGCGCCTTCATCTTGCCCAGGGCCTTGTCCGCCGCCGGATCCGAAATCAGGTTCCGCATCTCGCCCGGGTCCTTGCCAATCGCATACAGTTCATCCATGCCTTCCAGCCCGGTGTAGTGGACGTACTTCCACTCCGCCGTCCGCACGGACTGCCATGACGGCGTCCGCGGGAAATTGCCTTCAGCGAAATACTCGGTGAGGACCGCTTGCCTCCACTTTGACTTTTTCCCGCCGATTACCGGCAACAGGCTCATGCCTTGCATCTGCGCGTGGACCTTCAGCCCGGCCGCTTCCATCACCGTCGGCGCGATGTCGATGCTGAGCGTGTTCGCCACGATCACCGAGCCCGCCCTGATCTGCTTTGGCCAGCGCATCAGCATCGGAATCCGGATCGATTCCTCAAACGCCCAGCGCTTGTCGCCGAGTCCGTGCTCGCCCCAGAAGTATCCGTTATCGCTGGTGAACACGATCAGAGTGTTGTCGAGCTGGCCGGTGTCTTCGAGCGCCTTGAAAATTCCGCCGACGGAATCATCCACTGACAGCATGCACCGCATCTGATTCTTAATCAACTCGTCGCCCGACCCGCCTCCTGGACTGACCGCGGGCTTGCCCTCAATGAGCCGCGTCATGGCGGGCTTTCCAGCGAGCTGGTCCTTCGCGTTCTCCGAGCGGCGGATCGTCTCGCCGGAGAACATGGACTTGTGCCGCTCGGCCGGCGTGAACGGACCATGGACCGCCTTGTGCGCCAGACACAGGCAGAACGGCTTTGAGCGCGGCTTGCGGATGAACTCCGCCGCATATCCGCCCAGCAGGTCCGTCATGTAGCCTTTCTGGTCCACCGCCTTGCCGTCAATGTTCAGTGGTGGATCCTCGAACCGGCCCTGTCCGCGGAAGCTCACCCAGCGGTCGAACCCGGGGCGCGGCGAGTCGTCGGTGCCCATGTGCCACTTGCCGATGTAGGCGGTCTCATAGCCAGCCTCGTGCAACAACCGCGGGAACGTGACCAGGCGGTGGCTCAGCGCCGCGTTGTCGCCGTTGCCGCGGATGGTGTGCTTGTGCGCATATTGTCCGGTGAGGAACGACGCACGGGACGGAGAACAAAGCGGAATGGCGACGAAGGAATCGGTGAAGCGCGCGCCTTCCTTGGCGATCCGGTCGATGTGCGGAGTCTTCGCGAACGGATGTCCGGTGCAGCCAAGCGCATCCCACCTGAGGTCGTCGATCAGGACGAAGACAATGTTCGGCCGCTGGGACCGCTGCGCGGCGAGTGGCGGGACCGCGGCTGAGGCGAGGAATTGGCGTCGGGAAACCATAGACAGGCCAGTATACCGCTCCGTCAGCGCACGGGCCGTCCCAAAAACGGACACCTGGTTTTGGCGTGCAAAGATCATCTCCTGTGTTTTCATCACGCCCTGATTGGCAGCCGCCGTGCCGTATGATGAGGTGAAACCCATGGACGTACCACGCAAGGACGCTAACCGGCGCAAGTGGATCCGGCGGCTTACCGTCTTCGGAGGGCTGGCGGTAGTGATTCCCGCGATCACAGTGTCGCTCGCCAAGCTCAAGTCGGCGGCCCCCGTGGTCGAAGCCGGATCGGTGTGGCCCGACGTGGTGAAGCGCGGACCGATGATCCGGCAGGAGCGCGGACTGGGAACGCTGGTAGCCGAGGACATTCTCTGGATTCCGGCGACCACAGACGGCCGCGTCGAGAAGATCATGATCCGGCCGGGCGCGGTGGTCCGCGCCGACACCGTGATCCTAACGCTGAGCAACCCCGAGCTGGAAGTGAACACGCTTGACTACGAGTATCAGGTGAAGGCGGCTGAGGCGCGGCTGCTGGATCTGAAGGTCCAGTTGGACAGCCAGACGTTAACGCAGCAGGCCGAGCTGGCGCAGATCGAGTCCGCCTACACGCAGTCCAAACTCCGGCTGGACCGCGATGAAGCCATGTTCAAGGAGCAGCTCATCGTCGAGCTGAACGTGAAGCTGTCGCGCGACACGGTGGCCCAGCTTGATCGCCGGATTGGACTCGAGCGCGAGCGGCTGAAGATCAAGCGCGATTCGGTGGATGCGCAGCTTGCCGTCCAGCGCGCCGACATCGACAAGCTGAAGGCGCTGCTTGCCCTCAAGAGGAACCATCTCTCGCAACTCACCGTTCGAGCGGGCTCAGACGGCGTATTGCAGGAGCTTCCCGTGCAAGTGGGCCAAAAGGTACCCGCCGGGACGATCCTCGCCAAGGTGGCGCAGCCCACGCGTCTAAAAGCGGAACTCAAGATCCCGGAGACGCGTATTAAGGAGATCACGATCGGCCAGTTCGCGCAAATCGACACCCGGAACGGCATTATTCCGGGACGCGTGTCGCGTATCGAGCCGGCGGCGAAGGAAGGCACCGTGCTGGTGGAAGTGCGGCTTGAAGGCGCGCTGCCGCAGGGTGCACGGCCGGATCTGAGCGTCGACGGAGTGGTGGAAATCGAGAAGCTCCCCGATGTCGTCTACATGAGCCGCCCGGCGTTCGGGCAGGAGAACTCGACGATCAGTATTTTCCGTTATGACCGCGACGGAAAAGGGGCGAACCGCGTCCAAGTAAGGCTGGGCCGCCAGTCGGTGAACACCGTCGAGATCCGTGAGGGTCTGGCGGTGGGCGACAAGGTAATTCTGTCGGACATGTCGGCCTGGGACTCCTATGACAGAATCGCGCTGAGATAAGAGGCAGGATCAATGAACGATACACTGATTCATCTGGACAACGTCAAGAAGATTTTCTATACCGACGAGGTGGAGACGCACGCGCTGGCCGGGATTCACCTGGACGTGAAGCGCGGCGAGTATGTCGCCATCAATGGGCCGTCCGGCTGCGGCAAGTCGACACTGCTGTCGATCCTGGGCCTACTGGACACGCCGACTGAGGGCATGTACGAACTGAACGGACGTCCGGTTGGGACGCTCAAGCCGTCCGAGCGCGCCCGGATCCGCAACCGCGAGATCGGTTTTATATTCCAGGCGTTCAACCTGATCGGCGACCTGACAGTCTATGAGAATGTCGAGCTGCCGCTCACCTACCGCGGCATGGGCGGCGCCGAGCGCAAGAAGCGTTGCCAGGAAGCGCTCGAGAAGGTCGGGATGTCGCACCGGATGAAGCACTATCCGTCGCAGTTGTCGGGCGGCCAGCAGCAGCGTGTGGCGGTGGCGCGCGCTCTCGTCGGAGATCCTCTGATTCTGCTCGCCGACGAGCCTACTGGAAATCTTGACTCGAAGAATGGCGAGGCGGTGATGGACCTTCTCAAGTCGCTGCACGACAACGGAGCTACGATTTGCATGGTGACCCACGATCCCCGGTTTGCCCAGTACGCCGCGCGATCCGTGCATCTGTTCGACGGCAAGGTGGTGGAGGAGCGGACCGCTCAATGATCCGCCTGAGCGGACTCGAAAAGTACTTCGAAACCGCGGCCGGCCGCTTCTATGTCCTGCGGCGCGTGAACCTCGACATCGAGGAAGGCAGCTTCGTGACGGTGATGGGACCATCGGGAGCGGGCAAGTCGACGCTGCTGAGCATCCTGGGCATGCTCGATGCCAGTTGGGCCGGCGAATACTGGCTGTACGGCGAGCCGATCCACAAGATGAAGCAGCGCGAGCGGATCGAGCGGAACAAGAAATACATCGGATTCGTGTTTCAGAGCTATCACCTGCTCGACGATCTGACCGTGTACGAGAATCTCGATGTGCCGCTGTCCTACCGCAACATGCGGTCGAGCGAGCGGGCCTCGATCGTGTGCGACGTGCTCGACCGGTTCCAGATTGTCGGCAAGAAGGATCTGTTCCCGAACCAACTCTCCGGCGGCCAGCAGCAGCTTGTGGCGATCGCGCGCGCCGTGGTGGCGAATCCCAGGATCATCCTCGCCGACGAGCCTACCGGGAATCTCCACTCGGCACAGGCGAAGGAGATCATGGAGCTGTTCGTGAAGCTGAACCGCGAGGGGACGACGATCATTCAGGTGACCCACTCGGAGGTGAACGCGTCCTATGGCAACCGGCTTATCTATATTCGCGACGGCTGGATCGAGCGCGATGAAGCTGCATCGAATCCAGCAGGGGCGTCACGGCGGGACTAAATGTTTGCGATCGTGGCCGCGGCACTGCTTGCCGCTATCGAGTCCCTAGCGGATGCTGGCCACTGGAAACGCGCGCGCGCCAAGGCGGAAGAGGCCAGGCTGGCGGAATCGAACGACGCGCGGGCGCTGTGGCTGGCCTCGCGCGTGAAGCTGGCCTTCAGTGAGCTGGATGAGGCGGCCAAGCTGGCGGAGCGGGCGGCGGCGCTCGATCCGAAGAACGCGGGCTACCAGTTGCAGATCGCGGAAGTTTGGGGCACCGTGGCGCACCGCGCGCCGGTGTGGCGTCAACTCGGGCCGGGCCGGAGGTGCAAGAAGGCGATGGACGCGGCGTTTGCGCTCGATCCGCGCCACGTGGAGAACCTGTTTATATTGATGCAGTACTATCAACGTGCTCCGGGATTCATGGGCGGCGACAAGAAGAGGGCGGCGGAGATACCGGCCCGGATTCGTGAAGTGGATGCCGCGCGTGGTTGGATGGCAGAGGCCAAGCTTGCCGAAATCCGAAAGGACGCCGCGGGCCAGGAGTCCGCGTTGAGGAGGGCGGTCGAAGCCAATGTCCGCCACTATGGCGCGCGGATTGAACTGGCGGCCCACCTTCTGCGCCGGGGCGATGCGAAAAGCGCGGCAGAGCAAGCCCGGACCGCGGCGGGCATCCATCCGGATCGCGTGGAGGCGTATCAGATCCTGGTGCGCGCCCTCGACCCAGGTCCGGCGCTCGAAGCGGTGCTGGCCGAGGCGGCGGTCCGCGTGCCCGATGATTTGAGTCCGTTCTACGAAGCCGCGCGCCGCGTGTCTGCGCGGAGGCAGGCCTGGATCGAGCGGTATCTGAGCCAGCCTCCGGAGCCTACCGCGCCGTCGCACGGTGACGCGAGAAAGTTGTTGAAGCATGCCGGTTCCTGACCGTCCGCGGATCCTGATCGCCGACGATCAACCCGACGTACTCGAAGCGCTGCGGCTGCTGCTCAAACCTGAGGGCTACGCGATCACTACGGCGTCCTCGCCAGCCGGAGTGCTGGCATCCACGGAATCGGAAGAGTTCGACGTTGCGCTGGTTGACCTGAACTACACGCGCGACACCACGTCTGGCCAGGAAGGAATCGACCTGTTGAAGCGCCTGCGCGCGCTCGACTCGACGCTAGGCACGATCGTGATGACTGCCTGGGGCAGCATCGAGCTGGCCGTCGAGGCAATGCGGCAAGGCGCGCGCGATTTCGTCCAGAAGCCGTGGGAAAACCACCGCCTACTGGCCATCGCCGCCACCCAGGTGGCCCTCACGCGTGCACTGCGGCGCGGCCAGCGCCTGGAGGCGGAGAATCTCGCGTTGCACGGAGAGTCCGGTGGTCCTGTGCTGATCGCCAAGTCCGCCGCGATGCAGCCTGTCCTGCGTATCATCGAGCGCGTTGGACCTTCGGAGGCGAACGTGCTCATCACCGGGGAACATGGCGTGGGCAAGGGCGTCGTGGCGCGCGCGCTGCATGCGGCGTCGCCGCGCTCCGGGCGTCCGCTGGTCACGGTGAATACCGGCGGGCTTCCGGAAAATCTCTTCGAGAGCGAGCTGTTCGGACACGTCAAGGGCGCGTTCACCGACGCCAAGACGGATCGTGTGGGCCGGTTCGAGATGGCCGATGGCGGAACGCTGTTTCTCGACGAGATCGCCAACGTTCCGCCCAGCCAGCAAGCGCGGTTGCTCCGGGTGCTCGAGACGGGAGAGTTCGAACGGGTCGGATCCTCGCGTCCACGGCGGACCAACGCCCGCATCCTTTCGGCCACCAACGCGGACCTGCAAGCACAAGCGGCGGCTGGCGCGTTTCGTGAAGATCTGCTGTTCCGGTTGAATACGGTCGAAATCCGCATCCCGCCATTGCGCGACCGCCGCGAGGATATTCCGGAGCTGGCCGCGCACTTCCTGAGATCGAGCGCGGAGAAATACCGGAAGCGCGTGTCCGGTTTCGATTCCGCCGCGATGCGGTCCTTGATGAGCCACGCCTGGCCCGGCAACGTCCGTGAGCTCGACCACGCAATCGAGCGCGCCGTGTTGATGTGCGGCGGCGCGGAGATCGCGGCCGCGGACCTGGCGTTGCGGCCTCCGCGCGAATCGTCCAGCCGCATCGAGGACATGAGCATCGAAGAGGTGGAGGCCTTCCTGATCAAGAAGGCGCTGGCGCGGTACAACGGAAACGTGAGCCACGCCGCCAACGCCCTGGGATTGAGCCGGAGCGCTCTCTACCGCCGCATCCAGCGCTACGGGCTATGAGCGAGCCGCGTCCGCCCCGGCTTGCTTTCGAGACCCGGATCACGCTGCTTGCCCTCGCCGCGGGTGCGCCAGCGCTTGCGTTCGCGTTGTACGTGTTGTGGACCAGCGGCGGATACTCGAGCAAAGTCCAGTGGACTCTAGCGCTGCTGTTCACCGGCGCCTGGCTGGGATTCGCGTTCGCCGCGCGCGACCGCGTGGTCCGGCCCCTCCAGACCCTTTCGAACCTGCTCGCCGCGCTTCAAGAAGGCGACTACTCGATCCGCGCGCGGGGCAGCCGGCGGGGCGATGCGCTCGATGCGCTCGTCGGCGAAGTGAACGCGCTCAGCCGGACGCTGCAAACCCAGCGCATCGGGGCGATGGAGGCGGCCGCTCTGCTTGGCACGGTGATGGCGGAGATCGATGTCGCCGTGTTCACCTTCGACGACGGTAACCGGCTGCGCCTGGTGAACCGCGCCGGTGAGCGGCTGCTCGACTCTTCCGCGGACAGGCTCCTCGGCGCGTCCGCGGAAGAGATTGGGATCGAGGGATTCTTCGAAGAGCCCGGCCAGGCTATCGTGCAGCGCGCGTTTCCCGGCGGCGCGGGGCGTTGGGGAGTTCGCATGAGCAGCTTTCGCGAGGAGGGGCGGCCGCACCGCTTGCTCGTGATCGCTGACCTGACGCGCACGCTCCGCGAGGAAGAGCTGCAGGCGTGGAAGCGGCTGGTGCGGGTGCTTGGCCACGAGCTGAATAACTCGCTCACGCCGATCCGGTCGATCGCGGGGAGCCTCACGAAACTGGTGGACCGCGACCCGATGCCTGAGGACTGGCGCGAGGACACGCTCCGCGGCCTGGGTGTCATCGCCGGCCGGAGCGAGGCGCTCACGCGGTTCCTCGATTCCTACGCACGGCTGGCGAAGCTCCCTCCGCCGCGAATCGCGGATGTTGACGTGGCCGCCTGGGTCCAGCGCGTGGCTGCGCTCGAATCGCGCGGCCACGTGGCGGTCGAGCCGGGACCAGCGTTCGTGATCCCCGGCGACGGCGATCAACTCGACCAGGCGCTGATCAACCTGGTGAAGAACGCCGTCGAAGCGGGCGGCGGGGTGACGGTGACGTGGCGGCGGTCCGGAAAGCGTCTGGGGAACCCCACTATCGTTTTCGCAGCGCGGGGCGCGATCCTGGAAGCATGCGAGAGCGAGGCAACA
>VFZX01000283.1 GCA_016871015.1 Acidobacteriota bacterium | reverse complement strand
GCGATATCGTTGCAACACGCCCCTTTGTCGGCGCTCTCGCACCAGACCAACCTGTCGGTGGGCTGCTACTGTGCAGACGAGGCGCGCGGCCATCGCTCGGTGCTCAAGGCGCTGCTCCGCGCGCGCGGGGCGGACGTGGAGGCTTGAGCCTGGTGTCCATCCTCAGGTGGCGAGCCCGTCTCGACGATGTGCACCCGCGGCGAGCCCTTCAATCAGCAGGAGGATGAGAGTGCTCAGCTGGCTGGTCCACTGCCCCGGGATGGCTGCATCGGGGTGGAACTCGACCAGGTCGCATGCCACGACGTCGAGACGCGCCATCGCGTACTCCACGATTTCGAACAGCTCGTCCCAGGTCAGTCCATTGGCGACCGGCGTCGACACGGCGCCGCCGATCGCCTCGGGCGAGAGGACGTCGAGGTCGATGGTGAGGTAGCCGGGCGCGCCCGCGGGGATGCGTGTCAGGGCCTCGCCCAGCGTGCCCCGCTGAAGCATGCGCCGCGTCGGACCGATGGCATGCAGGTTGAGGCGCCCAGCCAGGGCGGGTTCCCCCGCGAGCGAGCCGAACCGTGCCATCCGCGTATCCAGACCGGTCCGGGGGTGAAGAGGAGGAGTTTGCCGCCGACAGCGGTGTGATTGTAGGAGATCGCTGGCACGTAGAAGAGGTCGTTGTGGGCGTCGAGTACTACGAGGCGGAGGCCCGGATGCCGCAAGGCCAGCGCGTAGACGATCGGGAAGGTGATGGCGCGATCGCCGCCGATGAAGAGCGGCCGCAAGTGATTCGGCGCCACGCGCCCGGCCACGAAGCCCTCGATGGCCTGGAAGAGCGCGCCGACGGTGCCCTCGCCTGCGCCGACATCGCCGTAGTCCTTGAGCACGACACCGCGACCGACGACCCGCGGCAGCCCTCCGTTACATCCCACCTCCGTATAGAGCCCGTCCAGCCAGACTTCGAACCACGGGGTCAGCCGTTGCGTTATCCGCCGCAGCGTGTCGGGCGCGCGACTGGCGCCGAGCGCCGATGGGACCGACGCAACCGGAACGCCCACGATCCCGACGTCGACCCTGTTGTCGGGGACCTTCTCCGGTAGGTGGAAGTACGGCTTATCGTCACTTGGAACGAATCCGCCGGCGGTTCGCTCGCAATCTGGGCAACCATCGCCGGGATCAGCAGCATGTAGAGCATGGCATTCACATCTGATGACATTCGATCCTGACGCCTTTCCCCGTCGGAGGCCGCGTCGTTCGGCCACGACGTTGAAAGTCAGCCAGCCAATCGGCCGCCGGCCGGGCCACGCCGTCCCAGCCGATGCCGTTCCCGGAATCCTAACCACCGCCGACTGGGCGTCAACGAGAGTCGGGCAACAGCCTGGCCGAGCCGATCAACGCATCGAATGCCCGCACCACCTCCGGATCGAAGCTCGTGCCGCCGCCGGCGGCGATCTCCCCGGCGGCGCGCTCCACGGACCAGGCCGGCTTGTAAACGCGCGGATGAGTCAGCGCGTCATAGACGTCGGCGACGTGAACGATCCGGGCGGCCAGGGGGATGGCGTGCCCGGCGCGGCCGTCGGGATAGCCGCTGCCGTCCCAGTTTTCGTGGTGGCCACGGGCGATGTCGCGGGCCTGGGCGAAGAACGGCTTGAGCGAGAGGATGCTCTCGCCCACCACCGTGTGCCGCTCCATCTCTCGCCGCTCGTCATCCGTGAGCGGTCCCGGCTTCTTCAGGATGTGGTCCGGGACGCTCATCTTGCCCACGTCGTGAAGGATGGCCGAGTAGCCCATCTGCTCCGCGTCGGGCGCCGCCAGCCCCATCTCGCGGGCCAGCGCCTGGGCGTAGTGCTGAATGCGGCGCACGTGGGCGCCGGTGTCCCCGTCCTTGGCCTCGCTGGCCACCGCGAGCATATAGATGGCCTCCATATTGGCCTCGTGCAGTTCGGCGGTCCGCTCGCGCACGCGCTGTTCCAAATGCTCTTTGTCGTGCTTGAGGTCCAAGGCCTGCTCGAGGATGGTGTCGCTGAGGGTGGCGATGGTCTGATACTGCTCGGTGGCCCGCTCCTCCGCCTGCTTCTGTCGGGTGATGTCCATGATGGTGAGCAGGCGTAAGCTGGCGGTGGCGCCGCCGCAGTCGAGCGGACGGCCGGAAACAATGATCGGCACTCGGTCCCCGTCCGTGCGAGGCAGATAGAACTCGCCCTCGTAGGTCTCATCGAAGTGCTGGAGCCGCTGGTCGATGTAGGCCCGGTCCTGCGGCGAGGGGTAGAGGTCGTAGAAGTCCTTGCCGGCCAGGTCACCCAGCGGCAGGCCGATCATGGTGCACAGTCGCGGATTGGCATGGCGGATACGGCCGGCGCGGTCCACCAGCGCCGCCCCGCAGTGCAGGGCGTCCATCAGGCCGATAAGCTGGCGGACCGGCTTCTCCTTGTCGGAAAGCATCAGGCACCTCGCGTCTTGCTAGGATAGGTCGATGGGCCGGCTGATTCAAACGCGGTGGCGAGCCGCGGGGTTTATCGCCGCGCTCCTACCGCTTCGAGGGGCCAATCGCGCTGGAGGTCCGCTGTACGCGCACGCCGCCAAGGCGTAGCGCGAACACGGAGTAAATCATGAGCCGCGTTCACCGGCGTACCGAAGACGCCCGTGGCGGTACGGGCGCGGCGTTCGGTGAACCAGAGGCCCTCGCGCACCGTCTGGCGAACACGCTCCGCTCCGAGCGCCGACAGGAATCGCCGCCCACTGCGACGGATGCTCCGGACCATGCTCGCACAGCATCCGCACGGCTCGCTCTCCGACTTCAGGGGAATACTTCCTCGGTCTTGCCATGAGCTAATCCTCTCAAGCAATCAGCCCTCCGAAAAACCCGGGACAGTTGAAACCTTATCAAATTATTTTTCGGCGTCCATCACCAGTTTCTATTGGCACATTATTTTCAGACGTGTTAAATCTCGGTTTCAGCCTAACGAGCACGTCCCGGACCCGAGATCGCTCCGAATCGTGCAACAACTTGCCAGGCGCACTGACGCCGTAGGGAGCTATTGACTCATGAATTACTTCCAACTCCGTCCCGGAGGCGGCAGGGGCCGGGTCACTTCGATACTTTTCCTCGCCGGGTTCGTCCTGGTCCCATCCATCGGTTTCGCTCAAGGAAATTTCGGCCCTCTGACCGTGGGCGCCGGCATGCGGACCTTTTTCACCCATGAGCAGGTCGATAAGGGCGGCGATTCCGATCGGTTCGCGCTGGACAGTATCCGTCTCTACATCAATGGATCCGTCACCGGGAAGGTGAAGTTCATGTTCAACACCGAGTACAACAGCTCGGACAGTCGCGTGAATATCCTGGATGCCGTCGCTCGCCTCGAGTTTCATCCCAAATTCAATATCTGGGCCGGGCGGCTGCTTCCGCCCAGCGACCGCGCCAACCTCGCTGGCCCCTACTACAACAGCCATTGGGGGGTCTATTCGGATGGCATTCAGAACGGCCATCCCTTCATCTTTCAGGGCCGCGATGACGGCGTCGCCTACTGGGGCGACTTCGGTAAGGTCAAGCTTTCCGCTGGAGCATTCGATGGTGGTACGGCTACCGGCCGGCCGGAAGTCATCGGCGCTTTTCGCGCGCAGATTCACTTCTGGGACAAAGAGGAAGGCTACTACCTGAACAGCACCTACTATGGCTCCAAACAACTGCTGACCCTCGGCGCAGCAACGCAGGTACAGGGCGGCCGCACGGCGACAACCGTGGACTTCCTGCTCGAACGCAAACTAGCCAACGCCGGCGTCATCACCGTCGAAAGCGAGTATTCGAACTACAACCGGCTCGGTGGCTACGATGCTCGTTTCGCCAAGAGCCAGGGCGCCTACGGACTCCTCGCCTACGTCCTTCCCAAGCCAGTCGGGCCGGGCAAAATCCAACTTCTCGGAAAATTTTCCAAAGCCGACTTTACCCACGGCGGGACTGCCCTCAACTACAACCAGAAAACCACGGAATTCAACGTCAACTACCTGTTCAAGGAATTTAACGGACGAGTCATGACGTTCTTCCGGAAAGCCGACTATAGCCGCGGCAAACCAACATCCTGGGCAGCCGGCCTTGGCCTGCAAATCCAAATCTAAACAGTATCCGGCTACTTCCATCCCCTAACCGAAAAGAGACTGACGTCTCCCCCGAAAACGACGGCAGGCGACACTAGAGGAAGATAGCGGCTTCGGACGGTCCAGAACAGGAGCAGGGACCATGAAGAAGTCGAAGTTCAGCGAAGAGCAGATTGCGTACGCCCTCCGCGAAGTCGAGAGCGGACGGCCACCGGCGGACGTCTGCCGGCACTTGGGCGTCAGCGAAGCGACGTTCTACCTCTGGGAGAAGAAGTACGCGCACCTGGGTGTGACCGAGCTACGCCAGCTGCGCGCGCTCGAGGACGAGAACGCGCGGCTGAAGCGTCTCGTCGCCGACCTGTCGCTCGACAAGCACATCCTCACGGAAGCGCTGCGAAAACAGTCTGAGGCCCACACAGCGCCGCGAGTTGGCCGCCTGGGTGCAAAGCACCTTCGCCGTCAGCTGCGTGCGGGCCTGTCACTTGGCACAGTTCAGCCGAGCCGCATGGTATCGCCTCTCGACCCGAGACGACCAAGCCGCATTGCGGAGTGGTATCCGCGAGCTCGCGCAGGCGCGACCTCGATTCGGTTTCCATCGCATCTGGGTGTTGTTACGACGTGAGGGCTGGCCGGCCGGCCGTTTCGGCTGCTCACCGTCGTCGATCAGTGGAGTCGCCAGAGTCCGTTGCTGGAGCCGGCATCGAGCATGTCTGGCCACACGGTTGGCGAGGCGCTCGACCAGGCCATCGCCGGCGGCACGGCGCCGCAATCGATCACCGTCGATCATGATACCGAATTCATGTCACGTGCGCTCGAGGACTGGGCCTTCGCACGAGGCGTGCAGCTCGACTTCATTCGACCCGGCAAGCCCGTGGACAATGCCTACATTGAATCGTCTAACGGCCGGTTGCGCGATCAGTGCTTGAACGTCCAGCAATTCACCTCCATCGAGGAGGCGAAGGCGACGATCGAAGCGTGGCGGATCGACTACAATCAGCGCCGACCGCACAGCTCGCTCGGCGATCTGACACCGAACGAGTACGCGCAACCAGGTCAGAATTCAGGGGCCGAAAAAGCCGCTTTTCTCTAGCAGGATCTGGCGCGTTTCGGAACCAACGTCAGGGTGTCAGAATTGAATGCGGACGATGGAAAAATCGTCATCCAGCGGACCGTCGCCGTGCCGGGCACGCACCCAGGTTTGGAGTTGTTCCAGGCCGTCTGGAGCGCTTCCGTTTTGGCGCATGAACTCTTCGAATGTTTCGAAATCCATGAAGTGTCCCTGATCGTCCTCGATTTCGAAGCAGCCGTCGCAGAGCACAACCAGATGGTCGCCGACCGCGACGGTGCGAGACTCGGTATCGTATTCCATCCCTTCCATCAGTCCGATGATGGTTCCCTGCGTCCGCAACTGATGGCTTTGCGATGAACTGCGTTCGAGTAGCAAGGCTGGCGGATGAGCACCGCTGGCATACCGCAGGGTACGGCTTGGCGCGTGATACACTCCGTACCAAATCGTGAAATACAGATTGTTCTGCTTCTCCATCGGAAAGGCGGTGTTCAGCGCGGCCAACACGGCGCCGGGATCGCGAAAATCGGTATTCGGCAGTGCTCCGGAGCGGATCACGTTGATCGCACTGACGGAAAGCAACGCCGCACCGACTCCATGTCCGGAGACATCGAGCAAATAAACGGCAAAATGGTCGGAATCGACCCAATGGTATCCGAAGGCATCGCCGCCCAGTTCGGTCGATGGCTGGTAGATCCATTCGATTTGCAGGGGCGACGACGTTGGAGCGGGCAAGATCGAGCGAACGTAGCGGGTGGCCGCGACGAGTTCTTTCTTCAGACGCCGCTGCGTCTTCTCGATGGTACGCAAGTGTTCCTGCTCGGAATCGCGGAGCGTTTTCTTCTCCAAGCAGGCTCCGATGCGGGCATGGAGCAGCGTGGGATTGAACGGCTTCGGCAGATAGTCCTCCGCGCCCATCTCAATGCACCGAATCACATTCTCCATTTCGTCCTGGGCGGAAATCATAATCACCGGGATATGTTGTGTCGCGGCGTTTTCTTTCATGCTTTTCAATACGCCGAATCCGTCCAATTCCGGCATGACGACATCGAGCAGCACTGCATCCATCGGCAACTTCTCCATCAACTCCAAAGCCTGCTTGCCATGGATCGCTACACTGATCTTGTAGCCTCTTTCTTTCAGCGTCGCGGAAAGCGTCTGGATGTTGGCAGGCGCATCGTCGACGACAAGGATTCGATAATCGGATGGTTGTTTCATGTCAGGCAAGTTCCTTTAGCGCATGCTCCAGAAGTGCTTGCGCATCGCCGAACGCGTATCCTTGGATCTGCTTCTCGAATTGCTCCCAAGCGGTTCCGGTGAACAAGGGCCACAACATCGCGTGATGAGATTCGACAAAGTCCATCGCGCCCGGATCAAAGGCTTGCAGCAACTGAATCAACTCCGTGGCCGCCACGCGCATTTGGGCGGAGTCGACCGGTGTGGCGGGAGCCGCTTCGGGGACGGACGCGGCAACCGCGATTGGCTTCAGACCGGCGAGCAGCGTATCCAACTCGGCTTGCGTCTGCGATTTCGCCGCTTCGAGATCCTTTGCCGGGGCGTTGTCGTGAATGCGTTTTTCCAGTTGACCAGCGGCTGCGTAGAGAGATTTTGCACCGATGTTGCCCGCGACCCCTTTGAGCGTATGCGCGATCCGCTCGGCCAACGCTCGATCACCTTGGGCAAGTGCACCTGCGACTTCGGAGACTGCGGCTCCCTGCTGTTCGACAAACTTGCGGAGAATTTTCAAGTACAACTTCCGGTGTCCTGCGACGCGGGACAGACCGTCGCTGGTATCCAGGCAAGCAATCGCGGGAAGTTCTTCACTGGCAGCCTCAACGGCTTGCTGCGACACGACGGCAACTTCAATGGACGGCCGGTAGAACCGGGCAACCGTCTCGAACAATTGGTCGGGGTTGATCGGCTTGGAGATGTGATCATTCATGCCGGAGTCGAGACAACGCTGACGTTCTTCCATGGTGGCATGCGCGGTCATCGCAATGATCGGCAAGGAGGCAAATCGCTGGTCGGCCCGGATCCTGGCCGTCGCCTGATGGCCGTCCATCTCCGGCATCTGCAGATCCATCAGGACCACGTCCACGTCGCCGGGTGGACCGCTGCTCAGCATCTCCACGGCGAGGCGCCCATTGTCGGCGACGCGCACCGTCGCACCCGCACCTTCGAGTAACTCCACGGCAATCTGCTGATTGATGTCGTTGTCTTCGGCGAGCAGAATCCGGGCACCTCGAAGCGACATCGTCTCCGCGGCTCGCTCGGCGGCCAATACCGCATCGCCTTCCTCTGCGAAAATATTCACCAGCATGTCGAAGATCATCGATTTGGTGAGCGGTTTAATGAGGTAACCGTCGAGCTGCAGCCGTTCGGCTTCCTCGCGGACCTCCTCGCGACCAAAGGCCGTGACCAGCACGATATGCGGCGGATGAGTCAGCGTCTCATCACTCTTGATGTGACGACTCGCCTGCAGTCCGTCCATGCCCGGCATCCGCCAGTCCATGAACACCACGTCGTACGGATCGGCGTTGTCGTGCTGTCGCACGGCATCGATGGCCGCCTTACCTGAAGACGCCAGATCCACGCGCGAGACGATTCCGCCGAGCGGATCTTTGAGGATTTCCTGAGCGGTTTCGTTGTCGTCGACCACCAGCACCCGCAACTCGCTCAGTTTTTCGGGGACGACTTTTCTGGCCCCGGCTGGCGTTCCTACGCCGAGCCACACCGTAAAGTAAAACGTGCTGCCCACTCCCGGCTCGCTCTCCAGCCAAGTGCGTCCACCCATCAATTCGACCAACCGGCGACTGATCGTCAGCCCTAATCCGGTTCCGCCGTGTTTGCGAGTGGTGGACATGTCGGCCTGGGTGAACGGCTGAAACAGCCGGCCGGCCTGTTCCTTAGTCATACCGATTCCGGTATCGCGGACAGCGAATCGCAAGTGCGTCTTTTCTCCGACTTGCTCGATCTGTTCGATCGTGACCTGCACCTCGCCCCGTTCGGTGAATTTCACAGCGTTGTTGATGAAGTTGGTGAGGATCTGCCCCAGCCGGAGCGGATCACCGAGCAGAACTTCAGGCACTTCGGGTGCCGCATGGATCAGAAACTCCAGCCCCTTGTCGTGGGCCTTTTGCGCCGTGAGCGTGGTAACGGCGGTGATGACTTCATCGAGCCGAAATTCGGTCGACTCGATGTCCAACTTGCCCGCCTCCACTTTCGAGAAGTCGAGGATGTCGTTGATGATCGCGAGCAACGACGTGCCCGCGTTATGCACTTTGCTGACATAGTCGCGCTGCTTCGGTGTCAGTGTTGTCTTCAGCGCCAGATGCGAGAGCCCGATAATGGCGTTCATCGGCGTGCGAATCTCGTGGCTCATGTTGGCCAAGAATATCGACTTCATCTGCGTCGCTTCTTCGGCCTTCGCTTTTGCGACTCGCAATTCCTCGGCCGCGCGTTTCTGGTCGGTGATATCGACCAGCAATCCGATCAATCCGCCGGGACTGCCATCTTGCAATTGGAAGCCGTCAACCGAATAGAGCGTGACGTGGGTCTCGCCATCCGCATACTTGATCGGCAACTCGTAACTGAGCCGGCTCGAGTCCCGAATCACACTGCGGTCTTGCTCGTCAAAACGCTGCCGATCCTCCTCGGGAATAAATTCGAGTTCCATTACCGACTTCCCCTTTAGGAAATCGCTGGCAATGCCAAATGCCTGCTCATAGGCCTTGTTGCAGCTGACAAATCGGGCTTGGGCGTCATTGATGAACATTGGATAAGGAATGCTCTCGAGCAACGCGCGCTGGAAGACCAGCAACTCGTTTGCGCGCTGGTTTCGCTGCAGCACTTCTAGTTTCATCGCTGCCATGGCCGCTACGTCGTGCAACAAGGCAAGCTGTTGTTCCAACAAGTCGGCAAAGGTCGCCACTTCGACCACCGCCAGCACTTGGTCCTGACTGACCAGTGGAACGACCGCAAGCACCTTGGGGGGTGACTGTCCCAATCCCGAACGGATTTGGACGTAGTCGGGTGGCAAATGAGTCAACACAATCGTTTTTCGCTCAACGGCCGCCTGCCCGATCAGACCTTCGTCGGTCGCGATACCGGTTTCAGCGCGCGAAGTCGCACCACCGTAGCAGCTGGTCAAGTAGAACCGATCGTCGAGTCGTCGCACATGGAAGGCACCGAAGCCGCCTCCCAACAAGGGCACCAGCTGCGAGAGCAACCGGTCGGCGAACGCCGAGAGCATTCCCTCGACCTGCAGTGATTCCGCAATTTCGCTCACGCACGACTTCACCCACCGCTGGCGGTCGGCAGCATCGACCATCCGGCGATAGCTCTCCATCGAACGCGCCACTTCTCCGATTTCAGAATCATCCTGCTGATGGCTGATCGTAACGCCGGCTTTCCCCGCCACCAGATCACCCAGATTCCTATTCAGCGTGGTCATTGGATTCACAACCCGCTGCCCGTAGAACAACAGCAGCGCCGCAATAACGGCAGTGGCATTGAGAACCAAGGCACCGATCGCAATCCAACTGGCGGTATTGGCCTGTCTCGACAGCGTGGCAGCATCGCTGGAAAGTCGTTCTGCCATGATTTGCCGGCTCTCCGCGATCGGGTCCATGATCTGATCTTTGGCCGCACGATAGGCGTCGCCGAAAACCAGCGAGATGGCCGTCGGCAGGTCCTTGTTCTCGACCGCGGCGATCGCCCGGTTCTCCAGCGAGACCAACGCGTCCGAATTTTGCTTGGCACGCGTAATGAGTGCCAACTCACGATCGGTGATCCCGAGTTCTTTCAGACGCTCAACCGCCTTGTCGCGCGACTGATCCTCGTTCAATTCTTGCTGAAACGCATCGTAATACCGTCGATCACCGGTTGCCGCGTAGCCGCGCACGTTGTTGGTAAGCGTGTCGCTGCCGGCCGCAAGTTGAACCGCCATTTGCGAAGATTCGTAACGGATCGCATAGGCCTGTTCCTCAAGCTGTCGTAGTCGCAAGGAATAGATCGCCGACAACAAACTGACGATGGTCAACAAGATGACTCCGACAGTAATGACGCGGCTTGTTTGTCGGATACGTGATGACATAAGTCTGTTCAGTGTTGCTCAGTTGGGTTTCGCCTACACTCCACGACGGCCTGATCGTTGAACAAAGTGTGGCCGATCGTCCGCCAGACTGCAATTACAATTCGATCGCTTTGCAAGGACACTCTTGGATTAACAGTTCTCAGGTGCACAGGGATTTCCGCCCCTCAACCGACCCGACTCGGAAACAGGGTCAAATGCAGCTTGCGCGGTTGCACCCTAATCGCCGACGCCACGAAGGGCTGGGTCTGAGAACCGGCGTTCGGTGAACTAGAGGCCGCTAATACGGCTTATCGTCATTACGCGGTCACGCCCTACCCGGCGCGCTACGGGCTGTGGGCCTCGGTCGCGCGGGAAACATTGAACGCCACGCACGGCGCCACACCGTTCGGCACAGCGGAATCGGTGGACGTCAGGACCGCGCTGCGCTCCTATACCGCCTGGGCGGCACGGCAGATCTTCCTCGAGGATCGAATTGGCACCATCGAAGTGGGCAAGG
>VFZX01000282.1 GCA_016871015.1 Acidobacteriota bacterium | reverse complement strand
GACTCGACGGCTGTGATTGTCATGCGATCGCCTCCTTGTGGAGGCAATCGCCCTAAAACAGGATATCACAAAAATGTTCTTAAGTGAACAGTATTGGGTTTAGGCTTGGTCCAGGAGCGGCCCTGGTCGTAGGAGAAGGCGCAGTAGGACGGGTATCCGTTGTGGTTGTTCTCGCGCAGCACGCAGGCGAGCGCGCCCCCCTTTAGGGGGAGGATGTGGCCTTCGACGTGGTTGTGAGTCGTGTCCTTGGCGATGACGGCGAGGTCCTTCCAGGTGCGTCCGCCATCGGCCGACCGCATGCAGAATTCGGCGAGTTTGAAGTTGTCGCGGAAAACCATGTGGGCGTTGATGAGGAGCGTGCCATCCGGCAGCTCGATCACGCGGCCGGGCTCAATCCCTTTGACGCCGGTGTTGTGCGGAGCCGACCAAGTGCGGCCGTTGTCGTCGCTGGTCCACATCCAGATTCCGGAGGGCCGGTCCACATGGTAGTAGTGATAGTCGTCGTGGTCGCAGACGATCACCAGCCGTCCGCTCTTCAGGCGTGAGAGGCGCGGGGTGACCCAGCGTTCTTCACCCTTGGTGATGTCGGCGGAGGCGATAATGCGCGGGTTGCCCCAGGTCTTGCCGCCATCAGAGCTTTCGAGGGTCGTGATTTTGCTGAACTCGAGCGCCCAGTGCTGGTCTGTCTCGCAGAAGACGAGCATCAGGCGGCCGTCGGGGAAGCGGACCATGTCAGGATTTTTGGTGAAGCGGCCGGGGGGATTCCAGATCGTCCAAACCTTGCCGCTCCCGTCGAGAGTGCGCATGCGGGAGCGTGGAGGAGCGGCGTGGACAAGTGGAGCGGCAGCGGCGGCGGCGAGGAACGATCGGCGATGCATGAGCGAAGTCCATTGTATCCATCGCGTCAACGGCAATCCGCGCACGGCCAGAGTTACTCAGGCCGGCGCGCCCTCGATCACGTGGACTGGCGCGGCTGTGGGAATCAGGCGGGTGAGCCGCAGGCCGGCCTGCGCGAACAATTGCTCATACTCGCCATGAGTACGTTCCTTGCCGCCGATCAGCAGCATCTGCATGTCCAGCAGCTTCCCCGCCGACGGAGCGCCGCCCAGCGGCAGCGCCTCCTGAATCACCAGGATTCTCGACCCTGGCGGCATCGCGCGGCGCACACTGGACAGGATCTTCGCCGCTTGGACGTCATCCCAGTCGTGAAGAACGTTCTTTAAAAGATAAGCGTCCGCGCCGCCGGGCACGCAGTGGAACATGTCGCCAGAAATCACCTCGCAACGGCCGTTGAGCGCGTGGCTGGACAGAGCGCTCCCGGCCCCGGAGGTCACATGCGGGAGATCGAACAGGATCCCGCGCATGGTTGGGTAGCGCTGGAGAATCGTGGCAAGCAGCCATCCGTGTCCGCCGGCGATGTCCGCGGTGGTATGGATTCCCGTGAAGTCATACGCTTCGGCGACAGCGGCGGCTTCCCAGACCGAGAATTCGGTCATCATCCCGTCGAAGAGAGCAGCGTGTTCCGGGTGGCTGGCGAAATATTGGAACAGGCTCTCGCCCGTGGCGTGGTCCCAGGCGGTCTCGCCGGTCTGGACCGTGTGAAGGAGGCTTTCCCAAACCCTGGTATGCCAGGGCGCGCCGATTCCCATGGCGACGGAGCGCAGCGACCCGGGTCCGGAAGCGAGCAGCCGGCCCCGGGCAGTGAGAGCAAAGCGGCCATCGGGATCCTCGGTGAAGACGCCAACGCTTGCGAGCGCACGCATCACACGGTGGAGCGACGGGGCATGGACGCCCGCCGCTCCTGCAAGCTCCGTCGCGGTTTGTGGTCCGGGGATGAGTAGATCCGCAACACCGAGCCTGGCGGCGACGTAAAGGCTGTGAGTCAAGTAGAGGCCTCCGGAGATCATCCGGATCATCTCGAAGGCCTCGGAAATCGCGGTCATGGCGGGTACTCCCATTCAATGATTGGATCACTGTTGCGGCAGCGGCTCGCTGACCACCCGCAGTCCGGTATGGACACCGAGGGCAGGCGGACCTAGAGGAGCGCCCTCGGGCGAGAACGCCTGAGCGGACAAGGGTCCGGTCCACTCATCGCCGCGCTCGTTGAGGGTAATTGTCGAGCGGACCTTGATGGTCGCCGCATGCTGTCCGGTTGGGTCGAATGAGAAGAAGATGAAGGTGAGGGCAAAGCGCCGGTTCCCGATGGGTTCCCATTCTCCGTGGCCGGAACTCGTGCCCGCCGGGTTCTGGGTGTTGCGGTCGAGGAACCGGCCGTCGGCGATATAGGTGTGAAGCGCACGGAAAGTTGCGGGCACCCCAGGCGGCAGGTTCTCGTTTATCCGGATGGCGGCGATCCAGGTGCCGGTCATCGTGGGCTGGTCCTGCCCTTGAGCGTGAACGTTGTGCAGCCCCGGAATCGTGAGGGCCGCCAAGGTGAAGGCGAGGGTTTTCAATTTCATGTTGGTCTCCTTTGAGTTATGAGCCGCTCGGGTTCTTGCGGCTCTGAGATGAATGTAACCGGGAATGGGCGGGGGAGTCCTTTAGAGGTTCTTTAAATACGCTTAAAATCGAATGATTGAGCCAGACGCAAACGGCATTCGAATTCGGCCCGTTCCGGCTAGATGGGGAGGCGCGGACGCTGTTCCGTGACGCAAAGCCAGTTCCGCTGACGCCGAAACCGTTTGATCTCCTCATGATTCTGGTGGCGAACGCGGGGCGGGCGATTACCAAGGAATCGCTGATGCGTCAGCTTTGGCCAGAGACCGCGGTGGAGGAAGGCAACCTGGCCGTCGCTGTCTTCGCGGCCAGGAAGGCGCTCGGCGACACGGGAGAGCCGCCATTGATCGAAACGATACCACGAGTCGGGTATCGCTTCAACGGAGAAGTTCGCGCGGCGGAGGCGGTGGCTGGGCCGGTCCAGTCGGTGGCGATTCTGCCGTTCAGGCCGTTCATCACCCACGAAGAAGACATGCTGCTCGGCATCGGTATGGCGGACGCGGTGATCACACGGCTGAGCCAATGCGCGGAGATTCTGGTGCGGCCGACCGGAGCTGTGGCGATGTACGTGGGGACGCAACTGGATCCAGTGGAGGCGGGGCGCACTCTCAAGGTGGACGCGGTGCTCGAGGGCTACTTGCAGCGCGCCGGGGGACAGGTGCGGGTAACGGTGAAACTGCTGCGGGTGCGCGATGGACACCCACTCTGGGCGGATCGCTACCACGTATCGATGCAGGGATTGTTCGATGTCCAGGATGCAATCGCGGAGTCCGTTGGCGCGGCGTTGATCGAGCGCCTCACCGAAGCCAGCAGGGCGCGGTTGCGGAAGCGGTACACGGGCAGTGCCGATGCGTACGAGGCATACGTCTGGGGTTGTCACTGCAACAACCAGCGGACGCTGGAGTCCTGCCGCCGCGCGATCGAGCATTTCGAGCAGGCGATCAAGGTGGACCCGGATTATGCGCTTGCCTATGCGGGGATCGGCGACGCGTGTTCTTGGACATCCCATTTTTATCTGCCTCCGGCGGAAGTGGTGCCGAGAGCGCGGGAGTGCGCGCGCATCGCGCTTGGGTTGGATGAGAAGCTGGGGGAAGCTCACGCGGTCCTGGCGGAGGTCAAGCGCTGGTTCGACTGGGATTTCGAGGGGGCTGGACGCCACTACCGCCGGGCGATTGAATTGAACCCTGGACACGCCTACACCCGGCTCTACTATTCGATCTTCCTGGCGCAGATGGGTGATCCGGGTTGGGAGAGGGAAGTTGCCGCGATGCACCGTCTCGATCCGGTGTCGAACAGCGCGCTGTGCGGCGGCGGCGTTCCCTACTACTACACCAGGCGTCACGCGGAAGCCCTCGAACTGCAGCAGCGCTGTCTCGACGCGTTGCCGGTCTTTTGGGTGGCGGAGATGATGTCGGCCTGGTCGCATGCGGCTCTCGGGCAGCATGGCGCGGCGGTGGGATTCGCACGCCGCGCCATCGAGCATTCGAGCGGGAGCCATGTGTGCCAGGCGACTTTGGGATACTGCCTGGCGTGCGCTGGTGACCGCCCGGGCGCCGCCGCGGTCCTCGAAAGCCTGAACCTGCCTTCGGCCGGAGGATACTCGTCACCGTATTACCGCGCGATTATCCACGCCACGCTGGGAGACCGGGACGCTGCCTTCCGGTGTTTGGACGACGCCCTGAAGGACCGCTCCGGTTGGCTGGTTTACGCGCTAGTCGACCCCAAGCTGGATGCGCTGCGGGTGGACGAGCGGTTCAGCGCCGTCCGGCAGCAGATCGGGTTCGGCAGCGCTACGGCGGCGGGCACTGGCTCAGGGAGAGTATGATGCTCTCAATATGAGCATCTCCCGCCGCACCCTCCTGGCCGCACCGGTAACGGCCCTGGCCGCACAGAACCGTGTGCGGATCACCGGTGTTGAATCGTTCACGGTCCGCCTGCCGGCGCCGGGCACTCCGAGCCCGGACGTGCAGCGCGCATATCCAGTGACGCGTGTCCACACCGACGCCGGCGTCACGGGGACGTCGTTCATCGCGTGTCCGCAGGAGATCCTGCGGTCGTGGGTGGTGCCGACGCTGGTTGGCGACGATCTGTTCGCGGTGGACCGCCACTTGCGGCGTCTGCAAATGGAGCGTGGCGAATCGGGCGTCCAAATCTGGTCGGGCGTCGAGCATGCGATGTGGGATGCGATCGGACGCCTCGCGGGACGGCCCGTGGCGCAGTTGCTCGGCGGAGTCCGCGACCGCCTCCGCGTCTACCGGACCTGTGTGTTTCCCGGAAAGCAGGACCAGTCCGACGTCCCTTACGAAACGCAGGCCGCTTACGCCGTGAAGCTGCGCAACGCCGGATACCACGCGATGAAAATCCGAGCATGGCGGCCGCGCCCGATGGATGACGCCGACGCGGTGGGTGTGATCCGGCGGGCAGTGGGGCCGGCCTTCAAGATCATGCTCGACCGGACCGCGGTTCGGCCGGGATGGGTTTGGGACTATCCGACCGCGCTCAAGGTGTGCCGCGGGCTGGAGAGGCACAATGCGTATTGGCTGGAGGAGCCGTTCGACGGGAACGATCTGGAGAGCCCGGCCCGGCTGGCGGCGGAGGTGGACATCTCCATCACCGGCGGCGAGCTCGGCAAGACACCGTTCCACTTCAACAATTTCCTGAAGAACAAGACGTACGACATCATCCAGCCGGACACGCGGATCTGTGGTGGAATCTGGCCCGCGAAGAAGATCTCGGTGCTGGCTGAGTCTTATGGAGTGCCCTGCATCCAGCATGGGAATTCCGGACTCGCGCTGGCCGGCTACATCCAGGCCGGATGCGCCATGACCAACTGCGAGTGGCAGGAGATCATCGGTGGCCCCAACCTTCCCGATGAGCAGTGGGCCCCTGCGTTGAAGCTGCTGAAGAGGCCGCCTTGGAGGATCGAGAACGGATACATCTTGCTGCCCGATCTGCCGGGGCTTGGGCTCGACCTCAACGAAGACGCCATCAAGGAGTACCGCCGTGCTTAAGCTGAATCGCCGCGAATGGCTCGCCGCCGCGGTGGCGCCCGCGATGGCCGCCGTGAAGCCCGTCAAGATCACCGGGCTCGAGTTCTACGATGCCGATATCCCAACGCCGAAGGACCAGCTCGAGGTGGGAGTGCAGGGGCGCTACACAGTGGTCGAGGTGCAGACCGACGCGGGCGTCACCGGGTACTCGTTCGCCGGGTATCCGGCCGCGCAAGCACCGGCGTTGCGGCGGATCATCGTAGGCCAGGACCTGTACGCCGTCGAGGACCATGTCCGCAATGGTCTGCTCAAGTTCGCGGGCGTCGAGCATGCGATCTGGGACGCGATCGGACGGATCGCCAGGCAGCCCGTGTATAAGCTGCTCGGTGGAGCCAGCAACCGGGTGCGCGCCTATCTGACTTGCGTGTGGAAAGGGAAACTCGATCAATCCCACGTTCCGTACGGCGACCAGGCCGATATGGCGGTGCGGATCCAGAAGGCAGGCTTCAAGGGGATGAAGATCCGGGCGTGGCGCCCGAATGCACTGGACGACGTGGATGCATGCAACGAGATCCGCGCGGCCACGGGTCCGGATTTCGACATCATGTTCGACCGTACCGCACATGCACCCGAGGCCGTCGGGCAGAAGATCTGGGATTACGAAACGGGCTGGAAGGTCGCACGCGGACTGGAGAAACACCGGGCATTGTGGCTGGAGGAGCCGTTTGCGCGTGACGACTACCGGACTCCGGGACGCCTGGCGGCGGCGGTCGATATTCTCATCACTGGCGGCGAGGGATTCCTGGGGATCGAGGGATTCCATCAGTCGCTGCAGCACCGGACGTATGACGTGCTGCAGCCGGAGGGCGAGCGGTCCGGCGGGATCCTGCTGTGCCGCAAGGTGGCGATGCTGGCTGAGGCGCGGAACGTTCCGGTGATCCTGCACGGAACCATGGCGCTGCGGCTAGCGGGCTGGTTGACGGCGAGCTTCGCGATCGGGTCCGAGTGGCAGGAGGTGGCGCTGCTGACTCCGCCGCTGCTGCCGCAACAGCAATGGGCGCCTGGACTCAAACTGCTCCGGTCGAAGGAAATGTACCGGATCGAGGACGGCCATTTCGTCGCATCGGACCTGCCGGGCCTGGGGCTTGACGTGAATCCCGATGCGCTGCGGGAATATCGCGTACCATCGTAGTTAGATCTCCTTTTCATGCGAAATCTGGTCTCCCTGCTCTTGATTGCCGCCTGCGGGGCGGCGCAAGTCCGTACGCCGGCCAAACCGCCCGCGGCGAAGCCGACGCCTCCTGCTGCGAAGCCGAAGCCTCCGGCGGCCAAGCCGCAGGCCGCGGGTGTCCTGGCCACGGTTAACGGCCGCCCGGTGACGGCAGCCAGTCTCAAGTCGCTGTTGATCGGCGCACCGGCGGTGGCGCTGACAAGCGCGAGAGCGAATCCGCAGGAGTTCCTCGAATGGAACGGCCTGATGGAGAGACTGTCGGCGCAGGCGGAGAAGGAAGGGCTCGATAAGGGTTCGCCCTACCTGGACCGGCTCGACTGGTCGCGCATGCAGATCCTGCGCACGGCGGCGTTTGAAGAGCGGACCAAGCAGTTCGCCGTTACAGAGGCCGAGGTCCAGAAGGCGTTTGAGGAGAATCCCCTGCCCTACGCAACCATGGAGACCAAGATCCTGTTTATCGCGGAACGGCCGGGCGAGCTGGAGGCGGCCAAGGCCCGGCTGGACCGGGCGATGGCGGATCTGGCCGCCGGAAAGACGTTCGCTCAGGTGGTGGAACAGCATTCCGACTACAAGAAGGACGGGTCCTTCCCAGCAATCTATCCAGAGTCAGTCTTGCCCGTCGCGTTGCGGCTGTCGATCTACCGGACCAAGCCAGGTCAAGTGACGGCGCCTTTCCATATCGGAGGCCAGGGGCACTATCTGTTCCAGGTGGTCAATACCTCGCTCAAGCCGATGGAGGAGATCCGCAAGGATCTCCGCGCATCGAGGGCGGAAGGGAAAATGCGGCAGTGGCTGGAGGAGATGCGGATCAAGTCCTCCGTGGTCCTGATCAATCAGAAATTCTTCGCGAGCCTGTCCAACTTGCTTGGTGCGGAGACCGCGCAACCTTTGGCGGGTTCAGGCGAAATCACGCCGGAGACCCCGCTCGCAACCATCAATGGAAAATTGATGACTGCCAAGGACTACACGAATCTGATGAAGAATATCCCGCCTGGAGTGCGTGCCAATGCGGTTCAGCAGCCCCAGGACTTCCTGGTCCAATACAGCTTGCTGCGCGTGATTGCCGACCAGGCGGTGGCCGAAGGGTTCGACAAGAAACAACCGTGGGCGGGCCGGATCAAGTACGACCGGATGCAGATCCTGATGCAGGGCTACGTGGACCAGTACATGAACGGCATCCGGATCATGCCGGATGAACAGAAGAAGGTCTACGATGCCAACGCCGGACGCTATTCGTTCGCCAAGGTCAAGGTCCTGCAGGTGGCCTACAGCCTGACTCCGCCACCGAACCCGGATCCCACCGCGCCGAAGGTTCTGAACGAGCAGGAGGCCAAGGCCCGTGCCGAGGAAATTATCAAGGAGCTTCGGGGCGGGGGCGGATTCATCGACTTGGTCCGGCGGTTTTCCGACGACGCCGACTCGCGGTCGCGCGACGGAGACGGCCCGACGGTCACCGCGGCAGACCCGAACATCCCCGAGGCGATCAAGACTCCGGTGCTGGCGGCGAAGAAGGGCGACATTGTGGGTCCAATCCGGCTGCCGAATGGATTCTACATCCTGCGCATCGAGGAGTCGTCGAAGAAGACCTACGACGAAGTGAAGGACCAGGTTTACGACGAGATCCGCCAAGACCGGTTCAACGCGTGGTTCCAGACCCAGAAGAAAGCGCTCAATGTGAAGGTTGTGAATGCGCCCGCGTTCCAGCGCGTGGTTGCGGAATCGGGAAGCTGAGCTCGGCTCGGCGTTGGAGCGCCTGCCTGCGTTCGCCGGGGCTCCAGTGCCGGTGTACTTCAAGCCGCGGCTGACCGTGCGCGGGAGACGGCTGGAATCGGGAGGGGGCCTGGGCACGGAGGTCCACGCGGCGAGTGACTTGCGGCGGCGGATCATCGTGCTCGATTCGGCATTGCGCGGCGGCGAGTTGCGGCGGGTGCTGGCGCATGAGCTGTTCCACTTCGCGTGGCTGCGGCTGGGGAACCCGGCGCGGGCCAGTTGGACGGCGCTGATTGGCGCGGAGATCCGGGCGGGAGCGCGGGGAGAGCTCGGCTGGTCGGCGGAATGGCGCAAGGAGGCGCTTCCGTTGGACAAACGCGGCTACCTCTGCGAGAGCTTCTGCGACTCCGCGGCGTATGTCTATGCGGGCATTGAGCGCCACGCTGAGTTTACGCTCCCCGCGCGGTACCGCCGGAGGCGGCTCGAATGGTTTCGCAACCAGTTTGGCTCCGGACGAATCAGAATATAATGTGAGTGTGCGAACCCGACTTTTTCTCGTGCTGGCCGCCGCCGCGCTAACGTTCAGCTCCGGCTGTTCGTCCTCTCCCGCGGCGCGGGCCGCCGTCAAGCCGGAGGCCAAGCGCAACAACGCGCCGGACTTCGCTCTTAAGGACAGCATGGGTAGGACGGTGAAGCTGTCCGACTACAAGGGCAAGATCGTGCTGCTCAACTTCTGGGCGACCTGGTGCGGTCCGTGCAAGATCGAGATTCCCTGGTTCGTCGAGTTCGAGAAGCAGTACAAAGACAAGGGATTCGCGGTGCTGGGCGTGGCGATGGACGAGGAAGGATGGGACATCGTGAAGCCGTACGTCGAGAAGCACCAGATCAACTACCGGATGGTGGTGGGTACCGACGCCGTGGCGCAGATGTATGGCGGCGTGGATTCGCTGCCGACTTCGTTCCTGGTGGACCGCGCGGGCCGGATCGCAGCCACTCATGTCGGCCTGGTTTCGCGGCGCGATTATCAAAAGGATCTCGATGAATTGCTGGGGCTCAACAAGAAGAGCGCTGTTGGCGGCGCTGGCGTTTTCGCTTTCGGCCTGGGCGCAAGGTAACCTGATCACCGCGGATCCGCCGCAGAAGCTGGTGCTGGCGGCGGGCGGGGCGGGAGTGTCGCGAGTGACGTTCCGCCTGGCTCCCGGCCACCACACGAACAGCAACACGCCGTCCGACGAGTTTCTGATTCCGTTGCGGCTGACATGGGACGCGGCGCCAGTGGAAGTCGTGCGGGTGGAGTATCCGAAGCCGCACCTGGAGAAATACAAGTTCGCGGAAAAGCCGCTGTCGGTCTACACTGGGGAGTTCACGATCGTGACGCGGTTCAAGGCTCCGGCAGGCGCGGCCAAGGGGCTGAAGAACATAGCGGGGAAACTTCGGTTCCAGGCGTGCACCGACACGGTCTGCTTTCCGCCGAAGACAATTCAGGTTCAGCTTCCGCTGGAGATTCAGTAGCGCGCGGTGCGGCGGCTGATCATCCGGCCGGGAGCGTTGGGCGACCTGGTGGTCTCACTGCCGGCGCTAGAATCGTTGCGGGCGGACTACACAGAGGTATGGGTTGCGGATCCGAACGTGCCGCTGATCCGGTTCGCGGACAAGGTGGAGGGGATCGGCGCGGTGGGGCTCGATTTGTTGGAACTCGGGCTGGCGCCTCGGAGACTGGTGGAGCGGCTGGCGGGCTTCAACTCGATTGTATCGTGGTACGGGGAAAGCCGCATGGCGTTCCGCGATTCCGTCGCCGGGCTGCCGTTCGAGTTTCACCGGGCGCTGCCCAGTGGCAGCGTGCACGCGGTGGACTTCTATCTCGGCCAAGTGGGCCAGCCACCGGGCGGAGTCCCGCGGATTGCGGGGATGCACCGGGATCCGTCGGGGTATGCCGCGATCCATCCGTTCTCGGGAAGTCCGAAGAAGAATTGGCCGCTGGAGAAGTTCCAGGCTGTGGCCCGGGGGCTGGCGATACCTGTCGAATGGTGTGCGGGTCCCGAGGAGGAGCTGGCAGGGGCGCGGAGATTTGCGAGCCGGTGGGATCTGGCGGAGTGGCTTGCGGGGGCTGAGGTCTACCTGGGCAATGATTCCGGGGTGTCGCACTTGGCGGCGGCGGTGGGGACTCCGGTGGTGGCTGTGTTTGTAGCGACGGATCCGGCGGTCTGGGCGCCGAGGGCGGAGCGGGTGAAGGTGCTCGTGAATCCGGACGTGGAGCAGACCCGGGCGGCTATTCGCGGATCATGGTTAGCAGCATCCTGAACCGGGTCAGCGCTTGGACTGCGTGAGGTTCCCCGGCTGGCAAAAGAAAGCGTCTGGGGAACCCCACTATCGTTTTCGCAGCGCGGGGCGCGATCCTGGAAGCATGCGAGAGCGAGGCAACAGCGGAC
>VFZX01000281.1 GCA_016871015.1 Acidobacteriota bacterium | reverse complement strand
CGCACCGTGTGGTCGGGTGATGAGTCGCTGTCGAACCACTATTCGACGAGCGTTCACAAGGATGGATACCTGTACGGGTTCCACGGACGGCAGGAGGAGGGGCAGGAGTTGCGATGCGTCGAGTGGAAGTCGGGCAAGGTGATGTGGTCGCAGGAGGGATTTCGCGCGGGGACTGTGACTTTGGCGGGTACGCACCTGTTCGTGCTCACGGAGGGCGGCGAACTGGTGATCGCGCCGGCGTCGCCGAAGGGGTTTCAGGTGGCAAAGCGGGTGCGGGTGGCGGATGAGTTGGTGCGGGCCTATCCGGCGCTGGCCGAGGGGCGGATTTATGTGCGCACCAGCCGGGGGCTTGCGTCGTATAGAATTGATTAACCCATCGGAACCCTAGGAGGACCGCGTGAGCTATCTCCATCGCCCGCGTCTTTATTTCGCCGGACGTTTCCAAGCCGACCCGTCGACGGTGAACAACGATCCCACGCATTACAACAACGCGACGTTCCAGCCCAACTTTCAACTACCCGGGGCGGGAGCCACCAACGGATGGTGGAATCCGGACGGCACCGGGATGTTCCGCTTCTACGGATGCAAGGTGACGGCGGTCGACTTCGACGGCGCGGCTACGGATCCTGTCGTGGGACTCGCCGTGAGCGACTCCAACGACCGTGTGGCCGGGAAGATCGTCGACCTGGATCCGCAGCAGCAGCTTGTTTCGCAGATCTGGGGCTTCCAGGTGCGGATCGTGGGTGCGGACAACCAGTGCCTTGTGCGCGGGGATTTCCGTCCGGCGGCGTTCACCGACCTGTGGACGCGCGCCACCGCGCAGGGCGACGGCGACGCGGGGTCGGGCGCATGTTGGCAGTCTGTGTTGGAGAATGTCGAGTGGGGTGAAGTCTCCGGATCGCCGTTCCTTTCCGCGTTGAAGGCGGCCACGCAGGGTGGCAAGTTGTCGATCAAGTTCAATGTCGACGGCTACTCGCTACTGTCCACGGATCCGGAGTTCACCACGGGCCGCGTGGTGGGAGTGATCGGACCGTATCAGGAAGGCGAACCTGCCAACTTCAGCCCCGGCCGTCATGTGGTCCCGGTGATTCAGGCAGTGAATTTCTTCCCTGCGTGGTGGACAAGGTCCGCGGAAAGCTGGTGGCGGACTTCGGCAACGCGCTGGTGACGACAACGCCTGGGGGTCCCTTGCGCAATCTCGGGATGTTGTCGGTGGGCTTCGATTCCGGACCGGGGCCGGTGTCGCTGGGCGAAGTGGTCTACACCGCACCGGACTTCTACACGGTGCGCGCCGGAGTGGTGGAGTTTCCGCCGGGCCGCGCGTTGACCGGGCAGGAACTGACGAGTCTCGCCTCGGCACCGGTGGTGCTGTTCCACACGACGCCGAATGGGGACACGGTGCTGGTAGCGTCGGAGGGCAACGATGGACTCTACATCCGGGCTGACGCGAACGTGTTCCGCATCAATCCCGGCGGCAAGGCGGTGGTCGAGCTCCGTGCGAGCAAGTTCGGCGAGCCGCTTGGCAGCGCGCAAGTAGGACTCGCCTTGACGACTGGCCAGATGGATCCGAGCGCGTTCCCGCTGAACACGCCGCCTGGAGCGTGCAGCTTCCCGGCGCAGGTGGTGACCGACGCAACGGGCAAGGCCTTGGTTGAGATCACGGCCACGGATCCGGGGACTCCGCGCAACTACATCGACGGGCAGGTGTACGGGGTCGGCTATGGACTTACGGCGGCGGGACAGGGCGCTTCCACACCGAATCCGTGGGACTTCGTGAGCGTCCTGATCTTTACCCACACGGCGTTTCCAACCGCGCCGACGTGGCTGGGCGATGTGCAGCCGGTGTTGCAGCAGTTTCAGAATCTTTATCCGCGGATGGGCAAGATCCTCAAGCTGGGCGAGCATGACAGCGTGGTGGCGAACCTGGCCGGGCTGCGGTCTGTGTTCACACTGGACAAGGCTAATCCGAACTACATGCCGGCCACGCGCGATCTATCGGCTTCGAAGCTCGCGATGATCCTGGCGTGGATGGACACCAAGGGTCCGGACGGCAAGCCTCTGATGGGCACGGGTGCATAAGGAGGACACCATGGCATACCGTATCAGCGCGAAACGGATTCAGGATCCGGCCGGGTTGCGAGCGGCGCTTCAGAGCGCGATTCAGTTGGAGCACGCGACGCTGCCGTTGTACCTGACGGCGATGTACTCGATCAAGGATGGTTCGAACACAGGGGCGTATTCGATCCTGCGGAGCGTGGTGATGGAGGAGATGCTGCACTTCGCGCTCGCCTGCAATATCCTCAACGCCGTGGGCGGTTCTCCGGTGATCAACACGCCGGAGTTCATTCCGAAATTCCCCGGAGGGCTGCCGATGGGGATCGCGGGCGGGAAGCAGTTCCATTTGCGGAAGCTGTCGATCGACTAGGTCCGCGACGCGTTCATGGTGATCGAGGAACCCGAGGATCCGATCTCAATTCCGTCGCTGGCCGCGGCCGCCGAGCCCGAGCAATACAACACGATCGGCGAGTTCTACGACGCGATCAAGGCGAAGATCACGTTGTTTGGCGATGCGATTTTCACCGGCGCACCGTCTCTGCAGGTGACCGGCGTGTGGCCCGAGCTGATCGCGATCAAGGACGTCGCGACCGCGGGCCAGGCGATTGACACGATCGTCCGGCAGGGCGAGGGTACGCCGGTCACGCCGCTTGATCCGGAAGGTGATCCGGCGCACTTCTACCGGTTCGAACAGATCGTGCGGCAACTGACGCTGGTCAAGGATTCCACGACGCCGAGCGGGTTCGCGTTCGGGCCGCCCGCGATTCCGTTTGATCCGGCGGGAGTTTACCCGATGGCGGATGATCCGGCGGCGGCCAAGCTGATTCCGGGGTCGCGCGCGGAATTGTTGTCGAACCAGTTCAACTATACGTACACGAGTTTGCTGAATGCGCTGCATCAGACGTTCAACGGGGAGCCGGAACACTTGGATCCGGCGATCGGGGCAATGTTCTCTCTGCGGCTGCAGGCGATCGCGTTGATGGAGACGCCGGTATCCCCGGCGAGTCCGGAGACGGCGGGTCCGGCGTGGGAGTACAAGCCAGTGGTGTAGCGGGCCCGCGCGGGTCCGTTGGCCGTTGGCGTTTCGCTAAGCTGACGGCAGATCGGGAGTATGAGAGGACCGCATGGCACAAGTGGGCATACTAGACGAAAGAAAGTACGGGCGGCTCCTTGGACGGCACCGTCCGCGGATCGTCCGAAGCGATGAGGAATTCGACCGGCTTGCCGCGGAACTCGAGAGACTCGATGGGGTGGAGGAGCAGCGGGAGCTTGACCCGGAGGAGAGGGAGCTTCAAGCGCTCTTAGCTCATCTGTGCACGGAGTATGAAGACCGCACCGTGGAGCCGCCGTCATCGACTCCGCTGGAAGTGCTGCAATTCCTGATGGAACAGAATCAGTTGCGGCCCGCGGACATGATCGGCGTGTTCGGTTCCCGGTCGGTCGCATCGCTTGTCCTGAGCGGGAAGCGGGGGATTAGCAAGGAGCACGCGCGGCGGCTTGCGGCGCGGTTCCGGTTGTCGGTGGAGGCGTTTATCTAGCCTCACCAGTAACGCACTCCCGTATAACGAATGAGCATGGTGAATGACGAGCAGGATTTGGTCCGGCGGCTGCATGGTGATGAAGAATCAGTGCTTGCCGACATTCTCGGCTTCCTTGAACTCAGGACGCGGCGAGCCCTTATGGTCCGATTCGCCGGAACCGCCACTGACGCTGATTTGGAAGATGCGCTCTCCATCGCTCTTTTTCGTCTTTGGCAAAGCCGCCACAAGTTCGATCCAGCGAAAGCAAGTCTAGGGACGTTCTTCTACCTTTTGGCCCGCAACGCCCTGATCGACTCGCTACGGGAGAGGTCGCGTAGCGAAATCCCGGATAGAATCGCGGAGCGCCGGCTGGTCCCACCTGGCAAGAGGGAAGAGCTTCGGCGGAGGCTGATGGCCCTGCTCCCCAGCATATCGATGACTGACCGCCATATTCTGGTCACTACAGAACCGGACGCCGAATTGGCCGCGAAGATGAACATCAGCGAGGGAGCGCTGCGAGTGAAGAGGCACCGGCTCAGGAAGCGGCTGAGGCAACAGCTTGGCATTGCGGTTGAGGTGAATAGCGATGAACACGACTACCCCGATTGACTTGTCCGGCCTGGATCAACTTTTGATCGAACTAGGGGCGGATCCAGAACCGCTTCAAGTCCTCACGGAACGAGCGCATGAGGATCTGACGGCGGCTGTGCGGACCGGCGACGATTCCCAGGCCCGAATCCTCGCACGGACCCAGAACTGGCTGCGCGTGCTCGAACACGAAGAGCAGCATGTGAAGGAGGTCCTCCACAAGCTCTGGGAGTCGTGCCGCCGACGGTTCGCGATGCCGGCCCGCGAGGAAGCAATCGAGAAGTTGCGCTGGTTGGTGGCTGGGATCGAGCACCGTATCGAGGCAGCGAGGCCTCCTGAAGTCGATCCGGAGTTGAGATTTTGTGTGCGATGGGTGGACGGTGATGCGTATGGCGAGTGGAAGACGGCCGGAGGCCAGGAGGCTGGAGGTTCCCCTCTGCGGGCGCTGATCGCGGATGTTGCGGAGTCGGAAGGTGGGTTTTCTCCCGAGGACAGTGACTTGGTCGCCTCTACTGTGATCGAACTGCTCCGCTCCGGTGGATGGAGTCTTCCGAACCTGATCGCAGTGTGCGTCCTATCCGGTTCCGGCGAAACTGTGTTCCGGTTGCGCGAACGGGGCGAAATCTCGGCGGCGCTGACTCAAGAAGTCACAGTGAATGACGCGCTCGTCGAGGCCCAGATCGAGAAGTTGTCCTTGGGGTTGGCACGTGCTCTCGACCAGGCGATCTGTGAAGGCGTGGCCATCGAGCATGGGCAGCGGCCGCCATCTGCGGGACGAGTTCCTCCGGACTCAATGCGGGAACGCGTGATCAGGATCGCGGAAGCCCGTCACGTGAATCCTAAGACGGTCGCAAGCTGCATTAGTGCTCTGACGGTAAACAAGCTCTTCAACTGCCAAGCGTCAGGGGATGTGGTTGGAGCGATCGGGTACGGGAGAGTACTGAAAGACTTGGCGCCGATGATCCTGGAAAGCCCTACAGAACTGTGACCGGGTTCGCCGCGTCGACTTCGAAGCGGACGCCGGCCCACTGGTACTTGTAGGCATGCCATTGACTCGTGCCGCCACCGGTCAAGGTGATGCAGTGAGCCCAAAACCCTTGGACCCCAGTCCGGGCGGGAGCCTGCAGACTCGTCGCACACCGGAGCTCTGTGACGCATGGTCGAAGGTACCGCCAGGCTTGCTCGTGGAACGTGTGGATATGGCCCGTCAACACAGCCGAAATCCCGTAATTCCGAGCAAGCTCGATTATCTTGTCCCTGGACACTTCATCGAGTGGCCAGGCATCGTCGAACCTGCCGGTGGAGGTGAAGGCGTGGTGGCACATCAGAGTTCGCAGCACAGTCACGCCGCTGGGCTGCCGTGGCTGGCGCAGGAGACTCTCGAGTCCTTGGAGTTCCCGCTCAGCGACGGAGCCAGCCGCGAATACGTTCACGGGGACACTGCTGTCTGCCATTCCCGAGTTCGAATCGATGCCGTATACTTCAAGCGCTAATTGTCCGACAGGTCCGCACAATGTCTGGACCCACGGCGTCTCCTTGAACCAAGCGGGTGCGATCTTGGAATACGCTCTGGGTACCACGGCGCTCCGCCAGTGGTCGTGATTGCCTGGTACCGCCAGGATGAGTTCGCGTGGCCAGCCGAGACCCATCCACCGCACCGGCCATTTCTTCCACTCCCAGCGGCTATGGAGCAGCGCGGCGCTCAGAGCATAGTCGTTGTCCGAGCCTCCCGCAGTAACGTCGCCGCAAATCAGAATCGGGACCGGAGTCTGGGCGCCGAGCCGCCTGCTGGCGTCTGCGATCGCGTTCTCCAAGGGAAGCAGCAGGCGGTGGTCGTGCGGGCTGTATCCCCAACCAAGCCCGCCTTCCGCGGGCATCAGCGTCCGGCTGATGTGGAGATCGGCAAGCTGCATGAAAACGATCCGGTCGATGACAGACATTGCCCAGCCACGTCCGAGATTACGCCAGAGCCTTCTTCGCCACCACCCCCGCCACATCCGTCAACCGGTGATTCCGGCCCCCGTGGAACCAGGTCAGCCGCTCATGATCCAACCCCATCAAATGCAGCATCGTCGCGTGCAAATCATGGATGTGCATCCGGTCGACGACTGAATAATACCCGTAGTCATCCGTCGCCCCATACGCTGTCCCGCCCTTCACGCCACCTCCCGCCATCCATGCGGAGTACCCATACGGATTGTGGTCCCGTCCATCACCCGCCTGTGCAATCGGAGTCCGGCCAAACTCGCCGGACCACACCACCAGCGTGTCCTGCAACAACCCGCGGGCCTTCAGATCCGTCAACAGTCCGGAAATCGGCTTGTCCACCATCTTCGCGGTCCGGGTATGCAGCCGGATCAGCTCGCTATGCGCATCCCAGCCGACCTCGTTCCCGGGCCCGTACTCGTGATTGATCTGGATGAACCGGACCCCGCGCTCCGCCAGCCGCCGGGCCATCAGGCACTGCCAGCCGAAATCGTAGGTGAACGGATCATCCATCCCGTAGATCCGGCGCGTGGCATCAGTCTCCCGGCTGATGTCGAACGCCTCGGGCGCCTGCGTCTGCATCCGGAACGCCAGCTCGAACTGCTCGATCCGCGCTTCGAGCTCCGGATCGTTGGCACGCCGGTCCGCCGCCCAACGGTTCATCTTCTGGATCATGTCGAGCTCGTAGCGCTGCTGCTCAGGGCTGAGCTCCTTGTTCGACAGGAACTCGACCGGCTCCTTCAAATCCTTGGCCAGGATCCCGCCATGCGCCACTGACGTTCCCTGATAGGCCGCGGGCAGGAACGCCGAACTCCAGTTCTTGGCGCCGCCATGCGACAGCCCTGGCTTGACCGTGATGTAGGCGGGCAGATTCTGGTTCTCCGTCCCCAGCCCGTACACGAACCACGCCCCCATCCCCGGACGCGTGAACGTGTTCGACCCCGTGTGCAACTGCAGGACCGCGCCGCCATGCGCCACGCTGTCGCCCACCATCGACCGCAGGATGCACATGTCGTCCACATGGCGCGCGACATTCGGGAACAACTCGCTCACCGGCAGTCCGCTTTGTCCGTGCTGGCGGAACTTCCACGGCGACTTGAGCAACCCGCCCGTGCTCCCTTCCGCGAACGTCAGCGGACGCTTGAATGGCAGCGGCTTTCCGTGATCGCGGTCGAGCAGCGGCTTGGGATCGAACGTGTCCATGTGCGACGGACCGCCGTGCATGAACAGGAAAATCACCCGCTTGGCACGCGGCGTAAAATGCGGCTGCTTCGGCGCCAGCGGACCCGCCGCCATTGCCCGCAGGCTGAACATCCCGAACCCGCAAGCTGCGCGTTGCAGCACGTAGCGTCTAGTCAACATAGAGAAACTCGTTGGAAGAAATCAGGGCGCGGCACAGGCTGGTCCACGCGGCGGTGCGATCGGCTGTACCCGGGAAGCGTTCGACATAGGCGGTCGCCGCCCGCACGAACTCCTCGCGCGCTGGTGTGGCGAGCACTGCCAGGTGCGCCTTGCGGATCCGCGCCTCGTCGTCGAGCGTCTTGTCGCCCAGCAGCCGGACCGCGATCGCCCGGGCGCGCCCGGCGACGAAGCCGCCGTTCATCATGTAGAGCGCCTGCGGAGCCACGTTGGTCTGCGTGCGTGACTCGGTGCTCGTAGTGGCATCGCCGAAATCGAACAGGTTGAGCAGGCTGGGCAGGTTTGACCGGCGCAGCGGCAGGTACACCAGCCGCCGCGGCTGCGTGTCCGGATCGATCGATTTGCGGTCCTCGGCGAACTCCTTGTCCGTACCCATGCCGCTCTGGAGCGTCCCGCCCATGCGGGGATCGAGCGTCCCATCGATCGCCAGCAGTCCGTCGCGCATCTCCTCCACTGCCAGGCGCCGCCGTTGGAAATGCGACACCAGCCGGTTATCGGGGTCCTTCTCACGCGCCTCGGCCGATGGAATGCTCGACATGCGATAGGCGGCGGTGCGCAGCAGCAGCCGGTGCATCTCTTTCACCGACCAGCCGCTCGCGATGAAGCGGTCCGCCAGCCAGTCGAGCAGCTCAGGATGGGACGGCTTGTCGCCCAGCTTGCCGAAATTGTTCGGAGTGCGGACCAGACCTTCGCCAAAATGCCACTGCCAGATGCGATTCACCATCACGCGGGCGGTAAGCGGACTCCGCGGTCCAGCGAGCCACTCGGCGAGTTCGCGCCGTCCGCTGCCCTGCGCCACGGGCGCCTGATCCACACCGGCGAGCACCGTGGGCAGGCGCTTCTCCACCGGATCCCCCTGCGCTTCGGGATTCCCTCGGATGAAGACGCGTTGGTCAATGCGGTCGCCTTCGGTCACCGCGCACGCAAGCGGTGGTTCCGCCGGGATCGCCTTCTTGAGCGTTTCCCACTCAGCGCGTAGCGTGACGAGCTTCGTGCGCGACTCCTCGCGGTACAGGCTCTCGCGATCCTTCTCCGGCATCTTGAACGGACCACCAGCCGCGGTCACTTCCGTGTAAAAACGGTCGTCGCCCGCCAGGAACTTGGGCATCTCCGGCGGCTGTTCGCCTCTCGCCTTGGCCTCCGCCGCCAGCGTCTCCCACTTCTCGCGGGCCTCGCGCCGGCTGCGGACCGTGTCCAGGTACTGTTGATAGTACTCGCGCGCGACGGCAGGCCGCTCCGCCGCCAGAGCCTGTTCCCAGCGCTCCAGGTAAACGCGCCGTTCTCCGGTGGGCTTCAAGTAACGCGACCATTGCTCGACCACCCAGGGATCGAGGCCCGTGCCCTGCGCCGCCTGCTCCGCGGTCTGGCCGCCTTCGTAGACGGCGCGCGCTGCCACCATGTACTCGGCAAACCGCGGCGCGTGCTTTTCGCGGTACCGGGTCTGCTCGGAAGCCGCCACCGCGTCGATCTCCTTCTGCTTGGCGTCGGCTGCATCCTTGGCCTTCTGCCAGGCATCGGCGATCTCCTTGCCCACCAGCGGCGCGAAGTAGAGCTGCGACACTGTCCCTTCCAGCTTCGAGAGCTGCTTCGAGCTGGCAAACATCGAGGCGAGGGAGTAGTAATCCTTGGTCGAGATCGGATCGAACTTGTGATCGTGGCAGCGGGCGCAGGCGATCGTGAGTCCGAGGAAAGCCTTGCCCGTCACCTCGATCTGCTCGTCGACGATGTCATAAAACATTTTCTTCTTGTCTTGTTCGGCGATCAGTTTCGGACCCAGAGCCAGGAATCCTGTGGCCACGATGCCATCCACGTTCACCGCCTCGCCGGACTTTGGCGGCTGCATGTCGCCCGCCACCTGTTCGATCACGAACCGGTCATAGGGAAGGTCGCGGTTGAACGCGCTGATCACGTAGTCGCGGTAGCGCCAGGCGTGCGGATAGCGGTGATCCTCGTCGGCGCCGGTGGAGTCGGCGTAGCGGGCCACGTCGAGCCAGTGCCGGCCCCAGTGTTCGCCGTAGCGGGGCGAAGCGAGCAGCCGCGTCACCACGGTGTCGAAGGCGCTGGGCGAGGAATCGTTCAGGAAGGCCTCGATCTCGGCTTCGGTGGGTGGAAGTCCGGTGAGGTCGAAGGTCACCCGCCGCAGCAGCGTTGCCCGATCGGCGGGAGGCGCGGGTTTGAGTCCGGCAGCCCGCATGCGGCCGAGCAGAAACTGGTCGGCTTCGTTCACCGCCCATCCGGTGGGGTCCGCCGCCGGACGCACCACCTGGAGCGGCTGGAATGACCACCAGCCGGCATCGGCGCGCTCGATCTTGCCGGTCCCCGCCGCGGCCGGCCATTTCGCGCCGGACTGGAACCATTCGCTCACCGCGGTAATCTCGCCCGCCGGCAGCCTTCCGTTGGGCGGCATCTTCACGCGCCCCTCGTGCCGGATTGCGGCGATCACGCGCGCCGGGTCAAGCTTCGACGTCCCGGCGGCGGAAGTCAGGTCGATCCCCCCCATCGGCGTCTTGCCGCCATGGCAGCCCTGGCACTTCTCCGCCAGCACCGGACGCACCTTTGTCTCGAACACCGGATCCTGCGCCAGAAGGGGCGCGCACATCAACCAGGTCAACCGCATTTCTAACGGCAGCATATCATTAAAAGATCCATGGGTGACGCCGTCCAAGCCTGGGTGATCCCGATCCTGTCGCTGCTGGCCATCGTGGATCCCGTGGCCGCCGTCCCTTCCTTCCTCGCCATGACGGCGAACGAAAGCTCCGCGCACCGCCGGGTGATCATCCGCAACGCCTGTATCGCATGCGTGGGACTGCTGATGGTGTTCGCGCTGGGCGGCAAGCTGATCTTCAAAGTCTTCTCGATTACTTTGCCCGCGTTCCGGATTGCCGGCGGATTCATTCTGGGCATGACGGCGTTCGACATGCTGCGAGCCGAGGATCACCGCGCGACCCCTGACGAGATCGAGGAGGGCCGTCGCAAAGTGGAGATCGCGATTACGCCGCTCGCCGTGCCGATCCTCGCGGGTCCCGGCGCGCTGTCGACGGTGATGTTGATGATGAGCCGCAGCACGGGACTCGCGTCGGCGCTGCCGGTGCTGACGGCGATTGCGGTGACTGGACTCGCCTGCTACATCGTTTTGCGGCTGTCGGAAAGCGTCCTGCGCGTGATGGGCCGCACCGGAATTAGAGCATTTTCACATTTTATGTACATCTAGCTATGTCCGATATCCGCAACTCCGGCAATAGGCGCGGACTTGTTCTGGGGTGAGATGCTGGAGGGCCTCAGAAAGTGCATGTTCGAGCGCGGCG
>VFZX01000280.1 GCA_016871015.1 Acidobacteriota bacterium | reverse complement strand
GATGCGGATCGGGGAGAAGGTGTCGCGTCCGCCAAGCACGTTCGGGAAGTTGATGCGGGGACGCAGGTGTGCCCACTCCTTGAGTGCCTCGCGGATCTTCTGCGCCATGGTGAGGATGTCCTCGCGCTCTTCCGGCGGGTGCAGGAGAATGGTCGAGTAGGCCATTGTGACGCGGTCCATGAACGTGGAGCTCTTGGGGACCATCAGTTTGACGCCGGGCACCTTTTCGATCTTCCGGGCCATTTCGAGCGAGACCCTTTCGGTGGCAGCCAGCGAGGATCCTTCGGGGAGCTCGACGTAGAGTCCGAGCTCGGACTGGTCTTCCTGCGGCATCCAGTCACGGCCGATGTAGCCGTTGAGGATGAAGGTGGATCCGAACGTCGCTACGCAGACCAGCATGATCACCCAGCGGTGGTTGAGCGACCAGTCGAGGGACCGGACATAGAGGCGCTCGATCCAGGTGGACTTGTGGCCATGCCCCTCGCCAGGCTTGCGCGCCTTGACCTTGAGCAGGCGGGCGCTGAGGGAGGGTGTGAGCGTGAAGGCGACGAGCATGGAGACCATGATCGAAACGGACATGGTCCAGCCGAACTGGTTGAGGAACTTGCGCGCGTAGCCGCTCATGAAAGCGATCGGCACGAAGATGATGACCAGGGAGATGGTCGTGGCGATGACGGCCAGGGCAATCTCGCGCGTCGCCAGAATGGCGGCCTGGAGAGGAGGCAGGGCCTTCTCCTCCATGAAGCGGTAGATGTTCTCGAGGACGATGATGGCGTCGTCGATCACAATGCCGACGGCAAGGGTGAGTGCGAGCAGCGTCATGGAGTTCAAGGTGAAGTCCATGATGCGGAGCAGGCTGAAGGTGGTGATGATCGATGTCGGAATGGCGAGCGAGCTGATGAGAACGGTCCGCCAGTCGCGGATGAAGATCCAGACGATGAAGGAGGCCAGGAGGCTGCCGAGCAGGAGGTGTTCCTCGAGCGCGCTGACCGAGTTGCGGATGTAGGTGGCGGTCTCCTTGATGACCTCGACCTTGACGCCGGGCGGCAGTTGCGGCTTGATGGCTTCGATCTTGGCCAACACGCCGTCGACAACTTTGACCGTATTCATGCCGGTCTGGCGCTGGATGTCCATCCCGACGGCGAGCTGGTCGCGAAGGTAGGCGAAGTTGCGCTTCTCCGCCATGCCGTCTTCGGCGTAACCGATGTCGCGCAGGCGGACCGGAGCGCCGCCGACGTTTTTGATAATGATGTCGTTGAAGTCGGCGATGGTGTTGACGCGTCCCATGGTCCGGACGCCGACTTCGTTTGGTCCGCGGACGATGCGTCCGCCGGGCATTTCGATGTTTTCGCTGCGCACGGCGCGCTCGACATCCTGGGCGGTGAGGTGGTAGCCGACCAGCTTGTTCATGTCCATGAACAGGTTGACCTGGCGTGGACGTGAACCGCTGATATCGACACCGGCGACACCATCCACGGTTTCGATGGCGCGGCGGATCTGCTTGTCGGCGATCTCGGTCAATTCGCGGATGGGCCGGGATCCGCTGACCACCATCTGGATGACAGGCTCGCGGTCGAAATCAGCCTTCTGGACCACCGGCGGAAGGATGTTGGGCGGGAGCCGGCGGATGGCGGCGCTCACTTTCTCGCGGACATCTTCCACCGCTTCGCCGATGTCGCGCTCGAGGACGAAGGTCAGCATCACATTGGCCGAGCCTTCGAGGACGTAGGCGCGCAGTTCTTCGATACCGGAGATGGCGGCCACGGATTCCTCGATCGGCAGCACGACCTGGGACACCATTTCCTCGGGACTGGCGCCGGGAAGGCGGAGACGCACGTACACAGTCGCGGGGTCGGACTGCGGGAACAGGTCGACTCCGAGGCCGAAGAAGGAGAACAGGCCCATCACGACCAGGAACATGATGAGCATGAATGCGAAGACCGGCCGGTTGACGCAGATTTCGGATAGGCGCATGAAGACCTCCCTTGAGCGAAGGAGTAATCCTGATTTTACATGGCGCGAGCCTGGATTCACACGTTACCCGGCTGCGGAAGCCTGTTCCTGCATTCCGCATCACTCCTCAGCAACGGACATTCGCGGCGTGTATACTCTCCAGATGTCCGCGATCCGCGTCCGGACAGGAGGTCTGAGAATGGGCACATTGCGCTCGATGTTGATCACCCTTGCGTTGGCCGCCTCGTCCGCCCACGCACAATTTGGCGTAGCGACCATCACCGGTCGCGTAACCGACGCTTCGGGGGGCGTGGTGGCGGGCGCCGCCATTGTCGTCACCAACAGCGACACCAACTTCATTTACAACTCGCAGGCCAACGAAGAAGGCATCTTCCGCGTGCCTTCCCTGCAGCCGGGGCGTTACCGCGTGTCGATCGAGGCCGCGGGATTCAAGCGCTTCGTGCGCGACGACCTGGATTTGCGCGCGGGCTTCACGCTGCCCGTGGATGTTCAGCTTGAAGTGGGCGCGGTGAGTGAGCAGGTGAAGGTCACCGGCCAGGCTCCGCTGCTTGAGACCGAGACGTCGGCGACGGGCACGGCCGTGAAGGGAGGCACGCTGTACAACCTCCCGCTGTTCCAGCGCAACGTCGCCAATGTCCTGAGGCTGGTGCCGGGAATCAACTACCAGGGGACCAGCATGGGGATCGGCAGGGGCCACGTAGCGGGGCTGCGCGACACGGCCATCGGCGTGTTCGAGGACGGCGTGGTGGCCAACAACCCGCTGGGAAGCACGGGAATCGTCAGTCCGATCCTGAACAACGTGGAGGACGTCAAGGTACTCACCACGTCGCTGCCCGCCGAATACGGCAACGCCGCCGGCGGCGTGATCGATATCGTGCGCAAGGGCGGCACAAACGAGATCCACGGACTGGCTTCGGGCTATGGCCGCTCCCGCCGGATGCAACATCGCCTGTTCTTCGACCAATTCAAACCGTCGCAGGAGCAGCCCGGTTATCCGAATGGCGTTCCCACGTTTTTCCTGCTGCCCGACGCCAGCGTAGGCGGGCCGGTGGTGCTACCGAAAATCTACAACGGCCGCAACCGCACGTTCTTCCATTTCGGCTGGCAGAAGCTGATCGAAAAGAAGGAGGCGCAGGCCTACAGCAACGCGCCAACGCCGGAGATGAAGGCCGGCGACTTCTCGTTCGGGGGCATCGGGAACCCGCTGTTCGACCCCGCCACCACCCGCCAGCTCCCCGGCGGTGGCTGGGCTCGCGATCCCCTTCCGGACCGCCGCGTTCCCCTCAGCCGGTTCGATCCCGTGGCCCGCAAGATCATCGACATCGACCCGTGGGTGGCGCCCAACCGTGTCACAACGCCGAATGCCCTCGGTCCCGTGGAGAACATCATCTATGGCGAGAAGGCGCGCGTGTTCAACGAGCAGTTCACGGGCCGGATCGACCACCAGATCAACCAGAGCCTGAAACTGAACGGGACCTGGACATACAACCAAACCGCCGGCTTGGGCCGCCCGCCGCGCAACATCCGCAACATCGCCTTCGACGCCGCCGACGGGCCGACGACGCCCAGCAGAAATCAGAACGCCTCCATTGGAACCAACTGGATCATCAATCCGTCGACCATCAATTCCACCCGCGTTGGATACCTGCGTTTCTATGCTACCCGGTTCGTGCCAGCCTATGGACAGGATTGGCCGACGAAGCTGGGGATCCCCAACATTCCGAACGACAACCTGCCCTCATTCGGGATTCCCGGGAGCGGCGGGCTCACCGGCGCCGGCAACGCGGGTACTCCCGAGTCGATCTACGGACTGGCGCTCACCGGACCGTTCCGCCGCGCTAACGAGACCCTCTCGTTCCGTAGCGACCTCACCAAGATCCGCGGCACCCACGCGTTCAAGGTGGGCTACCAGGCCTTGCGCTACCGCCTCAACGCCTTCATCTTGAACTACCCCAGCGGTGACTTCCGATTCGACCAGATGACTGCCACCTCCAGGCCAACGGACAGCCCGTGCCGCGCACTGGCAACACTTTTGCCGGATTCCTGCTGGGTTATGTCCGGCAAGCCCAGTTCACGCGGGCGCTGGCCAACTGGTATCCTCGCTCGGGCTCCCACGCCTTCTACCTCCAGGATGACTGGAAGATCTTGCCGGTCCTGACGCTCAACATCGGAGTCCGGTACACCAACGAGAGGCCGTTCAGCACAAAGTACGGCCAACAGACGAACTTCGACCCGGCGGTGGCGGACACGGTCACCGGCCGGCCGGGAGGGCTGGTCCACCGGCCGGGCACCCTGAGCCGCCGTGACAATAACAACTTCCAGCCCCGCGTCGGCGTGGCGTGGCATCCGTGGCAGAAATGGGTTTTCCGGGGCGGATTCGCGCTCAGCACCGTGGACGTCAAATACTCGCAGCAGAACGCTCAATTCCAGGAGTACGAGGCGCTCGTCAACTACCAGCAGCCTCCGGGCGACCCGCGGCCCATCTATCAGATCAGCAAGATTCCGGCGCCGCCCACGTTCAACGTGCGCCCCGATGGAACCGCAGGGTTCGTCGGCACCAACTACGGCGCGCGGGACGCCCAGTTCTATGATCCCAACCTGCGGAATCCCTACACCATGACCTGGAACGCCGGGATCCAGCGCGAGATCAAGACGAATTATCTCGTCGAGCTCACCTACCAGGGCTCGGCGGGAGTCGGGTTGATCGGCAACTGGGAGTACAACACGTTTCCCATCGATTTTGCGTCGGACAACCCCGCGCTCCGCTCGGCGGTGTTTGCAGCCCCGCAGAACTACCGGCCCTACCCGCACTTCGGCAGCATCCGCATGCGGTCCAACTTCGGCCACTCCACCTACCATTCCGGTTCCATTAAGGTGGAGAAGCGGTATTCGGCGGGCGTCAATTTCGTCAGCTTCTACACGTTGTCCAAGTCCATCGACGAACAGAGCAACGACAACGACGGAGCCGGGGTGGCGCCGATCACCAACCGGCGCCTGGAGAAGGCGCTTTCCAACTTCGACAGCCGCCACCACTTGGTGGGCAGCGTGGTGTGGGGACTGCCGATGGGCAAGGGCCGCAGGTTCCTCAACCGCGGCGGCGTGTGGGACCGAATCTTCAGCGGGTACACCATCTCGTACGTACAGACCGTCGACAGCGGCAACCCTTTGAACTTCGATTTCTCCGCCAGTCCGTTCAACTATTACCCAACCTTCGCCGGGGCCCGCCGCCCCAACGCGGTGCGCGCAAATCCGCGGCTCCGCGACGGATGGCGCGACATGGGGCCGGACCGGTTCACGGCGCCGGGCATCAATCCCGTCATTGACATCGGCTATTTCGGTTATCCGGCCGCATTCACTGTTGGCAACCTGGGCCGCAACACGGCGACTGGGATTCCGCTGATCGTGGGCCAGATCTCAGCGCAGAAGAACATCAGCATCACCGAACGCATCAAGTTCCAGGTCCGCTGGGATTTCCAGAACTTCATGAAGACCTGGACGTTCCTCAATCCGACCACCACGGTGGACTTACAGAACCCGCAGACATTCGGGAAGGTGCGCGCCGAGGCCAGGACGGCCGAATGGGGCGGCCAGCCGATCATGCACCTGACGCTCGCCGTGACTTTCTAGCCTCTCACAATACGCAACAAAACGGTTGCATATAACCGCCGGACCGGTTATTCTGCAACTAGGAGGTTGCACATGACGATCGCTGAATTGAGCCGGATCGACCGGACAGTCGAGATCCAGGCCACGCCCGAACGGATCTGGAGGGCGCTGACCCGCGCCGAGGAGTTGTCGGCGTGGTTTCAGGTGAAGATTGAAGGGACCATCGCGCCTGGCTGCGAGGCATGGATGACATCGGTGCACGATTCCTGCGCGGGAGAGCGGTTCCGCGTCCTGTTCGTCGAGATGACGCCGCCCGTGCGGTTCGTGTGGCAATGGCATCCAGGCGCTGTCGATCCCACGGTCGACTACTCAAACGAGCCGCGGACAACCGTCACGTTCACGTTGACTCCGTCCGGCACCGGCACTCTGTTGCGCGTGGTGGAAACGGGATTCGACGAGGTGTCGCTGGCCAGGCGCGCGAAGGTCTACCGGGACAACGACCAGGGCTGGGCGGAGGTGGTGGAGTGGCTCCAACAGTATGCAGAAAAGGAACGCTAGGCTGTCACTGGCGGATGCCGCCCTGCTGTTCGCCGCTCTTGGCGATGAAACGCGGCTCACGCTCATCCGGCGGCTCTCCGGCGATGGTCCGGCGTCGATCTCCACGTTGTCGGAAAGCTTTCACGTGTCGCGCCAGGCGGTCACCAAGCACTTGCAGTGCCTGGAAGCGGCGGGGTTCGTTGCCGGCAGGCGGGAGGGGCGGGAGCACCGGTGGGAGTTGAATCCAGCGAGGCTCGGCGAAGCGCTGCAATGCCTCGAGATCATCGCCAAGGGCTGGGATGACGCGCTGGCCCGCCTGAAGGCGCAGGTCGAATAGGTTGTGATAGAATCGCGAACGCCAACGGGCACTGAGGTGAGAGAATGCGATTCAACTGGGCTTCCGCGCTATTTCTGCTTCCGGTGTGTGCCTTCGCACAGGCCACCGGGACCATTTCAGGGACAGTATATGACCGGTCCGGCGCGGTGGTGCCGGACACCCAGGTCACGATCACCAACACGGGCACCGGACTCACGCGCCGCGTCCAGGCGGGAGGCGCGGGGCAGTTCGTGGTCAACCTGCTTCCGGTTGGAACCTACGATCTGACGGCGGAGCGCGCCGGATTCGCCGCCTCGGTCCGGAAGGGCGTCGAGCTTCAGGTCAACACGACCGTACAGATCACCTTTGAGCTCGATATCCGCTCGACTGCCGAGCAGGTCACGGTCGCCGGACAGGCGGATCTGGTCCAAGCCACCAGCACAACCCTGGTTCAGGTGGTGGATCAGCGCCGCGTTCAGGATCTGCCGCTCAACGGGCGCAACGTGCTCCAGTTGATGACGCTGAATGCCGGGGTCACGACCGATAATGCGGGCGGCGGCACCGGCCAGATCCAGAACATGGGCAGCGCCGTTACCGCCTCCATCAACGGCTCGCGCGGCAACGGGACCAACTTCCTGCTCGACAACGGAGACCACAACGACAGCTACGTCAACATCGCGCTGCCGTTTCCGAATCCGGACGCCGTGCAGGAGTTCAGCATCCAGGCGAGCACCTTCGACGCGCAGTATGGACGCGGCACAGGTGGCGTGGTGAACGTTGTCACCAAGTCCGGCACGAACCAGTTTCACGGCAGCCTGTTCGAGTACATGAGAAATTTCCGTATGAATGCGGCGAATTTCTTTTCCGGCCGCGACACGCTCAAGCGCAACCAGTTCGGCGGCAGTTTCGGCGGACCGGTCATTAAGGACCGGACGTTTTTCTTCGCCTCCTATCAAGGAACACGCATCCGCACCTCGACTCCGGCGGCGCTGCGCACCACTCCCACGGACGCGATGAAGCGCGGCGATTTTTCCGAGTGGCTGCGCGCGAACGGCCAGGGCGCGGTCCGGGATCCGTTGGACCCGGCCATGCGGTTTCCGGGCAACATCATTCCAGCCACCCGCTTCAATCCGGTGACACAGAAGATGCTCGCGCTGATGCCTGCTTCAGCGCCTGGCGCGAACTACCAGATCCGGATCTCGACGCCGGTCGCATCCAACCGCGATGACCAGTTCGTGGCGCGCGGCGACCACCAGTTCACCGCCAATCAGCGGCTCTCGGGCCGGTATTTCCGCTACAACATCACCTCGCCATGGACGTTTGCGCCGGGGAACCTCTACTTCTTCCAGGCCGGGCAGGATGCGCTCGCCCAGAATGCGTCGATGAACTACACGAACGTGATGACGCCGAAGCTGATCAACGATTTCACGTTCACCTACAACCGGGCCGCGCAGAATTCACTCCCGCCGGCGCAATTGAAGGAGTACACGTTCGCGGCGTTCGGCGCGCAGGTACGGTCGCCGGAAACGCAGCCGTACATGGTGGCGAACATCACCGGGTGGTCCGGACTCAACTTGGGCCAAGGCTACTTCCAGTTCCAAAAGAACTACCAGTTCGCCAACACCCTCAGCTATGCGACCGGCCGGCACAATCTGAAGGCGGGCGGCGACTTCCGCCGGTACTCGCTTCCGAAAGGATCGCCGTTCCAGTCAGGCGGCGCGGCCACATTCAACGGGCAGATGTTCAGCGAGCGCGGCCTGGTGAACGCGGGCAACGCGTTCTCCGAATTCGTCATGGGCAAGATGTCGAACTGGACGCAGCGCTCGGAATGGGAAGAGCTGCTGACGAACAACTACATCGGGTTGTTCATCCAGGAGGACATGCGCATCACCAACCGGCTGACGGCGAACCTCGGGCTCCGGTGGGATCCGCGTGCCGACTTCCGTGAGCGCGACGGAAAGCAGATGACGTTCCTCGCCGGGACTCAGAGCACCCGCTTTCCGAACGCGTTCCGTGGACTGCAGTTCCTCGGCGACGCGGAGATCCCCAACCGGGCGACGCAGACCGACTGGAACAACCTGGCTCCGCGCGTGGGAATCGCCTACCAGATCACGTCAAAGACCGTGGTCCGCAGCGCGTATGGGATCTTCTACGATCAGGCGCAGGGGATCATCAACAACCGTGTGGGATCGGGCGAGCCGTTCATCCGGCTCTTCGACTTCATTGGTCCGCTGGATGTCGACCGGCCGTACGGTTCGGGTCCAGTGTTTGATCCCTCACCCTTGTTGCCGGACCGGAATTTCCGGTTCAGCAACTACACGACCTGGGCCGTGCCAGCGCGGGAGATGCCCTCGGCCTACATGCAGAATTGGAACCTGATTCTGGAGCGCCAGGTGCTGGGTAACACGCTGGTCCGCACCGGCTATGTGGGATCCAAGGGGACGCGCCTGCAGATGACCGCCGAGATCAACCCGGCAATTTTCTCGGCCACTGCCAACGCTTCGAACATCAATCAACGGCGGATTCACCAGCCGATCGGGGGATTGCAGTTGGCGACCAACAACGCCTGGTCGAGCTACCACTCGCTACAGGTGACCGTGCAGAGGCGCTGGAGCCGCGGGTTTACGGTGCTCGGCAACTACACCTGGTCGAAGTCGATTGATCCGGTGTCGGCGAGCAACGGCAACGGGCACAACACGGGTCCGGATCCCTTCAACTACAACCGGAACCAGGGATTGTCTGATTTCGACGTGCCGCACCGGCTGGTGATCTCGGGGCTCTGGGAAAGTCCCTCGTTTTCGTCGCGGCCCGCGATCGTGCGGGCGGTGTTGGGAGGCTGGCAGAACAACTTCATCTTCACGGCACAGTCCGGCGTTCCGTTTACGGTCACCAGCGGTGTCGACAACAATTTTTCCGGTGTCGGCGGCCAGTTCGCCGATCTCACGGGAGTGGACTGGCGGATTTCAGAGGATCGCGCCAAGGCGGACCGGATCGTAAGGTGGTTCAACACGGCGGCGTTCCGGACGAATGCGCTCGGCACGGTTGGGACTGGGGCGAGGAACCAGCTTCGGAATCCGGGGTTGTGGGAAGCCGACTACTCGCTGTTCAAGAGCTTTCCGGTGACCGAGCGGATCACGCTACAGTTCCGGGGCGAGTTGTTCAACGCGTTCAATCACGCGAATTTTGGCGGGCCGTCGGCAGCAGTGAATAGCGTGACGTTCGGCCGGATCACCAGCGCTCGGACGCCGCGGATTGCACAGTTGGCGCTACGGCTGGCGTTCTGAATGGTTCGGGCAGAGCTTCGTGATGCCGGAATTCCGGCTGGGGTTGCCGTCCGGGTGCTGGAGCATGTCGCCGGCCGCCCCGAGGTGGCGGTTGATCTTGCCGCGTATTCCGGCTTGAACGCTGCCAGCTTGAGGCCGATGGCCAGGGGTCTTTCGAATAGACTCGCGCACAACCGACTCGCCGGACGCTTTTCAACCTAGAAGCCTCAGCGGGCGACAAGGCGCAGAGGGAGAAGTGGTTATGATTGTTGGACATGAGCAAGAAGACGAGGCCAATCTGATTCACCCGTTGGGTGAACGCGAAGTTTCGGTGGATGAAGGGGCACAAGCGGTGCAAGCCGGCGTGACCTTGGACACGTTCGCTGGCAAAGTGCACGTGAAGTGGGTGCCGGAAGAGGCGGTGAGCAGCCTGGGGCAGATGGCGTTCTTCGTCGAGTTTTGAAGGTGAGCGGACTGTTCGATCGCTGGGTGGAGGTTCCCGCTGCGCTACACCAGCAATAACGCGCTGGAAAATAGGACCGTGCTGGGCACGTTGGTGCTGTCAGTGCTGGCCGGACATTGGAGGGATGCCCACGTCAACGCGATTCGAGGAGATGGTGTCAATCCGGAACTATTGGAGATGGCGGGAGTGGCGAGCGAGGATTCGGTGCGGCGAGCGATGAAGGCGGTGGATGAGCAAGCCAGTGAGCATTGGATGGAGAAGCATAGTTACGGGCCACTGTTGAGGAAACCGTGGATCTTGGACGTGGAAACCGCGGTCAAGCCGCTGTACGGGCACCAGGAAGATGTCAAGGTGGGATAGAACCCAACCAAGCCAGGGCGGCCGTCGCACGCCTATCACAGTTACTTTATGGATAACATCCGCATGGTGGCCGATATGGAAGTATGTGCGAACCGGAGACATCCTTGACAAGTGTGCCGGTGGGCGGTTGACACAAACGAAGGGTAACCGGGGGACAGCGGTTAAGCTGGGGGATGCCCTGGCGAGAGGTGAGCCACATGGACAGCAAGGTCGAGTTTATCGAAGATTGGCAGGCAAACGACCTGTCATTTTCAGAATTGTGCCGGAAACACGGGATATCGAGGCAGACCGGGTATACGCTGGTGGACCGGTTCCGTGTGGAGGGCTGGGATGGCCTGCAAGAGCGGAGCCGTGCCCCCCACCACAGTCCGGCCGCCATGGAGGAGGGCACGCGTGAGGAGTTGATCGAACTGCGGATGCAGCA
>VFZX01000279.1 GCA_016871015.1 Acidobacteriota bacterium | reverse complement strand
GCAGGCCCGGCACTAGGCCGGTAAAGGTTCTTGATGTTGACCCCGCGCGTGGCCACCGACTGTGTGTCGGATCCGTTCCGCAGGACGAGCTGGATCCGGGCTTCGTTGCCGGCCAGAGTGAGGACCTCGGCCTGCTGCGGAGTCACAAGCAGTGTCACTACTGGCGCATTGATCGGCTGGCCACGGGGGTCAGCCTGGACCGAGGTGCCGGCGCTCAATACAGTGATGTCGTTGAGCACAGTACGGGTGATGACGTTCTGCCCGTCGCCCGGCGGCCGGCCTGTTACGAGCACATCCACGTGCATCCCGGGAAGAACGAATCCCGCCACGCCGACCACTTCGTTGACCCTCAAGGAGACCGCGCGCATTCCGGGCGGGATGAGCGAAGGCAGGCCTGCGCCTGATCCCCGGGGGCCGAGGCGGCCTTCGAGAATTGGCTCGTCCATCAGAATGTTACTGATCACCGGGCGGTCGATGACCTCCTCGGGCTTGGCGAATCCGCCTTTGGGGAACGCGCTCTTGGCGATCTTGACGACCTTCACGTCGTCCGCCTTCACGTTGATGCCGAGCGAAAGCGCTTTGGAGGCCACGACGACATCCTGCGTGTCCAATTGCTGCTGTACGGGCTTGGGGCCCGTGTTTGCCTTGGACGACATCTGGTAGAAGATGCTTGACACCACCAGCGCGAAAACGAGACTCACTCCGAGGACTGTTAGAAACCTGCGGTCCATAAGCCCAAACTCCTTGTCTGCTCCATCACTTGTCTCCTGCCGTTCCTACTGATTCCCCAACAGGGTCAGCCACACGCCGCCGACAATGGCCGGTGCATATGGGATTGCCATCACTGCGCCCGCACGCGACGGCCGCACAATCTTGGCGGCTGCGGACCATCCGAGGACACCGAGGGCGATCACGCCGCCAGTGAGCGAGACCCAAATCAGGGCCATCAGCAACTGGCCGATGCCGACAACGGCGCCCAGCCCCGCCATCAACTTGACGTCCCCTCCGCCCCGGCCTCCGAGAACATGGACGATGTAGAACGCCGCGAACCCCACGATTGCCCCGAGCAGTGCTGACCCGGCCCCTCTCCAACCGCCTGCCAAACTCTGGCACACCAGCCCCGCGGCCAAAGCTGCCAGCGAGGTCCAGTTGGAGATCGTGCGCCGCGCTAAATCCTCAATCACGGCCGCGCCTCCGACCAACAGCGTGATCGCCATCTGCACCCGGTTGAGGTCCATGTTTGCCCAATCCATGCATCACGCTCCTACCGCCTAGCCTTAGAGTCCGGGACATCCCGCTCTCTCATGGAAAGTTCGGAAGAAGGTACTGAATTCATTAGTGCTACGCCCAGGGAAATGTCCCGGGCGGTCTTCAGGAACAGCACCGCCTTTCCGTTGTCTGCCGCCACACGCCAGCCCTTGTCCTGCTTGAGCAGGCTCGTCAAAGCCACGTCCGGCGGCAGCAGTGCCGCCTCAAATCCGTGCTTTTCAAGTGACTTGGCCCAATCGTGGCCACCGCCCACCAGCCGGATGTACTCCTTGCCGACCGAAGGCCCGTAGAAGTCCGTGCGGCCGTCAAAGTACACGCGCTGCACGGGGTAGAAACGGTAGAGGAAATAGTCGGCCCATTCGTCGGTGGTCAGCACGCGCTTTCCCCGGATGCTGTCTTCGTGCTTTTCGATCAGTGCGGTGGGGAACCGCAGAGTGGGGAAATCCCCGGGCCATTTTCCAGCGGCCGGAACCACCACCAGCACCAGCGCGAATACTGCCGGCCACAGGCTCGTCCAGCGGAAGCTCGCGGCCATGTCCGCAGCCATCGAATGGAACACCTGGCGGATGCTCCGCCGGTCTCCTTGGGAGGCGAACTGGTCCCAGAGCCGGGTCAGCTCAGACGCGATGAACGGCGAAGCCACCGTCACGAACACCGTCACATGGCGGACCGAAACCAGCGATTGATGGGCCCAGAAGAGAATCCAAAGGGCATAGGTCCATTGCTTGCGCGCGAGCAGCGCCCCGGTTGACACCAGGCCAGCCAGCAGCAGTACCTCATACTGCATCAGGTTCTCGGAACGGAAGCGCGGCGACTGGAACTCGTCGACGGCATCTTTGATCCAGTCCGAGTGCAGGTAGTCCCACACGTGCACGTGCAACTGGTATCCATACGGGTTCACCAGCGTGGCTGCTGAGCAAGCGGCGAACAGCAGTGCGTACCGCCGCGCGGAGGCAAAGTCCCGTGCGGCTGCGGTTCCAAGCACCGTGAGACCCAGACAGGCAAGGAACGCGAGGAACCCGCCGTGCAGGTTCGTCCACACGGCGCACAGAGGGACGAGCAGCCAGATCCACCCGCCGTTCTCCCGGCGGTCCCGTTCGAGCGCCCAGATTGCGGCCGGAAGGAGGAACAGGGTGAACAAGTGTGGACGGGCCAGGTAGTGCAGCGAGCCGGCCCCTGCCGCCAGCAGCGTCACCGCGATCGCGGCCATGGCATTGGCGCCGCGCCAGATCATGAAGCGCGCTAGGATCGTGGCAAACAGAGCGATCTGGAGTCCGCTCACCAGCACCACGCCCTTGAGTCCCATGGACCGGAACAACCAGGCATACAGCACATCAGCGGCCCATTCCCAGGCAAACCACTCCTGTCCGTACTTGGTCATCGAGAAGAAGTCCGTCCTCGGGATTCCACGGCCGTCCAGGATTGACTCGCCTACCCGGATGTGCCAACCCGTGTCGCCATCCACCAGCAGGCGGCTCCAGGCGTCCTCTCCCAACATGAACAGCCAGACCACCATTGCGATGAACAGCAAGTCCGAGTAGGAGGGCATCGCCAGACGCTTCCAAGCCGTGTTCACAGCGGAGGATCCGGTCGCGGAGGCTGGCAACGGCTGAGGAATCGAGGGATTCATGGGTGCGAATCTGGCTAAGGTTCAATCGGCGGGAAACCGGACGGAGATTAGGAGCTACGCTTAGCCAGTGGCGTTTGTGCAACGATTGCATTTGATGTTCCGGTGGATTCTGCTACTGTTGGGAGCCTTGGCGCTCGCTGTAGTGCCCTTCCTCATTTGGGGGTCTCAGGTGGACACCTGGGTCGGGCGCTTCGTTGAGTCGCGGCCGCCGGGTTGGGTTTCCGCCCTAGTCCTGGCGGGGTTGCTTGCGGCCGACATTGTGGCCCCGGTGCCATCGAGCATCATCAGCACCGCTGCTGGAGCTCTGCTGGGATTCCCGGGTGGTCTGATCACCTCCTGGCTAGGCATGAACGTGGCCTGTATCGCTGGCTACTCCCTCGGTGCATCCACAACCGTGGACATCGCGAAAATCCGCCGCGCGCGCGATCGCTATGGTGACTGGGTGCTGGTCCTGTTCCGGCCGGTGCCAGTGCTCGCCGAGGCTTCGGTGCTGTTCGCAGGCCTCACCCGGACGAGCCGTCCGCGATTCGTCGTACTCACGTTCGGCGCCAATCTCGGGATCTCAGCGGTCTACTCGGCCGCGGGCGCCTGGTCCTCGCAAAAGGAGACGTTCCTCTATGCCTTCATTGCCTCGATGCTCGTTCCCGGAGTCCTGCTGCTGGCTGCCCGGCGGTTAGCCGGTTCCTAGTGGACGCGCCTCTTCAAGCCCTGCTGGCGATTCTGGCAGGGACAGCGGCGCTGACGGACTGGAAGGTCCGGCGGATTCCGAACTGGTTGACGATTCCCAGCCTAGTGGCCGCGCTGGTGCTGCGCGGCGCCTTCTCCGGGAGCATCGGAGTGGCTGACGGGCTCAAGGGGGCCGGGCTCGCCCTTCTAGTGACGTTGCCCTTCTTCGTGCTCCGGGGACTGGGCGGAGGGGATGTCAAGCTGCTGGTGGCGGCTGGGGCGATTCTTGGACCGGGACGATTCCTGCCGGTATTTGCCGTGAACGCCGTGCTGGGCGGAGTTGCCGCGGTCCTGGTGCTGGCGGGCCGGGGCCGCTGGAGCCAGACGTTTCGCAACATCGGCAGGATTTTGGCGAGTATCGTCCGGGGGCGTCCGCCGGCTCAATCGGGCGAGGGCCTCAGCATTGACAGTCCCTCGGCGGTGACACTTCCCAGAGGTGTGATCTTTGCGGTCACCGTGCTGCTGTTTCTGGCATCCGGACGATGGTGAGCACCCGCGCGATCTCCTCCTCGACACGGTTCTCCTCCCAGCGAAGCAGTTCACCCATCCGGCTGGCGATGGGCAGCAGCAAGTCACGGGTCCAGCGCCGCTCGTGGCCCCAATAGGTGGAGGTGAATAGCAGGTCTGTGAGCCGGACTGCCATTTCCTGCTCCACCGAGCGGCGAACCGTCTCCTCCTGGGGCAAGGCCGGTGGCGACGGCTCGAATGGCGCCCCGGCCGTGGACGGCAGTTGGCGGCTTTCGGGGAACAGGAGCGCAACTGCCTGCTCGCTCATCGCGCGGTAGGTGGTGTACTTCCCTCCGCTGATCTTGAGCACGCCCTCCTGGTCGAGCCAGATCCTGTGCGCCCGGCTGGTGGAACTGGCAGACTTGCCTGGCTCCGCCACCAGTGGACGCAGCGATGCGTAGGCCGCCACCGGGTCCACGGCCGAGGCCGGGAAAAGCCGTTTGGCCGCCCGCTGGAGGTAGGCAACCTCCTCCGCCGAGATACGGACGTCGTCCGGGGTGCCCGGGTGGTCCACATCGGTGGTCCCGACGAGTGACAGGTCCTGGTTCGATCCCCACGGGATCACAAACAGGATCCGCCCATCATCGTTGAAATGGGCGATGGCGTGCCCGCTACGCGTCAACCGCGGAACGATGATGTGCGACCCGCGCACAAGCCTCAGGTTGCGGCCACCCTCCCAGGGGCCCCGCGCATCGACGATCCGTTTGGCGCGCACAATCCACGACCTGCCGGAAAGTACATCTTCGGCGACGATCTCGAAACCGCCCTCCGCGGGCTGCCACGAAGCAACCTGCACGTAGTTCGCAATCACGGCTCCGCGCCGCGAGGCGTCGAACAAATTCTCGAGCACCAATCGCGCTGAATGCACTTTGCAGTCATAAAAGACCGCCGCTGAGTGCAGTCCCTCCCGCGTGAGATCCGGCTCCAACGCAGCCACGGCGGCCCTGGAAAGCGCCTGCCGGCGGCCGGTGTTGTCCTTGCCCGCGAGGAAGTCGTAGACCGCCAGCCCGGTCCCGTAGTACAGCCGCTTGGACATCCCGAAGAACGGGATGATCATGGGAAGCGGCTCGACCAGATGAGGCGCGATCCGCAACAGGGTCCGGCGCTCCTCGAGCGCCTCGCGGACGAGTCCGAACTCGAGGTTTTCGAGATACCGGAGTCCGCCGTGGATCAACTGGGAATTGCGTCCACTGGTTCCTCCGCTGAAGTGGCCCTTATCGGCGAGTGCCACGCGCAGCCCCCAACCGCCGTGCGAGGAGCGCAACATCAAGTCCCGCGCAATACCCGCCCCGTTGATCCCGCCGCCGATGATGAAGACGTCGACCTCCTCACCGTGAAGGCGGTCGAGCGCTTCCTCGCGTCCCAGCGCGAATCCGGGACTCATCTCAACGAGCCCAAGAGCGAGGCGATCTTTTCGCGCATCAGTGCGGTGAGCTGTTCGCGGTCTTTGAGGCTGAGGTCCGCAGTCGGAACCGGTTCGCCGATTACGAAGTCCAGCGGAACCCCCCGGACATGCACGCTGCCAACCGGCAGCATCTCACGCGTGCCGCGAATGGCGAACGGAACCACTGGCACGCCTGATTTGATCGCGATGTAGGCGGCGCCTTCCTTGAACTCGCCCATCTCGCCACGGGCCCGTGAGCCCTCAGGAAACATCAGGATCGAAAGGCCCTCCTCGCGGATGCAACGTGCGGCCTCGGTCATCACTTTGAGTGATCCCCGGACATCGGAGGCGTCAACCGAAAAATGGCCGTGGCGCCGGAGGTGCGTGCCCAGGAACGGAATCTTCACGTACCGGGCGGCGACCAGAAACAAGAACTGTTGCGGGATATTGGCCAGCACGAGAGGCGTGTCGAACAGGCTCAGGTGGTTGCCCACGAACACGTAGTTGCGCGCGGGGTCGATGTGCTCCATTCCGCGCACCCGTACCTTGGCTCCCGCAAGCCACAGCAGCAGCTTCGCCCATGCGCGGGAGATCGCATGCTGCTTGCGCCCATCCGGATCGAAGAACGAGCTTGCGACCGACAGCACTGCCATCAGGATTGTCGCCAGAATGATCAGCGGATCCTTGACCAGGAGCGACCACAGAAACGACATGCTATCCCGCTCCGGCCGTGATCCGCGCGATCGCCCGGAAATATACCGAAGCAATCGCCGTAGCTAGCAGTTGGACCATCGGGAAGTGCTCCGGCGAATCCGGCAATTGAAGCAACAGCACAGCCGGACGCTCGGGCACTTCGGCCAGGGCTCCAGCGCGTTCGCCCAGCATCGGCGCCAGCACCGACCCGGCAAAAGCCTCGATCATCTGCTGGCTTGACTCCTCGTCGGCGCCGCTCACAAGCACCGCCATCGCCAGCGGAGCGTCTTCGTGGAACAGGCTCAGGAATGCCGACCCGCCGCTCGCCGCGGTCCATTCCAGATCGACCGCTACCTTGTTCAAGAACGGCAACCGCTCACGGAACTCCGCCGGCCGCTCAGCGAGGAACTCCGCGAACAGGTTGCAGACCACCTGTCCTTGCGGCAGTGCCGGCTCAAGATCGAAGGTCCCTACCTCCACCCGTCCGTCTTGCGGATGGATGGTCCGGACCGTGAACACCGCGCTCATGTCCGTCCGGCCCGCGAAGCGCCCCACGCCGCCAGGTACAGTCCGCCGCCTGCAAGCAGCGTTTCGCGCAGCCCCAAGTACAACGCGAGAAACACCGCAAGCGCCGATCCCAGCACGCTCGCCGCGGCGTTGAGCGACCAAGCCCAGCGGACCGACGGCTTGTGCCACGCCTCCAGGCGTGCGAGTCCAGAGGGGAACGGCATCCCCATAAGGAAGGCCGCGGGAGCGATCATGAACGCCGAAATTAACATCCGTAGCGGGAGAGGCCAGCCGACACCGAGTTGCGTCACCGGCCCGGCGGCGAATGCCAGTACGGCAATCATCCCCGCCACGGCGATCAGAACGCGCTCCAGCCTCCCGGCCTCGAACATCCCGAGCCGCCTTGACAGGAAGCTGCCTGCCCCGCTCGCCACCAGCATCGAGAATACGATCACGGTCAGCGCGTAGGTCGGATGCCCGAGGAACAGCACGAACTTCTGGATCAGCGCCACCTGAATCAGGATATAGCCCACCCCAATGCACAAGAAGTAGGCGAGGAACCGGCGCACTCCGGGTTCGCCCGGAAGCCTGCTTCCAAGAACCAACGGCGGCAGCAGGAGCATCACCGCGGTCGCGAACAGGCTCACCGCTACCACTCCAAACAGCAGCGGAACTGCCCGGTTGATTTTGTAATCTGCGCTGCCGCGCGAGCCGCTGGTGAGGAACTCCCAAATGTCGCGCGGCTGGACGGTGTAGAAGAAGAACGGCCGGTTGTCGTCCACTGGCGAGACGTCGTAGCGGTAATCCCGGTAGAACGCGGCGCGGTCGGCGGTGGTGAGGATGGCTGCGAAGGGACCCCGGCGGTCCCCGGGCAAGTACACGGCCTCCTTGGATGTAGATGCCAGGACTTGGCGCATGCGGGTGACGTCGGAGTCCGGCAGCGGCTTTCGGGAAATGATCACCGTGTCAGTGGCGCCCCATCCTTGAAGCAGGTGAGTATTTTCGCGCGCCACGATCACGTGCCGCCAGGGTTCGCGCTCACCAAGCCGTCCGAGCGCATCAATGGCCAGCGCCAGCAGCCGCAAGGACTCACGGGGCGGGTCGAATCCCCAGCGGGTGAATGCCATCATGCCGTCATCGGTCAGGTGGGCCAGATAGTCGTGGAAGGCGTCGCTCGTATAGAGGTTGTTCTCGGAAAGCGAGAACGCGCCGGCGGCTGTCGAAGCCCAGGTGTCGACCAGCGTCGCTTGCAGGACCTGGTACTTCTCCGTGCTGCGCCGCACGAAGGCACGTCCGTCCTCGACGAAGATTCTGACCTCGGGGCGCGTGTAGAGGTTGCGGCTTTGAGCGGCATAGAGTCCGCGCATGATCCGGGTCGCGATGAGATCGTTGATCTCGACCCCGGTGACATCGCGGCTCCCGGAAGCCAGTGCGCGAGTCACGTCGTAGCCGCCTCCCGGGCCGATGATGAGTGTCTTGGCGCCCGGCCGCAACTGGTAGACCAGGCCCGGACCTTCGCGAAGCAGGTTGTCCCGCTCGTTCTGGTCCCAGTGGTCGATGTCCTTGCCTGCCAAGCCTGTGGAGGCGTCGGCGTCAATATAAATGGTCAGGTTGCGGTTCCCGTCCTCGGCGACAGCGATGCGCGAGATGCCGTTCCAGCGCACCCATTGCTCTTGGCGGAGGGACTGTCCTTTGGCATAGCGGACATCAATGAACCGGCCCTTCAGGTTGAAGATCACCAGGATCACCATGGCGAGTCCGACCGTTGCGGCGAGGATCCGGCCGCGCGCGGATCCGGCCAGGGTAAACCAGATTGCCGATGCGGTCGCAAACAGGACGCCGGCGGCGATCACGGTGTTGGGTCCACCGACGGCCTTGAGCAGCGGGATCAGCAGCAGGCATCCACCGGCAGCGCCCACCAGATCAAAGAAATAGACCCGGTCAACACGGTCGATGGTCTCCGAGATGGCGAGCGACACGACGGCTCCGGCCAGGACGAACGGGATCGCGCTGGCCAGGTAAATCGCGGCCAGTGTCCAGTTCGACATCTCGCCGGTGCGTGTGAGCAGGAACCAGAGCGAGGCGATCACGGTCCCGCTGTTGACGGCGGAGAGGATCCCGAGGCGGCGGAAGACGGATCCACCCCATCCGGCGACGACATAGGAGAGGACTCCGCCCGCGCCGAGTCCGAACAGGGCTAAAGAGATGGCCAGGAAGGCCAGGTGGTAGTAGAAGACAACCGAGAAGATCCTGGTGAGGGAAAGTTCCAGCATCAGTGTGGCGAGCGTGGTGATGGCAACGCCGAGGTAGACCAGGGGCCATCGCAGGGGAGCCGCCGGGCCGGGCGCCAGGATGCGGGACAATTTACTATGGTAAGGCATGGGGCACTTGCCCATTGATGTGCGGGCACTTCTGTACCGCAGCCGGATCGAGTCGTCGCGAGTTGAGTTCAAGTCGACCTGGGACGCACGGGCGTCGCGTGGAACAGCTGCTCAGGTACTGCGGACGATTTGTGCTTTTGGCAACGATATCCAAAACCTGAACGGCGGATACATCGTTATCGGTGTCGCTGAAGAAGGGGGCCAAGCGGTACTGCCTCCGTCCGGCCTCAATGCTGATGAGGTGACTGCCGCTCAGCAATGGATCCGCGGGAACTGCAACCGCATTGTTCCGGCCTATCAGCCGTACCTGTCGCCGGAAACAGTCGATGGGAGGGACCTGCTGGTCGTCTGGGCTCCCGGGGGCGACACCCGGCCGTATCAAGCGCCGGAAACATTAGACCGGAACTCCGAACGCTTCTATTACATCCGGCAAGGCGCTGACACGGTGCGTGCCGAGGGTGAAATGCTCAGAACGCTGATCCAGCTCACGGCGCGAATCCCGCATGACGACCGGCGTGCGCTAAACGTTCCGCTTGAGCAGGTGAGCGTGCTCTTGGTGCGGCGCCATCTGCAAGGCGTCGGAAGCCTCCTTCAAGACGAGCCGGACGGGCTTCAACTGCTTCGCCAGATGCGGTTGACTGTCCCCGTGAACGCGCATGAAGCGCCGCGCAACGTCGCCCTCCTGATGTTCAGCGATGAGCCCGAGCGGTGGTTTCCAGGCGCCCGCGTCGAGTACGCAGCGTTCCCGCAGGGGCCCGGCGGAGATCTAATCCATGAGCACGTGTTCACCGGGGCCATCCCGCAGCAGGTCCGGAGTTGCCTCCAGTTTCTCCGGGGGATCATCCGCACCCGGATCGAGAAGACGCGCATCCGGCCGGAAACCAACAATTTGGCGGCCTACCCGATGGACGCAGTCGAAGAGGCCGTGGTGAATGCTGTCTATCACCGCAGCTACGACGGTGAATACGAGCCGGTGAAGGTGTACTCCTACCCGGATCGCATGCAGATCGTCTCTTATCCCGGGCCCGTGCCGGGGATTGAACCGCATCACTTCCTCCCTGGCAACCGCGTCCCGCCGGCTCCGGCCCGCAACCGCCGCATCGGCGAGTTCCTCAAGGAACTGCGCCTGGCGGAAGGGCGGGGGACTGGAATCGGGAAAATCCACAATGCAATGCGTGCCAACGGATCCCCGCCGGCGGTCTTCGAGTTCAATGCGGACCGCACGTACTTCTCGGTGACGCTCCCCATCCATCCGGGCGTGTAGATGTACGACGATTGATCTGGCTGAGCGGCGCCTGGTGCTGGTAGCGCCCACCGGACGCCGGCTCGCGGTCATCCGCGGAGCGCACTGATTCTTACCCAGAGTGAAGCTCCGTCACCTGTGTCGGGCGACTTGCCCATCGTCGCGCTTTCGTTTCGAATTGATCCGGCCTGAATGCCTCGATGTGCCGGGAATCGGCTGGCGCTCGGACAACGCGTTGCCCGTGGTTCAGCGGCTCCGGCCAATTCACGGGATGAGAGTCGTCCGATAGCCTGACGCCCGGGACGGTCGCGGCGGCTAATGCTAATCCGGAATCCGGCAGATCCGCACTTGGAGTTATCCCTTCGCTTCGGATTAAATAAAATTAATGATGCCGCTGGTAACGTATCAGACGCGACCAACACTTATGGCGAGGAGGCTACAAATGAACACATCAATCCTAGGCGCGCTGAACCAGATCGCCGCCGATATTGGTGCTGGCCGGCATGCGGTGCAGGCTATCGCCAGCCACCTGACTGGCGCCGATGCTCCCCCTGCGGCATTCAGCCTAAATCCGGCAGTTGGAAGCGGCTGGAAGGGGCACTGGAGCAGGCGGATCGAGGGGGATCTTGGCGAATTGCTGGAAGATCGAGCGCAAGATGCGGCACCATCGTTGATAAGCAGT
>VFZX01000278.1 GCA_016871015.1 Acidobacteriota bacterium | reverse complement strand
TGAGACATGTTGGATATCGTGACGCACGCGTGTCACTAGGATTTCGCGACGACGCATCCCGCTCCCAATAGAATCAACGACCTGCCGCGACTCTCCGCTGCCAACTGTAGAAGACGGGTAAAACCGGCGGAGCACCCAACCATCATATCGCCCCTCACCGTTTCAGACGATCCGCGATCAGGTCGGCAATCTGCTCCAAACGGAACGACGCGCCCTCCACAAGCGCGGCGAGCCGGCCCTCCGGATCGACTAGCGCGGTCACCGATGAATGCACGATGACTCCCTCTTCCGGCCAGTGAACCAAACCAAAACTCCGGGCCACTGGCGCGGTGTCGCCAGTCAGGAATCGCCAGCGCGAAGGGTCGGCGGCAAGCGACTCCGCATACTGCTTGAGCACCGCGGGCTGGTCGTAGGTAGGGTCGAGTGTAACTGAGACGAGGGCCAGCCGGTGCGGCATCTCGGTGCGAAACCGGCGCTGCAGGCTGGCGAACCCGGCGGCAAGCCGCGGGCACACCTCAGGAAGCGGACACCGCGAGTAAATGAAGTTGATGGCGGTAAGCCGCCCCCGGAGGTCCGAGGCGCGGAATGGGATTCCATCCTGGTCAGTCAACTCGAATTCCGGAACCGGGCCGCCGATGGCGATCCGTTCGGCTGGCGCCTCGAGGGGAGTCTCCGGATCAACCGCGGGCCGCACCACGCGAACGGACCGGGCCATCGACCCGTCTTTCGACACCCGCAGGTCGAATCGAACCTGAGCCCCGGGGTGCACCCCCGCCAGTTCATGATTCCCACCGACCTGGAAGGGCATCGCCATCGCCGGCATGAATCCGGGAACGGCGCGGTGCGATACGGTCATTTCCCGCCGGCCCGGATCCACCCGGAGCACCATGCCCTCCATCGCGTACCGCTTGGCGCAGCCCAACAGCGCCAACAGCGCCAACAGCGCCAGCGCGGTCGCGATCATCGACAGCCGGAACCAGGGCAAGTGCCGGCGGACCGGGTACGGCTTGAGCCCTGCCTCGATCGCCAGCCGCTCCAGCTCGTGCGGACGGAATCCCGCGCGGACCGAAGCCGGACCGTCATGCAGCGTCACCGGGTGCCATCCAAACAACCATCGCGTGGCAGGAAGAAAATGGTGCGCGGTATGACGGCGTTCGAGATCGGTCACCAGCACCGCCTTCCGCGCGATCACGGCGAAATCGCGCAGCAGCGACACGATCTCGTGGGCGGAAAAGTGATGGAGGAACAGGTTGCAACAGACATAGTCCACTGACTGTGCGGCCACTGGTAGCCGGAACGCGTCCGCCTGGAGCCGGGGATCCGGCGCGGCGGCAAGGTTGCGCGCATGCAGGTCGAGCGAGACGATTTCCGCGTTCGGAAACCGGGCGCGGATCGACCGTGCGTGATCACCGGAAGCGGCGCCAACGTCCAGTACCGTAAAGCTGGCGTGGCGGGGCTCGAGCCGGCCCAACTCACGCAGCAGTGCGGCGTGTCCTCCAAAGTAACGGTTGATGCGGACGATATCGGCCAGGTTCGCCCGCGCCTCGCCATCGGGAGCGCGGTCGAGAATTTCCGGCGTGATCAGCCGTTCCCGCATCAGCTCCCGGTGAACGCCATCGCGGCGAAACTCACGACGCTCTGCGGATCAATCTGCCAATGCTGATAGCGCAGCATCCGCGCGCGCGCCTCAGGCACGGCCTTGAGGAAGGTGTAGAACGGTGCCGATCCGCACCACTTCAGGTCGTCCTGGTTTTCCTGGACCAGATCCCAGAAGCCGCGTGCGTCGCCGGCCTCGATCCTTGCGATGCGGTCCTTGTCGCGCGCTGACACCGCGAGCATCTCGCCTTGGTGCGCATACGCGGCGAACCTGTCTTGATAGCGCGCTCCCATGTGCGCCATGTCGACGCCGAGCACCCAGACCAACTCGTTCTTGCGGCGGGCGTGGATCTCGCCAAGCGCCCCGAAAAACCGCCGGACCTCGTCGTTGTCCTCAGGCATCCCGCCTTCGTGGATGCTGCGGCCAAAGGATCCGACCAGGATGGGCAACACGCGGATCCTGGGTCCGAACAGGTGCTGGAGAAACACCACCTGGAACTCGATCGTATGTTCCAGCGCGTGTTGATAATCCTCCATCAGGATCGCGCCCGGGGCTCTTGCCTCGAGATCATCCACCAAGTCAAGCGCCTCGCGCGTTTCGCCGTACGGCGTGAGGAAGCGCTTGCGGGTGAGCCCAAAGCGGTCGGGCTGGCCGGAGTGGGACGTACCCAGGACGATGAAGGTCTTCTCCTGCGAGTCGCGCGGGATTGCCCGGTAGGCATCGCAATAGGACGCCCAACCGCCGAATGGACTCGCGTGTGGAGCTGCGATACCGATGACACCGTCGAGCGAAGGCGCGTCCCGGTCCGGGAGGTTACGCGCAAACTGCGTATCGAACTCAGTACGCAGTTCTTCCTCGCCCTCCGGGTACGCGAGTCCAGCAAAGGCCGGGTAGCGCACGGGCGATTCCTCGAACTCAGCGTGCGCCTCCTCGCGCAAGCGGAAGTAGACCTCGTCCTCAAGGAACCCCGCTTCCGATAGCGCGTCGGCAAGCTGCTCCTGGATGTCCGACACGTCCAGCCGCCCAAGCAAATCCACCAGCATCCGCTTGAGATCGAGCACCGAGGAGTTACCGTCGAAAAACTGGAGCGCCTGGACGAGTTCCGGCGGGATAACCAGGTGCGCGTCTGAGTACTGGTGCGGATCACGGATCATCAAGCCCGGCTGTTCGGCGATCGGGCTGGGCGCGAACTCGAGGCCCATGCGCAACGGCGGCAGAAGGTCAGACATGAACAACCATCATCGCACTAAGCGCGAAGATAGGGCTTCAGAATTTTGAGGATCTCCCGAATATGTTCCTTCGCCGGCTCATCCAGCGTGGCCCGGGTTTCGAGTCCGCTGCCGGGACCCGCGGCCACCGATCCTGGCTGCGCGGGCCGCTTCCGCGAGCGGTAGTTGGGGAACACGCCGCGTGCATGCAGCACAAACTTGAGCGACTCGATGCCGTACTCCATGACTTCGGTGCAGAGCACCATGGTCCGGCCAAACATCTCGGTAGCTTCCTTGCGCTTGCCTGCCTGCCACAGGTCCCAGGTCTGCGCGTAGAGGTCGGCGAATCCGGCGGCAGGCATCGATCCGGCTGAGCCGCGGTGCATCTCGTCGAGCAGGGTTTTGCCGTGGCCGCCCGAGAAGATCCCGAGGTCCGGAGCCTTCTGGCGGAACTGGGAGATGCGCGGGAGCAGAGCGCCGGCCTCGTCCTTGTCGAAGCGCAGCGTCGGGATCTGCTTCGACATCTCGATGATGAAGTCGACGCTCATTTTGCCGACGGCCTGCACGAACAGCGGCAGGCTCGACGCTTGTCCGATGGACTTGTAGTACTGCATCACCGCGTCGAGGTCGTTCTGGTTGGCCGGCGGCAGCGCGATCAGCGCGTCGGCTCCATGCTTTTCGGCGTGGCGCGCGTAAGAGGCGACGGCGTCGAGGTCCGGCCCCTGGCATCCGATCACCGTAGAGATGCGGCGTCCACGAGCGGCGCCCAGAATCGCCTCGGCTCCGGCCAGGCGCTCCTCCATCGTGAGGATCGAGTACTCGCTCGCCAATTGCGGCCACACGGCGCCGTGGACGCGTCCCTTGTCCAGGAACACGACCTGCTTGGCAAGCGTCGCGGTGTCGAGTTTGTCGTCCTCGGTGAACGGCGTTTGCAGGATCGGAAAGATACCGCGGAGCTGCTTGCGCCCCGGCTCGCGATGGCGGGTGGCGGCGGCAGGAAGTGACAGAGCTGCGCCCGCGGCGATGCGCATGAAGTCGCGGCGATGGGTCATCGTGTCTATGATACGCCAGCGGCGGAGGGTCACTGCAGCGACACCGTCACGTTGCCCTGGCTGTTGCGTCCTCCGATCCGCAACTGGACCGGTACCGCGTCTCCGCGCGGCGCCGCGAGCGGCACCAGCGCGTTCACCTGCACCAGACCCGCGACCAGGCCCGGCGCACCGCCCTTGTACAGCACCTCAGCCACCGCGCCACCGATGAACACTTGCACTGGTGCGATGGTGTCGGGGAGTGGCAGCGTGGTCAACTTTCCGTCGACGCCCGGCGGCTCAGTTTGCCCCTCGCCAGTAGCGTAGATCTGGATCACCGAGCCCCGGCCCGCGGGTGCGAAGGGGGTGTTCAACGTGAAATCCTCGTTCAGGATCGCCGCCGCTCCGGATCCGTCCGCGGTCTGCGTGAATATCGCTGGGGCGGTGGGCAGAACGTCTACCCCGAACGGCGCCGAACGGCGTCCTTGATACTCGACCACCGCCTGAACGCGCTGCTTCCCCGCCACCGCGTACGGTACGATCCCCGAGATCTGGCCGTTCACCGAATAGATCATCGGTGAGGGAACGTCGTCAAACAGCAGCCGGGTCTCGGCCAGTTGGTTCGTGAAGAACGCGCCGTCAGGTGAGAGCTCGAACGTGGCCAGAGGAGTGGCGCCGAACCGCGCGCCAAATACGACCACGATCAGCCCGGGCGAGACCGCGCCCGTCTGGAAGCTGGCGCCGTTGGTGATTCCGGTGATCTGCGGCAAGTCCGAAGCGTCCTGCGTGATGGTGAGCGCCTGATCCTGAACATTGATCGTGCCGAAGCGGCGTGCGGAGGTCGTGTTCGCCTCCACGCGATAGGGCACCGCCGCGTTGCCCGTTCCCGCCGTGACCCCGGTGAAAGTGATCCAGTTCTGGGAGCGTGTCGCGGTCCAGGAACAGTTTCCGGTAACGTCGACCGATCCCGTTCCTCCCGCTGCTGTGAAGCTGGCGGTTGTGCTCGATATCCGAACGGTGCAGCCTTGTCCGTTCTGGACCACGGTGAACGTCCGGTTGCCCGCCGTGATCACGCCCGTGCGGAGATCAGCGCCGGGGTTGGCATCGTAGGCGTACTGCACCGCGCCGTCGCCGGTCCCGCTCGCTCCGGCGGTCACGCGGAGCCAGGACACGTTGCTTTGCGCGGTCCAACTGCATCGTGTGAGGACATTAAATGTTCCGGTGCCCGCCGTCGAACCAACCCGCGCGCTAATGGCTGAGAGGTCGAAGTTGCAGTTGCCCGCCGCCTGGGTCACGGTGAAGCGTGTGCCGCCGATGGAGATCGAGCCGGTGCGCAATGAGGCGGTGGTATTCGACTCCACGCGGTAGCCGATCGAGCCGTTGCCGGTGCCTGTAACTCCGAACGAGATCGTGAGCCATTCCGGGTTGCTCGACACCGCCGTCCGTGCGCAATTTCCCGCGGACGCGGTGACGGTGAATGTTCCGACCGAATCCGGCGTGGCGGGCACGCTCACCGAGGCGGGATTGAACGCGAACGTGCAGGTCTGCGCGGATGCGGCGAAAGGCAGTGCTGCAAGGGTCAAGCACATTGCTAGTCTCAAGTTCCCCTCCTGTTTCCATAGAGCGCGACGTGGATGCGCGGCGCGAACCGGAATCCCGTCTTCTTGCACAATTCGGCGGTCCAGGCGCCACGCTCGTTGAGCGTTGCCTGATCCGTGCCCTCGGGCATCAGCAGCACGCGGCCGCGGTCCGCATGGAGCTGGTCCACGATCGACGTGATCTCATCGAGATCCTCCGGACGCGACACGACGAACTTGAGCTGGTAGGGATGCTCCATCAACCGCATCAGCACGCCGGGCTGAAACCGGATCCGCTCGTGCATCGCCGCCCAGCGGCCGCCGTCGCGCTCACTGGGCGTCGAATTGGCGAGCTTAGGACTGATGCTCATCAGGCTGCAAGCGGCATCCGCCCACACCGTGCCCGCGGTCTCGATCGTGAGGTGCTGGCCCGCGGCCTGCAACTGGCGTGTCAGCTCCGTGATCTCTGGCGCGATCATCGGTTCGCCTCCGGTCACGACGGTGTGGCGCGAGGGATGTCTGGTGGCGAAGGCCACGATCTCCGCAAGTGGAGTCTCGGTTCCTTCCGGATTCCAGGACGTGTATGGCGTGTCGCACCAGGTGCAGCGCAGGTTGCAGCCCGAGGTGCGGATGAAAACGCTCGGGACTCCCGCCAGCATCCCCTCGCCCTGAATCGAGTAGAACATCTCAGCGAGATACATAAGGGATTGGATCCTCAATGCCGGCTTCCGCGAATCCCCTCAGCCGCAACAGGCAGGAATCGCATGCGCCACAAGCGCGTCCATCCGGTGCGGGATCGTAGCAGGAGTGCGTCAGGCTGAAGTCGACGCCAAGCTCCGCGCCCAGCCGGATGATCCCGGCCTTCGACAACCGGATCAGCGGCGTTTTGACGCGCGTGCGCAACGTGCCTTCGACGCCAGCCTTTGTGCCGAGGTTCGCCATCCGCTCGAAGGCTTCGATGAACTCGGGACGGCAATCCGGATACCCCGAATAGTCGACGGCGTTAACGCCCAGGAAAATGTCGGACGCGCCAAGCGTCTCCGCCCAGGCGAGCGCGTAGGACAGAAAGATTGTATTGCGCGCGGGAACGTAGGTCACCGGAATTCCATGTGACATGGCATCCGCGCCACGGTTCTTCGGAACTTCGATTGCCGACGTGAGCGCGCTGCCACCGATCCAGCGCAGATCGACATGCGCCACCGCGTGGCGGGCTGCTCCGAGCGCGGCGGCGACACGCGCGGCGGAGTCGAGCTCGCAGCGGTGCCGTTGGCCATAGTCAAACGACAGCGCATGGCAGCGGAGCCCATCACGTGCCGCGCAGGCGAGCGTAACCGCGGAGTCGAGTCCGCCGCTCAGCAGGCATACCGCGTCAGGCACGGCGCGGCTCCGGGAGCATGCGCGCGAGGAAGAATCCGGCGAGGGGCAGCGTTGAGAGTCCGAGCATCACCAGGCGCATCGACAGGGATTCCGACAGCCATCCGGTGAGCGGGACAAAGATCAGTCCGGACATTCCCCACGAGAATCCCATCATCAGCGCGGACACGGTGCTTGCCTGAGTGGGCGCGAGCTCCTGCGCCATGACGACATTCACGGGAATCGTGAACAGCAGGATCAGGCCGCCGATCCAGAGTCCGGCGAACGAGAGCCATCCGGAAGCCGTGAAGAACAGCACCAGGAAAGGCACCGAGAACACGAATGACAGCATGATCACGCGGCGACCGCCGATGCGGTCGGCGAGGCTGCCGCCCACGATCCCGCCGATCGCGCCGAAGGCGAGATAGAGCGAAAGCACGTAGTTGGCCTGCGCCACGGGCAGGTGCTGCTCGCGGCTCAGGTACAACGGCAGGAGCTGCGTGAACGTCACCTGGACGATCGAGCGGATGAACACGCAGAAGTAAAGGATCGTCAACGGCCGCTGGACCGCGCGCAGAGGCGCAAGCTCGAACCGGATGCGCTTTTCCGGCCGCGGGACTTCGGGCAGATACGCCCACAGCAGGGCACTGCAGAGGATGCCAGGGACCGCGGCCCAGTGGGTCCGCTCGAACCCGAGCCAGTTGGGGACAAGCGAGAAGAACGCGGGTCCGATGGCCATGCCGAGCGTTCCCGTGCTGATGAACACGGCCATCCAGCGGGCTCGCGACTCGGCGACGCCCATGGTGACGCGGGCCGACGCCTGCGGGTGAAACGCCGCCACGCCGGATCCGCCGAGGAAGACCAGCGCGAGTAGCCAGCCGTAGGATGGCGCGAGTCCGAGGCTCGAGATGAACACGCCCGCAACCGCTGGTGACAGCACGGTGAACATGCGCGTGTGGAAGCGGTCGGATAGGATCCCGTAGAGCGGCTGGAGCACCGAGGAGGCAAACACCATCAATCCGCCGAGGATTCCGGCTTGGGTCAGCGAGAGCCCGAGATGCGTGGCCAGGCGCGGCTGCAGCGCGCTCAACGCGGCGGAATAGAGGTCGATGAAGAAGTGCCCGAACGAAAGCAGCGCGAGCGCTAAGGCGCCAGTCCGGACGGTGGCCGCCGCGGATTGCCCGATCGCGGCTGCGCCGCTGGAAGTCGCCATGTCTCTATATTGTCTAATAGGTGCGATTGACGATCCAACTGGCGTGGGTGGGAACTGCCGCGGTCCTCGCGGCGGACGACGGCGCCGCGGCCGCGCGTGCCATCCACGACGCGATCAACCAGCAACGCCAGCGTGCCGGACTCCGTCCCCTGGTGATTGACCAGGGGCTTGCAGTGATTGCGGAACGCCATTCCGAAGACATGCTGCGGCGGAGATTCCATGGGCACGTGAATCCCGACGGGCGTGACTCCGGGGACCGGATCGCGCACCAGCACCGGCGGTTCGCGGGTACGAGCGGCGAGAACATCGCTTCGTTTTCGGTACGCCGCGATCTGACGGCGCGCGATGCCGCCGTGCAGTTCGTGCAGGGCTGGATGAGCAGTCCCGGACACAGGCGCAACATCCTCTTGCGCGAGTGGAACGTGACCGGTGTCGGCGTCGTGCGGGACAAGGGCGAGTGGCGGGCGACGCAGCTCTTCGGGGAGTTGCGGGCGACGTTGAACGAAAGGCTGCCAGAGCAGGTGCGGGGCAAGCTTCCGGACATTAAAGTGAAGGCGGCCAAGGATCCCGCGCCGACGCAGGTGGATTTGGCGGATGCGCGGTCCGGCGAACGTGTGTGGGGACCGGCGCCGTTGCGCGGCGGAGATCGCCGGTTGCCGGGGGGACTCGGGCCGCGAGCCTTGATGTTACGGTTCTACGTGCCAGTGGGGCGTGGGCGGTGGAGTATCTATCCGGGGCCGTCGGTGCGGATACGGTGACCGAACTCATCTGTACGCCGTCATCATGATCTCGATCAAGCCGTCCGCCGTATTCGGCGCGAGCCTCACCGTCGCGCGCGCCGCTGGATTCGGCTTGACGATCTCGCGGTAGACCTCATTCATCGCCGCCGCGTGACGCGGATCGCGCAGCCATACGACGGCGTCCACGGTATCGGCGAACGTCATGCCGTGGCGCGTCAACTGCTCCTCGATCGTCTTGAGCGCCTGCCGTGCCTGCGCCTTGATGTCGTTGCGCGCGAAAGTGCCGTCGGGCGCGCGCCCGGTCATCCCCGTGATGTAGAGGGTCCGGCCCGCCTTCACCGAGTAGCTGTGGATCGGCGATGTGATCCCTTCGCCCGACGGGCGGCCGGCGCCGGATTCCTTCACCGCCACCGACTGGATCTGCAACAGATGTCCTGGCTCGATGGGCGCGGCGTTCACCGTGGCGCGCGCGGGTGGTGGCGCGGTGACGAATTTCCGGTAGGCGTCGTTCAGCCCCACGTAATAGCTCGAATCCGTGAGGTAGATGCGCGAGGCCGTAAGATCGGCGAACCCGAGTCCCGCGGCGCTGAGGATCGCCTCCTGGTTGCGCATCACCTGCGCTGTCTGCTCCTGGATCGTCAGCCCGCCGGACATGCCAGTCACGGGATCCACGGGGCGCAGCGCCGACAGAAACAGCGTGCCTCCGCCCATCGACGCGTAGCTCGCGGGACGCTTCGGATCCGGCCAGCCCTGCGGATTGATCGTGGTGATGGCGTCAGGACCCGCAAGCACGGCCACCGCGCTCACCTCCGACAGTGCCGCCGGGATCAGCAGTTGCGATTCGATTTCGGTCCGCGCCGGATACGGAGGACGGAAGAACTCGCGGTAGGCCTCGTCCGCAGCGTCCAGCGTGCGGATGTCGGCGAGATACAGCGTGGTGCTGACGACTGCGCGCGAGTCGAGTCCTGCCTCTTTGAGCACGCGCCCCACCAGTTCCAGGCACCGGCGGGTCTGCGTCTTCACGTCGCCGGGCGCGAACCCACCGCCCGGCTCAGGTCCGACGTGGCCCGACACGTAGAGCAACTGGTCCGTCATCACTCCCGCGCTGTACGGACCCGATGTTGGACCCGAGGGTGGCCGGATCACCTTTTTCTGCGCCCATCCCGCGCCGCACAGGCACAGGAGCAGGAGCGCGGCCCGTGTCACGTGAACAACTCCTTGATTTCGGTGCTGCCAATAAATCCAGTGGGGGACATGTCCTCGACGTAGATGAACTCGCGCCCGGAGGGGGAGCCACCGAGCCGCTTGGTCCAATCGATGCCAAGCACCGAATAGATCGTCGCCGTGACGTCTTCCGGATACACGGGGCGGTTCTTGTGCCAGTCGAACTTGGTGATCTTCCCGCCCTGATCGTCGGTGGCGCCAATCACGCGTCCGCCCTTCACTCCACCGCCGAGGAACATACCGCAGCGCACGCCGGGCCAGTGGTCGCGTCCCTTGATGTCGGTGAGATTGCCGGGCGTGCGTCCGAACTCCCCCATCACGCAGACGAGCGTGCGTTCAAGCTTGTTCGTGCCCTTGAGGTCCGCCGCCAGCGAGGAGAGGGCGAGATCGAGATCCCCGCAGTTGGAATACAGGCCGCCCCGCGCGCGGCGGTCCTCCATCGTTGACTTGTCGGTTTTTCCGTAGATGTCGCCGTGATGGTCCCATCCACCCTGGTTCACCAGAATGAAGCGCGCACCTCCGTCCGCACTGACCATATTGCGGGCGATCAGGCAGGCGTCGCCGAACGCCGACGCGCCGTAGCGTTTGCGGTCGGCTTCGCCGAGGTTGAAGATCCCCGCGACCTGGGGCGAGCGGATCATCTTCTCGGCGGCAGTGGAGAACGAATCCCATTCACGCACCATCTTGCTCACGCCGCTGCCCTGCTGCTGGCGCGAGGTGTCGAACGAGTGCAGGAAGTCCAGGCGCTGGTGGAAGCGCTCGCGGTAATCGTCTTTCAACAGAAACGGCATGTTGCCGCCCTTGCGGATGTCGAAAGTGAGCGGCGCCGCAGAGGAGTCGAGATAACCCTCGCGAATCAGCGTGCCGTTCACCGCGCCGGCCGGAAAGTTCATCGAGACGAACGGCGGCAGGAAATCCGATGGCCGCGCCTTCGACGCCATCTCGTAGGCGATGATCGATCCGATGGACGGCATCTCCTTGGCCCGCGCCGCGTTGAACGCGTGTCCCACCTGCAGGTAGAACTGGCCAAGGTTGTGGAGCGTCTCCCAGGCCGCCATGGACCGGATGATCGCCGCGTCCTCCAGGATCCCGGTCGTTTTTGGCAGCA